>NZ_FUGE01000131.1 GCF_900162825.1 Psychrobacter piechaudii
ATGGATGGGGCGCTATGGCACCAACCAAGTTTGGATCAAGACAATGTGACCATGCTTAAATTGCCTCCCTACTCACCTGAACTTAACCCTGCTGAACAGGTATGGCAGTACCTTAAACAGCATTGGTTGTCTAATCGCTGTTTTGAGAGTTATGATGCGATTGTCGATGCGGCATGTGACGCTTGGAATGCATTGTGTAATGAGACTAACTTAATTAGGTCTATCACTCAGCGGGAGTGGTGCGACTTGAGTGTTATTTTTTAGAATTGGTATAACTATTCTGTAGATAGGTAAACTTTACAGACCGTTAAACCTATAGAAAATTGCCATTAGTAAGGCTATAAAAAAAGGCCCAGTTATAAACACTGAGCCTTTTCTCTTTATTAAACCAGGCTAGTCAATTAGCTACATTGCTTATTAATTTCATCTAGCAACCATTCGCCATCTTTCTCATTGAAGAAAGGGCTTAAACTGGCAGGATTTAGAGCAGGCATCTGACAAATTTCATTCACAATATCACTATGAGTAAATGCTTTATCTAACCAACGTTTACTAGATTCTCGATCGCCCATTTTGGCATAATCCATTGCTCCTAATAGCTCACTTAAAGCTAAGTCTTCTACTTCTTCTGTTAAGAAGGTTTTAGCACTTTCGAGAAGCTTTTCTTCATTAATGTCTTGGTATCTTAGCGCAGTCAATTTTAATAACTGAGTAAAATACTCACTTTCATCTCGCTGCAGCACCTTAAGCAAAGCCTCCTCCGTTTCATTTACGCTAAGCTTTTGTGCGGAGTTTTTATTAGCTTCCTTTTCATCGCTTAGCTGTGTGGTCACTGTTTTTAACCAAGGTAGAGAGTCTACTGCTTTATAGAGCGACTTGCTTACTTCTCTATTATTGGTTTCAGCTTGGGCTAAGAAAATTAAAGTTTGGTTTAATAGCAGCTCTTTTTTCTTAGGCTGTTGCTGTAATTCCGTATTATAGTTTTCCAAATAGTCAGTTAATTGACCCACAGTCGAAAGTAAGGCTCTATTGGTCATTAAAGTTTTTACCATCGCATCCGCATCAGAAAAAGTGACAGGCTCACTTAACCACTGATTCCAAATGTCATTGGCTTGTAGCCACAGTTGCACGTCTTTTTCATCGCTAGAAATCAAACCATGACGAACATAACTAAAGAACAAGGCTTGCTGTGCATAAAGTAAATTGGATAATGCCGCTCTTTTATCTGCTTCAGACAAGTTGTTCTTGTTTAGCTCATTTTTAGCTGCTTGAACTTTCGCCTGATTCATTTGCTCAACTATAGCTAAAGCTTGTTGCTTACATTCTACCGATTCAGTTTGTGGTAGCTGGTTAGCTAAATCTATACCACCCGCATTTTTATCAAATAGCTGATCATAACTTAACGCTTGCCTAGAGAACTTGTTGATTTCAGGTTGGATTAGTTTTTTATAATCATCACTACAAGCCTTGATATCTTCTGCCCAATTTGCAGTATCTAAGCGACTGGCTTTATTTGTACCCTGTGCTTGGTTAGTCTCAGCGACAATAGCGGATTTGCCATTAGCATTAGAGGTTTCTGAAGGAAGGGTGCTGCAGGCAGAGGCAGCAAAGACAGTAGCCAGTAATACAACACTTAGTTTGATCTTTTTAAAGGAGGTGCTTAAAGTCATTATATGTTCCTTACAGATTGGACAGTGAGTTTTTAGAAAGCCTATAGAGAGGTTAGCGAATCTCTTTTTACTTACAATAATAAATTGTAACATGACATGATAAACAAAGCGCCCTGGCTAAGCAATATCCCTAATAATATAAGGGCATTTTGCTCTATTTGATTAAAGAAAATTCCATAAACACACCTTCCTAAAATAAAAAACCCTTACCTACTGATGTAGATAAGGGTTTGGGTTGAAGATACAGAGAAGCAGAGAGACAATTTTAGCTACTTTGCTGTCACCTATATCTGATACCTTTATTATGCTTTAGAAAAAAGTAAGTTATCTTCTTCATCCACATCAACAACAATGGTATCACCTGCCACGAATTCTCCTGATAGAAGCTTCAGTGACAATGGGTTCTCAATCTGCTGCTGGATAGCACGCTTAAGAGGACGTGCGCCATAGACAGGATCATAGCCTACTGCTACTAGCATGTGCAGGGCATCTGGTGACAACTTGATGTCCATTTCACGCTCTTTGAGACGATCACGCAGACGATTTAACTGAATATCCGCAATACCGGCCATCTGTGACATACCCAGTGGGTGGAATACCACAATCTCGTCAATACGGTTGACGAACTCAGGACGGAAGTGCTGACCCACAGACTCCATCACCGCTGATTTAATCTCTTCATAGTCATCACCAGCCATTTCCTGAATCTTGTGTGATCCTAAGTTACTGGTCATGATGATAACTGTGTTTTTGAAGTCGACTACACGACCTTGTGAGTCGGTTAAACGGCCATCATCCAGTACTTGCAATAGAATGTTGAAGACATCTGGGTGAGCTTTTTCAACCTCATCAAACAAGATGACGCTATAAGGCTTACGGCGAACTGCTTCCGTTAATACCCCACCTTCTTCATAGCCCACATAACCTGGAGGTGCGCCTACCAAACGACTCACACTGTGCTTCTCCATGTACTCACTCATGTCGATACGCACCATAGCATCTTCAGAATCAAACAGGAAGTTGGCCAAAGATTTAGTCAACTCAGTCTTACCTACCCCTGTTGGACCTAGGAATAAGAATGAGCCTGAAGGACGGTTTGGATCAGATAGACCGGCACGGCTACGACGAACCGCGTTAGCTACCGACTGTACCGCTTCATCCTGACCTACCACACGCTCATGTAGACGCTCTTCCATCGTCAACATTTTTTCACGCTCACCTTGTAGCATTCTACTGACCGGAATACCAGTCGCAGCTGCCACAACTTCAGCAATTTCATTATCCGTCACTTTGTTACGTAAAAGCTTGATACGGTCGCCTTCGCCCGCCTGCTCTTTTTGTTCAGCCAAGTCAGATTCTGTGATGCGTTTTTCTAACTGCGGAATGGTCTCATACTGCAGCTTACTCATGGTTTCGTAATCGCCTTCACGACTGGCTTTATCATAAGCAATACGCGCTTTATCTAGCTCGTCTTTTAACTGCTGACTGCCTTTTACCAAAGCTTTTTCTGCTTGCCAGATTTCGTTTAGATCGGCATATTCTTTTTCAAGCTCTTCGATTTGCTCATCAAGCACTCTGCGCTCTGCTTGCGCCCCTGCATCTTCTTCATTTTTTAACACTTCGCGTTGCATTTTTAATTGAATCAGACGGCTATCAAGCTTACCCAATGCTTCAGGCTTACTGTCCATTTCCATACGCAGACGGCTTGCCGCTTCATCAACTAAGTCGATGGCTTTATCGGGTAGCTTGCGATCGGTGATATAACGATGACTCATACGGGCAGCAGCAATAATGGCGCTGTCTTGAATGTCGACACCGTGGTGTAATTCATAACGCTCTTTTAGACCACGCAAAATAGCAATGGTATCTTCAACAGTGGGTTCGTCCACCAATACTTTTTGGAAACGGCGCTCAAGAGCAGCGTCTTTCTCGATATACTGGCGGTATTCATCAAGGGTGGTTGCTCCCACACAATGCAGTTCACCACGAGCCAGAGCTGGCTTTAACATATTACCGGCATCCATAGCTCCGTCAGTTTTACCTGCTCCGACCATGGTATGTAGCTCATCGATGAATAAGATGACATTGCCTTCTTGCTTCGCTAAGTCATTTAGAACGTTTTTTAAACGCTCTTCAAACTCACCACGATACTTAGCACCGGCAATCAAAGCCCCTAAGTCTAGTGACAACACTTCTTTATGACGTAAGCCTTCTGGCACATCGCCATTGACAATTTTCTGTGCTAAACCTTCAACAATGGCCGTTTTACCTACCCCTGGCTCACCAATTAATACTGGGTTGTTTTTAGTGCGGCGAGATAATACTTGGATAGTTCTACGAATCTCTTCATCACGACCAATCACAGGATCCAGCTTACCCATCTCAGCCTGTTCTGTAAGGTTTACAGTATATTTATTTAACGCATCGCGTTGGTCTTCAGCGTTTTGACTGTCCACGGTTTGCTCTCCACGAAGTTGTTCAATAACGGCTTGTAATTTTTCTGAAGTAACCCCAGCTTCTTTAAAAATCTTCTTAGTGTCGCCCTGCTCTGCCAAAATCAGCATTACCCATTCAGTGGCAATGTACTCATCTCCTGCTTTTTGAGCTTGACGGTCAGCTAAGTTTAAAATTCGAATCGACTCTGTATTTAAATTAACCTCTCCAGTTGGGTTGGATATGACTGCTTCGTTATCTAAAGCTTTTGCAACCCCGTTCTTAAGAGCCGGAACGCTAGCCCCTGCCTGTTGGCACACTGAGATGTTTGATTCATCTTCTAACAGTGCGGCCATGATATGAATCGGGCTGATACTGGTATGGTCTCGACCAATCGCCAGACTTTGGGCTTGCTGTAAAGCTGCCTGTAGTTTTTGGGTGAACTTTTCAAATCTCATTAAGTTATCCTTATAATAATTTATACTTTTTATATCTGTTTGTCTGAAGCAACTTTCAAGTACTTTAGCTTAAAAACCATTCTAGCCTGGCACTTTTGCTTTGCTTGTATCTGCTATTTATATGCTACCTAATCGATTTGATTTCAAGTAATAATTTATAATATTTTTAACTGTCAATAGCTGTACATGACTAATAAGTAACCCTCTATATAAAAGCTATGGCTAAAAAAAGCCCGTACCAACGTTAATTCGTCAATACGGGCTTTATAGATAGCTGTCTTTAAAAATCAGCTTAAACAATGCAGGTGTAGCAGCAATTGAGCTGTAGCAAATTAGGTAAAAAAGAGCATAAAAAACTTACTCGAATCGATTTATTGAGGCATTTGACAAATAACCAAACCATCCTCTACCGTAACTTGAGCGCCTGCCAACTGACATTCTTTCACCAAATGCGAGCGGCTAGCTTGCCAACCTGCATAAAAACTTACCACACAAAGTAATAATATAAATAACTTTGTTTTCCAGTTTTTTAAAATCTCTGGTTTATTAGCTTCTATTTTTTGACCCTCCTGAGTAAAAGGACTAGAACTCAAGCTTACCTCCTTTTTCCACCGCAGCTTTATAGGCCTGTCTACCCTGACAGCGCTTTAACCAATTTAAAGTACTATTATAGCGGACTTCATCAAGCCCAGGACCGGCATTGGCAGCTTCAATAAAAAAGCCCATTTGCACATCTGCTGCACTAAACTCGCTGCCCGCAAACCACTTATCTTTCGATAATTTCTCTTCGATTAAATCCAGCGCTGTTCTAATATTCTTATTGATCATCAACGCTTCTACTTGCTTACGAATACCTTTGGCTATGGGCTTAATCAAAGTTGGAGAGCGCTCAACCACCTTACTAAATACCAGACGCATCACCAAAGCGGGCATGGCTGAAGCTTCTGCATAATGCATCCAGAAGTCATAATCACGCCAGGCCTGACTCTCGGCATCCACCTTCGGGTGTAGCTTATACTCTGTATCATACTTCGCCATTAAATAATCGATGATGTGCCCTGACTCTATTAGGCTAGTCTTTTCTGCTAGATCTTTTGGATTAAGACCAGCAACCTCTAACACAGGAGACTTGCCTGAAGGGTGGACTCGCTCCAAACTCTTTGGAGCCAAATAAGAGTTGGTACGCTCATATCTGGTTAATTGATATTCCACACCCAGCTCTTCTAATAGCCACAGAATACGAAATGATCGTGAGTTTTCTAAATGATGCAAATGCAATTCAGACATATACTTTCCTTATTGTTTAGAGCAAAAAAAATGCCAACATTATGTTGGCATTTTATAGGTTATCAACGACCGCTCATATAGGTTATTTGTTAAACCATACTGAATGACAGCTTAGATAAGATGCTTAGCGCTTATCAATTTATCACTTATCCAGTTACCGCTATCAAATCAATACTTATTAACTACTGATCATCCTCTAAGCTATCTTCAGCTTCATCTAGATCTGGTTGATCTTCCAAGCTTTCCGTAGCTTCATCATCTAACAAACCTTCATCCTTCATGGCTTCAACGATTTCATCTTCCTCACCACTATCTTCGACTCGGGCCATGGCCACTAAAGCTTCATCATTGGCCAAGCGAATCAAAGTTACCCCTTGAGTATTACGGCCTGAAGTAGCTACTTGAGCAACTGGCGTACGAACCAAAGTCCCTTTATTTGAAATTAAGATAATATCGTCTTCAGGATGAACTTTTGTAGCACGTACTAACGCGCCATTACGCTCACTGGTCTTAATAGCAATAACACCGCCACCACCACGATTCTGAGCATTAAACTCTTCTACCGGTGTACGTTTACCATAGCCGTTTTCACAGGCAATCAAAATCTCTTTAACATCTTCTTCGATGACCACTAATGACTTAATAAACTCATCTTTGGCGATGCGCATACCACGAACCCCTTTGGCGGTACGTCCCATCACACGGGCATCGTTTTCATCAAAACGAATCGCTTTACCACTTGAAGCAAACAGCATAACTTCCTGCTCACCATTGGTAATACGGGCCGATACTAGTTTATCGCCTTCTTCTAGTCCAATAGCGATTAGACCATTAGAACGGATATTGGCAAATTGAGATAGCTCAACACGTTTTACCGTACCGTTAGCAGTAGCAAAGAACACAAAACGGCTGTCAATTTCTTCTGATAAATTAGGAATAGGCAAGATGGTAGTTACCACTTCATCCGGATCAAGTCCGATGATGTTAACCAGTGGACGGCCTCGTGAACCACGGCTAGCAATAGGGACCTCAAAACCTCTTAGGCTAAATACTCGCCCATTATCCGTAAAGCACAATACGGTGGCATGAGTCGAAGTCACTACTAGGTGATCAATGACATCATCTTCTTTCATCGCTGTGGCAGACTTACCCTTACCACCACGTTTTTGAGCCACATAATCACTGATCGGCTGAGTTTTTGCATAACCCGTACGCGATACAGTTAACACAACGGTCTGCTCAGGAATTAGGTCTTCACGGCTAAAGTCAGTACGAGAGTCAACAATATCTGTGCGCCGCTCATCGCCAAAGTTCTCTAGAATCTCATGCATCTCATTTTTGATAACCATCATCAGCTTATCAAAGTCCGCCAAAATAGATTCAAATTCAGCGATTTGACGCAATAAATCTTGATATTCTTCAGTTAGCTTTTCATGCTCAAGACCTGTCAAGCGGTGTAGCTGCATCTCTAAGATAGCGTTGACTTGCTCTACTGATAAGCGGTAATTATTGCCGTTATCAATCAAGCCAAATGGATTTTTTAAATCTTCGCCTTCGATAAACTCTGGACGAACCGAACGTAAATCGCCCGCTGCTAACGTACCACGGCCCGCTGCTTGTAACATCGCTACCACGGTGCCTGAGTCCCAAATCTGAGCTAACAGCTTCTCACGGGCCTCCCCACGGTTGGCTGACTCTTTAATGGTGGCAATGATCTCATCAATGTTAGCTAGGGCTACGGTCAAGCCTTCTAATAGGTGACCACGAGCTTTGGCTTTATTTAGCTCATAAATTGTGCGGCGGGTAACCACTTCTTGACGATGACGCACGAACGCAGCAATTAACTGGCGTAGGGTCATCAGCTTAGGTTGGCCGTTATCAAGCGCAACCATATTAATACTAAAGCTAGATTCTAGCGGGGTCTGTAAGAACAGGTTATTAACAATAACTTCGGCCACTTCACCGCGGCGTAAATCAATGGCGATACGCATGCCGTCTTTATCAGACTCATCACGAATCTCTGAAATACCTTCAATTTTTTTGTCGCGTACTAATTCTGCGATACGCTCAATCAGCTTAGCTTTGTTCGCCTGATAAGGAATCTCAGTGAATACAATGCGTTCACGATCACGGTTAACGCCAGTGTCACTCATAGGCTCGATATGATAGCGGCCCCGAATATGAACACGGCCTTTACCGGTACGATAGGCATCCACAATCCCTGCACGGCCATAGATGATACCGCCCGTAGGGAAGTCAGGACCTGAGATATAAGTGGTTAACTCTTCGCTTGAAATGTTTGGATTATCAGCATACGCCAAGCACGCATTTAATACTTCGGTTAGGTTGTGCGGTGCCATATTGGTCGCCATACCTACCGCAATACCTGTCGCGCCGTTGACCAATAAGTTGGGGATACGAGCAGGCAGGACACTGGGCATACGCTCAGAGCCATCGTAGTTATCTTCCCAGTCCACGGTGTCTTTTTCGAGATCAGCCAGCATCTGGTGAGTCAGCTTGGTCATACGTACTTCGGTATAACGCATCGCAGCAGCAGGGTCATCATCGATTGAACCGAAGTTACCCTGACCATCGACCATGGGATAACGCAAACTAAAGTCCTGCGCCATACGCACAATGGCGTCATATACAGCAGTATCACCATGAGGGTGGTATTTACCGATAACGTCACCGACCACACGGGCAGATTTTTTATAAGGTTTATTGTAGTCATTGGAGAGCTGATGCATGGCATACATGATACGGCGATGCACAGGTTTTAGACCATCCCGCACATCAGGTAAAGCTCTAGAAACAATAACGCTCATTGCATAATCGAGATAAGATTGCTTCATCTCATCTACGATAGCAATAGGACTGACCGAATCATTCATACATACTTCTCCATGTTGACAGCTGACTTTCTTGATGAAGGTTTTAATAGTCCTTCAAAGAAAAGAAACTGCAAACTATTTTTTAATTTTTTATACCAATAATAACCAGCCGTATTTTAGCATAAATTACGCTTAAACGGGCGGTTTTACTGACATTAACTCGCAATTCCTCAATGAAATTAGCGTTTTGTTATTGATTAAAATCCCAATCAAATTTCCATATTTTCAGTTAGTAGAATATTACTTGGTAAAATCAAATAGGTTGGTTACAATCAAAGCTTTTTAGCCCCAAATCATCTTAATTGACTCCTTTAGGTAACCTTACATGAGCACAGCAGAAGATCGTAACTTTGACCCCATTACTGAGCATTTTGTCAAAAAGGTATATGGAGGCTTGAAGGGGGACATTAGACTGGCAGTATTAAAACGTGATCTTAGCGCTGTTGTCAGTGACTTATCACGCAAGCTCAATCGCCCTTTAAAAATATTGGATGTGGGCGCAGGGTTAGCACAGTTATCCATCGAGTTGGCCACACAAGGTCACAATGTGACTATTAATGATATCTCAGACAACATGCTTACTGAAGCCAAGACTAATGCAAAGCAGCTGGGGGTCATTGATGATATTCAATGGCTGGTGTGCCCTTACCAGGATTTGGAGATTAAGCTGCCCTCTGAGTCTGTCGCCGGTTTTGATTTGATATTGTGCCATGCTCTGCTCGAATGGCTGGGTGACCCAAAACAGGTTATGCCCTTTTTTAAAAAATGGTTAGCGCCTACTGGGGTATTATCCTTGTGCTTTTATAACCCGGCCAGCTTCGTGTATCGCAATTTAATCATGGGCAACTTTAATTTATTAAATAACCCTGAATTTAAATCAGACAATAAAAAAAGCCTTACTCCCAATAATCCAGTCAGCTACGAGGAAGTAGAAGGCTGGCTTACAGAGCAAAGCTTTGCTATCGATAAAGTTAGTGGCCTGCGGGTGTTTCATGACTATGCCCCTCTAAAGCGAGGGGGACACACCAATCCAGAAGCGGTTATTGAAATGGAGCTGCGTTATTCAAACCAAGCCCCTTACAAATGGCTCGGTCGTTATATCCATGTGCTAGCGTTAAATACGCTGCCAGGTGGTCACGTCTAACTCACTGCCTTGGAACAACACCACATGGGCCATTAAGGGGCGAAAACCTATCATAGATCCGACAGGATGGTCATGATGGCTTGAAATAAGCGACAATACTTCCTCTCCGTTTTCCAGGCGTAAGCGGTATAGGAAGTTTGCTCCGCGAAACACCCGCTCAACCACCATCGCCATCTGCGGACTGTGATCATCATGGACGATGTCATCGGGACGAATCAAGACCTTAATCTTAGTGCCATTAGGGAAATCATATTCACACACCTCCCCTTGAGCAAAGTAAGTCTCGTAATCCATTTCATGATAATGCGAGTGAATAGGCTCTGGATAACGCTTGATATCACCCAAAGCAGTCTTGATCACTCCCTGCTCAATAATGCCATCAATCATTGCCCCCTCCCCGATGAACTCGGCAATAAAGGGACTATTGGGCTCATGATATAACTCATCTGGGGTCGCCCATTGTGCTAGCTTGCCTTTATGCATAACTCCTATTTTATCGGCTATAGCAAAGGCCTCATGCTGATCATGGGTAACCAAGATGGCCGTAGTATTGGTACGCTTTAGAATATCACGCACTTTGGCAGCCAATGACTCACGAAGCATCATATCTAAGTTTGAAAATGGCTCATCAAGCAATAATAAATCCGGTTTAGGTGCTAAAGCCCGCGCTAAAGCAATACGCTGCTGTTGCCCTCCAGATAGCTGGTTAATACGTTTATTGGCATGCTCGCTAAGCTCAACCAGCTCCAGCATTTCTTTAATACGGGCTGCCTTATCAGCTTTATTCCAGCGGTGTAAGCCAAAGCCTATATTTTCGCTGACCGTCAAGTGACTAAATAAAGCATAGTCTTGGAACACCATGCCCATATCACGCTTAGCCGGCACCACTTGAATCTTAATACTGCCTTGATTGATATCAGTAAGAGTCTTACCATTAAGGATAACTTTGCCATTTTGGGGCGTTTCAAGACCAGCAATAGCACGAAGCGCAGTCGTTTTACCGCAGCCACTGAACCCAAGCAAGCAGCCAATCTCTCCTTGCTCTAGCTGCATAGACAGTGACTTCACCACCTCAGTTTCACCGAAGCTGACAATAAGGTTATCTAACGTCAAATAATGTGAATTTAACTGAGACTGTTGAGCTGAGGTTGACTGCATCGAATTCACCATTTTTTTTGCTTAGGCTATTATAAAATAAGAAATATTAAGGCCGGCTTAGCTTTTATCTGATTGAGTGATTAATAAAATGACAGGAATTAGACCTACTAAAACAATGGTCAAACTGGGCAATGCTGCCCGTTCATACATCCCCTCAGAGGTCATCTCAAATACCCGTACTGCTAAGGTATCCCAACCTTGGCGGCGTGTCATTAAGGTAATAGGCATCTCTTTGGTCACTTCAACGAATACCATAATAAGAGCGGTAAAAACCCCAGGACTAATCACCGGTAAATAAACTTTACGCCAACGTTGCCAACGATTTGTGGTCAACAATTGCGCCGCTTGCTCTTGGCTTGGAGTTAATCTATTTAATTGTCTATCAATAGGCTGAAAGCCCACGGTCATAAAACGCGTGGTTAATGCCAATAACATCACAATTACACTGCCACTAAGTATCTGAGCACTGGTAATATTTTGAGCAATTAATAGATTATCCAGCCAAGCAATAGGAATAAATACCCCAACTGCCAGTACGGTACCAGGCACTGCATATCCTAAGTTTGACATAGAAACCAGCAGCTGATTGCTGCGACTCGGATGCTGACGCAATAACCAAGCCACCAATAAAGCCACGGCTGCAATGACAGTGGCAGTAGTGCCAGCGATTAATACTGTATTTTTAACAAAGTCCCAATAACGAGCATCTAGATCAATTTGATAGTTTTGCACAACCCAAATTAACAACTGAGTCATGGGTAACCCAAAGGCTATAATAAAAATAAAACTACAAAATACCACTGCCCATAGATTACGAAGACCGGTGAGTCTTTCACGTTGCCGATTACCTGCACTGGGAAGATAACTGCGCCTCTTTTGCCAATAACGCTCTAACAGTAGAATGATAAAGACCGTGATAATAAGCAGTGCAGCCAATTGTGCTGCTGTGGTCAAACTAAAAAAGCCAAACCAAGACTTATAAATGGCGGTAGTAAAGGTGTCTAAATTAAAGACGGATACGGCGCCAAAGTCGGCTAAAGTTTCCATCCAGGTTAATAATAGACCGCCCACGATCCAAGGCATGGCTTGAGGCAAAGCTACTTTAAAAAAAGATTTATTACGGGTTAAGCCCAGCATTTGACCGGCTTCTAGAGCGCGTTGACCTTGGGATAAAAAGGCTTGTCGGGCTAAAAGATAAACATAGGGATAGAAGACTAAGGATAGAATAATACCGGCACCCCAAACACTGCGAATGTTAGGTATCGACCAGCTAAGCCCCATGTCTCTAAGAGAGGTCTGAATAAAGCCACTATAATCGAGTATGCCTACGCTGACAAATGCCAATACATAGGCTGGAATGGCAAAAGGTAGCATCAGTGCCCAGACGAAGAACTTCTGTCCTGTGAAGCGATACATACTGGTCAGCCAAGCCAAGTAAGTCCCAAGACTCCCTGCCAATACCGTTACTAGTGCCAATATTAGTATTGTGTTTTTGATGACTTGAGGTAGGACAAACTCAGCCAAATGCGACCAAATATCTGCCATAGGCTCCAACCACGAGCGCATGACAATGATCACTGGTATTAACATAAATAGCGAAACCAGTGCTAAGACTGGTTTCGCTAATACTGACCCTTTTGAAATATTCGCTTTCATAAAACCCTATTGCAAAGTATAAGGGCTACCTGTGACAGGAGCCCTTACTTTCAGCAGTTATTTATGGTTTTGTTATATAGCATTAAATTACCTTGATACCTATAACCTTTTATTACTGTTTATGATTATTAATCAGTAAGTAATAACTTATTCGTAACCTGCACGGTCCATCAATTGAACCGCTTCAGCTTGGCGCTGACCGAAGATACTAACATTAATATTATCTTGGTTAAAGCTGCCCCATGAGCGAAGCATCTCAGACTCATCGACCCCTTCTTTTACTGGGAACTCTTTATCGCTGCTGGCATATTTACCTTGAGCAGTGTCTGAAGATAACCATTCAATCAGCTTACGAGCACCTTCTACATTATCAGAATTTTTGATAATACCTGCACCAGATACGTTTACGTGAGTACCTGTCGCTTCAGTGCCTTCCCCTTGGTTTGCCCAGAATATTTTCACTGGGAAGTCTGCATTTTCATCCAAGATACGGCCATAGTAGTAGCTGTTGGCAATACCTACTTCACACTGACCTGAAGCAATCGCTTCTAGGAGCTTAGTATCATTACTAAATACAGGGGCTGCTAAGTTGGCTACCCAACCTTTGACGATTTCTTCTGTTTTTTCAGGGCCATAATGCTCGATCATACTAGCAACTAACGACTGATTATATACTTTCTTAGACGTGCGTAAACAAAGTTTACCTTTCCATTTAGGATCAGCTAGGTCAGCATAAGTTGATAAATCAGTAGGCTCTACTTTGGCAGGATCATAGAAGATAGTACGAGCACGCAAAGACAGACCGGTCCATAAATCATCTACTGAACGGTATTTCTCAGAAACGTTACTATTAACCACTTCAGAGTTAATAGGCTGTAATAGACCTTCTTGGCCAGCTTGCCATAAGTTACCAGCATCTACGGTAAGTAGGACATCGGCAGGAGTATTGGTGCTTTCTGCTTGTAAACGGGCTATTAGAGGACCACTATCATCCGTAACCAACTCAACAGGAATCCCTGTCTCTTTGGTAAATTCATCCAATAATGGCTGAATCAGTTGTTCGTTACGTGATGAGTAAATAGTGACGGTATCACCTGAAGCTTTATCAGTAGCTTGCACTTCGGTTTTCTGTTCAGTATCTGCAGTCGTTGTGGCTTCTTCAGTAGACTGATTACAGCCTACCAATGCCAATGCTCCAAGGACTGCTGCACTTAACATAGTGTATTTGGTGCTAGCTTTGACTACGGATGTTGCTTCTCGTGATGTTCCCATTTTTGCCTCTTTTATAAAGTATTAAGCGTTGGTTTTATAATGATATTCTCTGTACACGACAAAAATGCTCAAAGTCTCAAAGGTCGTGGACTAGAAGACAAATAACTTATTAGAACCTCAAACACACATCGATTATCAGCAAAGAAATACTCACGCAAACCATCAATCAAAACATCCAAACCAATAGCAAACAAACTTTGCTGGGGTCGACCATGTTTCTTAAGCTTTCGTCTTT
>NZ_FUGE01000091.1 GCF_900162825.1 Psychrobacter piechaudii
TATTTTAAGGATTATTATGAGCAAACAAATACTAATAATTGAAGATGATCCAGATTTAGCGGAACTGATTAGCGATTATTTAACGATGAACTATTATGAGGTTCATCACGCTTTTACTGGTCAAGAAGGTCTGGATATTCTAGATGCCAAAGAGCGCGCCATTGATTTGATTATCTTAGACTTAATGCTACCTGATATGGATGGCATGCAAGTCTGTCAGAAGATTCGCGGTAGCAAAAACAGTCAAACCAATAAAGTGCCTATTGTGATGCTGACCGCCAAAGGCGATACCACAGACCGAGTGTTGGGCCTAGAGATGGGTGCCGATGATTATATCTCCAAGCCTTTTGAGCCGCGTGAATTACTGGCACGTATCCGCGCCGTGTTGCGCCGTCATGAGCAGCCAAATCAAGCAGACAGTCAATCAGACAGCTTAACTTTTGGTCGTTTAAGTGTCTTCCCAGACAGCCATGAAGTGACCATTGATGATAAGCCAGTGCGTTTGACCACGCATCAGTTCCAATTGCTGCATTATTTTGCTACTCACGCCGGCAAAGTATTAAATCGTGAGCAATTGTGGCAAGCTATGCCTAACGATGACAGCTCAGACAACATTGATCGTGCTATAGATGTTCACATCTCTCGCTTAAGAGCTTTAATCGAAGACAATCCTCGCCAGCCAAAACGTATCATTACCGTTCGTGGTGTGGGTTATCAGTTTGCCACTGACCAAGTATAACGATACGGGCTTACTGCATTAAACATTTAGCGATTCAATTTAATCATCAAGTTGAATCGCTATCTTATTTTTAGCAGGCTTAATTTACATTAGACACTTCTATGATTCGTCGTCCTCGATTTAACTTTTCGTCCTCCGTCTTTAGTAAGCTTTTTCTCAGTGTGGTGCTAACTCTAGTGCTGTTTGCTGCTGGTATGGTTACTTTAATGAACCTAGTGCACAACAACTCAGCCGATGCCCGCTGGGAAGTGCTTGCTAAGCAAATTGTTAGCCAAATTGACCCTTTCGTGGATGAACTTGATAATGCCACAACCATGAACGAGCTTCTGCAAGCTAGATTCATGTTGGCCGTTATCAAAAGAAGCTTTGATGTCTTTGATGAGTCGCTGCAAGCGAAGATGGGGCTCTATGATCGTAATGGTAACTTACTGATTCAAACCGATGATAGTGATTTGCCAAAGCAATTGCCTGATGATCCTTCCTTAATATCGCGTCTATTGCCAGCCTTTTTTTCTTCAGATCAGGTCAACGTCCAAGCGATGAGTGACCGCGGCTATACTTTATTATATGAGCCACGCAACCCTCCAAAACGCTCAGAGTTATGGGCAGTATTAAATATCTTTACCGGTACCATTGCGCTTCTTGCCCTTATGTCGATCGTTCTAGGCTGGATTGCGCATTCGATGACCTGGCGTATAAACCAAATGAGCAAGCAAATGGCTCAACTGGGGGAAGGTAACTTTAGTGTTCGCGTGCCTTCCAAAGGTACCGATGAAATTGCTAGCCTAGCTCGAGGCTTCAACCAAGCGGCGCAGAAGATTGAGCAACTTATCGATGCCAACAGTTTATTACTGGCCCATGCTTCGCATGAACTTCGCACCCCCATTACTCGAATTCGTCTGCAAATTGAGATGATGGAGATGCTGGCCAACGAAATGTCGGAGGAAACTCGCGCTAAATTCCACAAAAGAGCTCAAGCAGTTAATCGTGACTTAACTGGCTTAAATGACTTGGTAGAGAGTATCTTATTGGTAAGCCGCCTAGATGCAGGTCATGCCGCACAGACCAATGAGCGTTTTGATTTTTATGAGCTAATTAGCCAGGAATGTCAGCACTATCCTGAAGCCACTTTGTATGGCAAATCCTTAGTCATTGAAGGTCAGCCTAAGTTACTAATTCACTTGATTCGAAATCTATTAAACAATGCTTTAATTCATGGCGAGCCGCCTATTGAAGTACACTTATATGGCGTGGTTGCACAAGAAGAGGCGCTCTATCCACCGAAGCAGTTATTAGATCAAATTGAGGCCGCTAAGAGTGAGGCTAATAAAGAATTAAGCCAGTCTTTAGAAGCAGAGTCTGTGACTATCGAGAATGTTACTAGTGAGACGGAAGCAGACGCCTTAAGCCAGTTAGGGGTTGAAGATCAAAATGGCAGCACAGAATTAGCTACTTCAGATGGTGAAGATCAACCTTTATCGACCACAGCTCAAGCGACTTCCAAAAAACAAGAGAAAGGCAATAATAAGTCAAAAGCTGATTCCTCAAAATCCAATGATATCGGCTTTACTAAGCGCCTACGTCGACCAAAAGCTGAGCCCGTTATTGAACCTAACTTTGTGGTATTGGCCGTTATTGACCAAGGCAAAGGGATTCCATTGGACAAGCGTAATGAAATTTTCAGTCCTTTTGTCCGCTTACAACAGCAAAGAAAAGGCTCTGGATTAGGATTGTCCTTAGTTTCTCAGATTGTTGAGGCTCACAATGGCCGTATCCGCACCGACACCTATAACGGCCGGACCCGATTTATTGTATTACTGCCAGTCAATGACAGTGTCACTGTGGAGAAGCCTGACTTTTCATAAGCGAATCCATAAGCTAGCTAAGTCAGTACTAGACTAAGACTCGGCTAAGCAAAAAACAATTGCTTGGACAGTCTAAAGGTATTGCAGTGGGCTTCTACCACATCTTCAACATCCTCAGAATAGCCCCCACCCATCACGACCGCGATCGGAATATTATTATCTCTGGCTTGACGTAATACAAAGTCGTCGCGTTGTTTACAACCTTCTGGCGTTAAAGACAGCTTGCCCAGCTTATCTGTGGCCAACACATCCACTGCCGACTGATAAAAAATTAGATCCGGTTTATGTGCTACAATTAATTGGGGTAGTGTCTGCTTTAACTGGGTCAGATAAGTTTCATCATCGGTGTCATTGGGTAGCTCAATGTCTAAATCTGAGGGTGGCTTTCGAAATGGATAGTTCTTCTCTCCATGCATACTAAACACAAATACTCTCGGCTCATCCGCCATAATACTGGCATTGCCGTTGCCTTGGTGCACATCCAAATCAACGATGAGTATTCTGTGTGCCTCGCCTCTATTTAATAACAAATTGCTGGCTATACACACATCATTAAACACACAAAATCCTTCGCCATGATCGGCAAAGGAGTGGTGCGTGCCACCTGCGACATTCAAAGATATCCCATACTGCTTGGCATATAAAGCGCATTCATAGGTGGCATGAGCAATATATCTGCCTCGCTCGACTAATTCAGGGGTCATCTCAGAGCCTATGGCCCGAGCTTCTTTACGCGATAGAGTCTGAGTCCTTAGTTTCTCCCAATACTCGGCGGTATGCGTGGTTAGAATTTCTGCCTCGGTTAACTTCTTTGGAGCGAAGAAGTTGGCTTCACTCAGCGTGCCCTCTTGTATCAATCGCTCTGGTATTAGCCGATATTTTTGCATGGGAAAGCGATGTTTTTCTGGCACTTGGTAAAGAAAAATGGGAGAGAAGGCGACTTTTAGCATAATAACTTTAACTTATTCTGATAACTATTAGATTTACTATTAACCTTTATAAGCACCAACTATTACTGCCGAATCCGAGTAGGTAAAAAAAAGGTCTTATCCATTTGAGCCCTATTTAACTCTTCTAACAAGGTATCTAATTCAAAATCTTGTGGGTCGCTGGCAAGAAGGTCGCTGAATAAAGGAGCAAACGAGGCCGTCATCGCCATCACCCCTTTTAATAGATAACTAATAACCGTAGGGGGTACAAATCCGCCGTTGGCATTAATGATAGGCTCAAGATCTAAAGAGTTTTTAAATCTAATCTCACCGTCTCGAATATCAATCTCTACACAGCCTAGCATCATGTCATAGTTGAGCTGAGTGGCCAGCATCATTCCTGCCTGTAAATGAGACTCCGGCAAGTGAAAAGGCAATACCCCATAGAAGGCCACCAACTGAGTATGCTCATGAACCCGAATAACGCAGCCCCACTCTACCTCACCGTTGTCCACCGCTGACTGTATATCCCGTGATGAATCCTCATCGGTATCAGCCGTGTCATTACTTGCCCCTTCTTGATAGTAACGCATCGCCATTGAAATGTGATGGACATTTCTTTTACGGATACTGCCTTGGTATTTTTGAGTTTGGTTACCAGATGGCACATCAGCGGGGTCTTGATCAGGGTCATTAAAGTCACTTTCGGCAGTAGGTTCGTGATAATGATAACTAAGATCACTGGCTTCCAAAAAATCTAAAATACTATCGGTTATTGGATTTTCTGAGCTTTGTTCCGAAGCGCTGCCCTGATTCATATTGTCCACCTCGTCTAAGTTAGACAAACTGATGAATTTCACTGAAGCTTCCTCAGACACGCTCTCTGGATAGTCTTCTTCTCTACCGTGACTGGTTGACTGATCACTTTTCGTAGATGATTTAAAGTTATCTCGACTTTCAGAGTGTTGTTTTTGGCTTTTACTGTAATTATCAGTATCGCGCTTTTGTTGTGGCAGCTGAGTCTGATTGTTATCAGTTTGACTTTTAATGCTATTTTCTTCAGCAGTTAATAAGTATTTTAGTCGTTGCCAAAAAGAGGGTTTTTTTTGTGAGCTCATAATAAGGACAATACGTTAGTTGTGGGCTGAGGTTTGATATACTATGTTATATTAAAACATTAACTATATATGACGGTGGACTGTGCTTATTGCAATAGCATTAAGACAAATGCTGGTTCAAGAAACAAATTAATAAAAGCTGCCTCATACCACTAATGCCAGTCAGTTAGGCAAGAGACTTAGCGGAGATTTGGTTTTTTAAAACCAGATGACTCCATAAATATGGGGCTCTAGAAAAAACGAATTTCACGATTCCGCTATAAAATCTCTTAACTGACAGGCATTAGCCTCATACCACCCTTTATAAACTAGGTTATCATGCATTCCAAAAGCTACCCTAACTCTCAGTCCTCCCTTGATGCTCCTGCGATACTGTCCCTGCAAGACATTACCATCCAGCGAGGGGATTTCCCCTTGTGTGAAAGGGTGGGACTCACCTTATCGAGTGGCGAGATTTGTCACCTTGTGGGTGCCAATGGTACCGGTAAAACTACGCTGCTTATGCAGCTGGCAGGACTACTGCCTCTACTGGAAGGGCAGGTTTTATATCAAGGTCAACCTACTTTACCAGTTGCGCCGTTATATGTCTCACATCAACTGGGCATTCATCCCAATTTAACGGTAAAACAAAACCTAACTTTTTTATTAAATCTTTATGGCATCCGACCTTCCGCAGAACAAATTGAGACGGCTTTAGACTGGGTGGATTTATCAGGCTTTGAGAACATGGGCAGTAACCAACTCTCTGCTGGGCAAACTCGCCGAGTCACTTTGGCCAGATTATATTTAATGAGCATACAGCAAACCCCATTATGGCTGCTAGACGAACCTTTTACTGCGCTTGATGTCAGCATGGTAGCGCGGTTACAAAAACGGCTACAAGACTTCGCGAACAGTGGCGGAGCAGTACTGATGACCAGTCACCAAAGCGTAGAGGTAGCTACTAAGTCGTTAAATCTATCTGATTATTTACCGCATTATTCACAAGATGAGCTGGATGGCTTAGATAATTTATATAAAGAAGCTTTAACCGACTATGAGGACTCGCCATCAAAGAACAAGGGAGTACTGTAATGACAGCACCCTCTCCTAAGTCGTCAGCGAATATAGCCGCTCCTATTGGTATAGCGGGTAAGGAGCTTTGGCAGCGAGAATGGCAGGTAAAACAACAAGGCGCTGTTCAATGGTTGTATCCGCTGGTTTTATTTTTGGTAATTATCACCTTATTCCCATTGGCAGTAGGCAGTGAGCCACAACTCTTACACCGTTTGGGTGTGCCAGCAGTGTGGATAGCCGCCTTATTATCCCTGGTTATGGGCGTAGATGGGCTATTTAAACCAGCCATGGACAACGGCACTCTGGCCCAGCTGGTGGTTTCAAGGACCTCCCTGCCTCTTTGGGTGCTGATTCGTCTTACCATTCATTGGATATTTAGTAGTGGTTTGGTGGCTTTGCTTAGCTTATTAGCGGTGCCTTTATTTGGTCTGTCTTGGGGAGAAGCCGGTGCGCTGTTGGTCTCCATCTTGGTGGGCAGCCCCATGTTATTGATGCTGTCCGCAATAGCCAGTAGTTTAACTCTATCTCTAAAGAATGGCGCCGTATTAGTGCCGTTAATTGCGTTGCCAATGCAATTACCTGTGCTTATATTTGCCACAGGCGCTGTAGACTTATATGCTACTGGTCTTAATGGGCTGCCGATATTCGCCCTTCTAGCGGCGGGCAGTATTATTTCAGTACTGGTTATGCCTTGGGCTATCGCCATGACTTTGAAAATGGCTTGGCTTAACTAAGGTCAATATTTGTTATAATAGTCTCAGCTATTACCTGCTACTGGTTATAAAATATTTTTACTTCCAATTTCTATTATTTACTAAGCGGCTGTTAAGATTAGACGCCATAAGATTTATCAGGCTCAGCTAAAAATGCTGAGCCGTCGGTAGTTATTTACTGAGTGGCGCTACTGTTTTACGTAGCCTTATTGATCCGCGTGCTTTGACATTTATATAAGCACTTTTTTGCTCACACCGTGGCTTACAAGGTCGTTTTATTATGCCAAATGCTAATTTATCACCTCAAACCCCTGGCTTCTTTTCTCGCCTGTGGCAAGGATTTTTGGCCACTGTTGGGACTCGAGAGTTTTTTAGAATTTTCTCTCCTTGGGTTAAGTGGCTTGCTGGTATAGCGATTATTATGATTGCGATAGGCAGCATCTGGGGCCTCGGTTTTGCCCCTCCGGATTATCTGCAAGGTAACAGCTATCGCATCATCTTTATTCATGTCCCAGCCGCCAGTATCGCTTTGTCGATTTATTTCGCCCTAGCGGTATTGGGAGTAATCTTCTTAGTGTGGCGTATCAAAACTGCAAACTTGGTAGCCCAAGCCATTGCACCCATTGGTTTTATGCTGTGTGTCCTGAGCTTATTGACGGGGTCTATTTGGGCCAGACCGACTTGGGGAACCTTCTGGGTATGGGACGCTCGTTTAACCTCGATGCTTATCTTGGCATTTTTATATGCTGGGGTAATGGCCTTGTTTGCCGCGTTTGAACATACTCCAAACCGAGGAAAAGCTGCAGCCATCCTATCTATTGTCGGTGCTGTAAACCTGCCTATTATTAAATATTCGGTAAACTGGTGGAACACTTTACACCAAGGTACGACTCTGACCATTACCGAGGCCCCTAAGATGTCTATCGATATGTTAGCGCCTTTATTATTGATGATTCTGGGGACTTATTTTATGGTTGGTGCCTTAGCTATATACCGTACTAATACCTTAATCTTACGCCGTGATCAAAATAAAGCTTGGGTCAAAGAGTATGTGCGTACGTCTAAATAGGACGCAACCCAACCTGATCATTAGCCAATAAAGGAGTGCCATTGTGCAACCCTACTTTTATAGCTTCCAAGAGTTTATAGCCATGGGCGAACATGGGCCTTATGTGTGGAGTACATGGGGTATTACTGTGCTCGCTATCATCGGCTTTATCTTTTATAGCCTCAATCAACGCCGTCGTCTCATTAAAGAGCTAAAAATTCAGCATGCCCGTCAGCAGCAGCGTAAACAAAAAACCAAACGCAATTAAACCTCGCCACTAAACTTGGTAAGCTGCTACACTTTTATTTACTGGCTTAAAGCGACAAGCGTTTTAAACTTTTTATAGTAATCTCATTATTTTTTGAGATTTAAAAATTAAAGGCAATTTTATGAATGCTGTGCGTCGTAAAAAACTAATTTGGGTCGCTGCCACTTTGGCAGGTGCCATTATCGCAGTCCTGTTGGTTATCTATGCTATTGGCCAACAAACCGACTATTACTTTGATCCTTCCGCGATTGCCGCTGGTGAAGCGCCACAAAACAAACGCATCCGTGCTGGGGGCATGGTGGTAAAAGACAGTGTGCGCCGTGATCCCAACGATGATTTAAAGGTTCAGTTTGCCATTACTGACTTCAACGCTTCGGTTCCTGTCAGTTATCAAGGCATCTTACCTGACTTATTCGCTGAAAACTCAGGGGTAGTTGCTACCGGTGAAATGCAAGGCGAAGTATTTGTGGCCAGTGAGGTCCTTGCTAAGCATGATGAAAACTACATGCCACCTGAAGTAGCGGCCTCCTTAAAAGAAGAGCATGCTGCGAAGGGAGTTGCTCCAACCTCAGAGCAATTTAGTCCTGCTATCCCAGTAAAAAATGCAGCTGATAAAGGCAATCATAGTACCAACACCTTAGCTGAGTAAGTCATGATCAATTAGGACTCAGCAATAAGACTTCTATAAAAACAGATATAAAAAAACAGGCAGCTTAAATTTAAGCTGCCTGTTTTTGTTTTTTACTAGATATAAGTCACTAGCTATTAGATTAAGCAAGCATTACGGTTTTCTTAACCAGCGTAGCCAAATCTCATGTCCAAAGAAAAACACCAGTGCTAAGAAAAATGGCAGTAAATAATATAGCAGCCTAAATACCAACAATACCGCCAATAAATAAGTTTTATCTACTGTGGGTAATGAGGCCATCATCGTCAACTCAAAGACACCCAACCCGCCCGGAACATGACTCAAAATGGCCAATATCATTGACTGAACAAAAGCTGCGAAGACAGTAAAGTAACCTATTCCAGCATCATGGGGTAGCAGCAGATATAGAACAAATGCCACACTTGCCAAGTCAATAATTGAGATGATAATTTGCTTAATAATCATCACCGCAGGAGGTAAATCAAAGCGCCAGCCACGTATTTGAATATGCCGACCTTGACTACCCGACCAAACCAGCAAACCTGCCACTATAGCCAGTAGACTAATACCAAGACCACGAATTACTGAAGCATTATGCAGTAGGTTTGGGATATCTATCGACAGTTCAGACAACTGCATATCCAGCTGTCCCATCATAGTTACTGTCGCTTCAGGGTGTAAAGTCAGCGACAGGGCTACCAAGGTCGTAATACCAAAAGTAAAAGCCATAGATACCAACCAAACCACATTGGCAATGCTCTCAGCCTTTACCTTATTTACCCCATACATCCTAAAACGCACTCCAGAGGCCGATAAAATGGCCAAGCCAATAGTATGACCAATGGCATAAGCGGTAAAAGAGGTAAAAGCGACCTTTTTAAAAGGTAACTCAATATGCATATGTCTCAAGGCAAGCGTATCGTATAGCGTCAGCACCAGATAGCCAAAGGCCACCACTAGCAAGGCTAAAAAGATATCTACATTAGGAATCTGTTCAATGGCTGCCAAAACATCGGATAACTTGATGGTGTGAGTGATGGTATAAAGCGTTTTTATAGCGAGAAGGAATATAAATAGCGCCAACAAAAACAGTGTGCCACGTAGCAAAACTACTTTAGGATTAAGAAGATTTTTTAGGTTTATAGACATACTGCCACTTAGATTAAGACACTGAAGAATTCATCGAATTTTATATAATATAACCATAGTGTCTATTATAACAGCCTCAACTATTAGTTTGTGTATTTATAATAAAACGGCTGCTACATTACTCGATTAACATATTGATAAATTCTGGCTTAATGGTGTTGAATGTCGCTTTGACCTCCTCCCCTCGCTAAACCGAGGGGATCCCTACAGCTAGACGGTCAAGCCCGACCGCGAGGATGTTCTTAGCAGCATTGATATCTCTATCATGCCATGTGCCACACTCAGCACAAGTCCATCCTCTTATTCGCAAACCTGCTCTACCTTTTGGACTA
>NZ_FUGE01000132.1 GCF_900162825.1 Psychrobacter piechaudii
GCATGATAGAGATATCAATGCTGCTAAGAACATCCTTGCGGTCGGGCTTGACCGTCTAGCTGTAGGAATCCCCTCGGTTTAGCGAGGGGAGGAAGTCAAATTGGGGATATTAACCATTAGGTAGATATGAGAAATTAAGTAATTACCTGAAATATTGGCTTGCTATTAAGGAGGGATACATGGATGTGTCCACTTTCGAAATGATGCTCTCTAGAAAAAAAGCCCAGTTTTCTAATGCTAAAAACCGCCTAGGTGGTCACTGTCGTCACAGCTTAAAGTTGATAGCTAATAAGAGCTTGCCTTTGATTACTGCCGTGTCGTTAGGACTCCTACCAAACTCACTGCTACACGCTGATGATTTGGCCGATCTTATTCGCCAAAAGAGCCAGAATTTCAGTCAATATAGTCCTATGAAGGGTTATGGCGCTGCCCCTATTTTTGGCTCACCGGCAACAGCAAGTTTTTATCAAAACTATGCTTCTGCCCCCAACATTAAAGCTGAGCATATAGACACATTGTACCGAGCTGAGCAAGGATCGGTAGGAGCGAGTCAACAAGTGCTACGCACCGTACGCCAAATGGCACTAGATAATAAAGAGATTATCAAAGGCTCTTGCTGGGATTATCTAAATGCAGCTTTTAACAGAGCAGGGGTAAGCAAAGAGACAGTATTTAAAGGCGAGTATCCGTACGGTCCTTTTATCGATACCAATGAAATAAGACCGGGAGATTGGCTGTATTATATCAACCATGGCTACAATGATATTGAGCACAGTGGTCTGTTTGTGGGATGGCTTAATCGGGAGAATAATGAGGCGTTGATCTTAAGTTATGCGGGTGAAAGTCGCAATGAGCCAGCCCGTTATAAGGTATACGATGTCTCGCATACCTATAACGTGATGCGCCCAAGCTTATAAGTTTAATAGGGGTGCTTGACTGAACTTAAAAAGGTTTGACGATCACCAATGCCACCACTGCTATTAAAATAAGTACTGGTACCTCATTGAACCAGCGCCAAAAGACGTGGCTTTTGTAGTTGGGGTCTTCAATCAGCTTATTGCGATAAATACCACAAAGGCCATGATAAGCGGACAATAAAACCACTAGCAGTAACTTAACATGCAGCCAGCCTTGAGTTTTATAAGCTTCCCACCCCAAGACCAACATCCATAACCCAAAAATCCAAGTGGCAATCATCGAGGGGGTCATAATCCCCCGAAAAAGCTTACGCTCCATAATGACAAAGCGGTCTTGACTCACTTTATCCTCGCTCATGGCGTGGTAAACAAACAATCTGGGTAAATAGAATATAGCCGCGAACCAGCACACCATAGAGATGACGTGGGCTGCTTTTATCCAGTTAAAATAATCTACCATGGTTATTATCCCAGTTAAGTTACTGATTTAGTTATGGATATGAATTTAATTATAGGGTTTTTCAACCCTCAAACGTGGTCTTTTTTAAACCTGGCTCTTTTGGCCACTTAGAGCATCGATAACCGTTAACGCAGGTTTTGGCGCCATCGGTTTTAGTCCCAACTGATTCATCAGTCTGTCATCATTGGATTGACTGGCGTTACCTGTGGTCAACAGCTTATCCCCATAAAAGAAGGAGTTAGCACCGGCCATAAAGGCCAAGGCCTGCTCAGCATCAGACAAGCTTTCACGTCCCGCCGACAGACGAACATAGCTGCTAGGACAGCAAATGCGAGTTACAGCGATGGTGCGAATCCACTCGAGCACTGGTAATTGCCCCTCACTGAGCACTTTATCGCCCAGAGGTGTGCCCTTAATGGGCACCAATAGGTTGACAGGGATAGACTCTGGTGGCAGTGGCATGCTGGCCAATTGGTGCACCCAATCAATACGGTCCTCTCGGCTCTCCCCCATACCGACAATACTACCACTACAGACGTTAATACCAGAGCGGCGCACATGATCAATAGTCTGCAGGCGGTCATCATAGCTACGGGTAGTCACTACTTCATCATAATAGCGACGCGAGGTATCTAAGTTGTGATTATAGTAATCGAGTCCGGCGTCTGCCAGCTGCTGTGATTGCTCAGCGTTTAACATGCCCAAGGTCATACAGGTCTCTAACCCCAAAGCTTTGACCTCTTTGATTAAGGTGGCAATATAAGGCATGTCCTTATCACTAGGGTGTTTCCATGCTGCACCCATGCAAAAACGAGATGAGCCTGAAGCCTTTGCTTTTTTAGCGGCTGCTATTACTTTCTCAACTTGCAATAGCTTTTCTGCCTCTAGCCCAGTTTTGTCGCGATAATGACCAGACTGAGAGCAGTAGCCACAGTCCTCAGGGCAGTTTCCGGTTTTAATAGACAACAAAGTACTAACTTGGACCTCATTGGCATTAAAATGCTGACGATGCACGTTTTGTGCTTTTAACAATAAATCCATAAAGGGCATTTCAAACAGCGACTCAATGTAGTCTCGGCTAATTTTAGTCGAGTTTTGAAGATCTGTTATGGCTGTTATTTCGTTATTACCCTCGACATGGGTATTGATACCAGGGTGAACCAAGGTGCTCATGTGACAATCCTTTGTAAAATAGCAACGTGTAGTAATGTAATGAAGTTGGGCTAATTTAATTAGCTGCGTTACTTCTCAAGTCGCTTTATTATTAGCATGAATTTTATAATTGGCTTAATTGTATCATTTAATGGTAGCTATTCAGAGTAACAAAAATGCCTAAGTAGCATAAACCACTTAGGCATTGAGTAAAAGTTTAAAGGCTTTTAATTTATTTCATTCCAAGTAAACAATAAACCTAAAATAAAGGGCAATTTATTTCACTTAGAAAGTTTTTGTTTTGCTAAGCTGATGGCTTGTGTGGCTAAGCTTTGGGCTTTTTCAGTTAGCGGGCGAGCTTTTTCTAATAGAGGCTTAAGCTCTTCTGGCACCGCTGGAACGATATGTTTGGCCAGTTGGTTAAACCACATCAACAGACTGTAATCGCCTTCCATTTTAAGCTCTTTGTCTTGAATGGCCGTCATGAAAGCGGCTACGTCACCGCCGGTTAATAGCTTAACGCCAGTCATTGAGTCTTTAAAGTCGATACGTAGGCTTGGCTCATTTGCTTTACCAGCATATTGCTGAAAAGTACCTTCATCAAATACATAATAGCGAGCAATACCGTCAGCTTCGCTACCAAGCTCGATCGATACTTTACGACCTTCTAAGATTTGCTGAATATTGGGGTCATCACTTTTGGCTAACATAGATAAGCGGTAGCCAACCACGGCCAATAAAGCGTCTAAAGGATTGGCTTTGATATTTAATACAGGCACAGTAAACATAATTAAGTCCAGATAAAAAGAGAGGGATTAAGTAGCTTATAAAGCCACAATATAAATATATCGCTATTGTAATCCATATTATTGTCAATTTATATGGCCAGTTGTAAGCGTTTTGCAAGTCTAGGTAAGCTAGTTTGTTGCCAACTTTCTAGCTTAAAAGCACTATCCTAAAAATTACTAGCTTAAAGGTAAGGCCTTAAAAGCTACTGCCATAAAAACAATAACGCCTCATTAAGTTAATGAGGCGTTATGAAGGTATTAATTAAGGATTACGAAAATTTATAAGGTTTTGGTTGTTTGTTATTAGATAAATTAGTGAGTTGGACTTTTTATTATTGGGTTGTTATTGGCTTCAGTTAATTAATTTGAATTAATGGGTCTAACTTAATTGCGAAAGCGTGGTTTGTAATTGTTATAAATAGGGGTATGTTCAATATACTTATCTTTCGGGGTGCGTGCTTTAACGGCTGCCGCAACGGGCGCAGTACGGCGACTTAATGATTCAACCCCAGTTTTTTGAGTTTCCATAGTAGCGACAAACTGCTTATAGCGGTAGCCTAAATAAGAGCCTGCCACAGCAATAGTAAGTAGAACAGCTGTTAGATAGCCATAACCACTGCTCATTGAGGTGACATTAACCACGACTGATTGGATGCCCTCGATTAATACCCAATAACCCATACCGCCAAGTAAGTAACCCAACAGATAGCGACGACCAGATAGGTAAGTGGCTAATATGCCTACAGCGAGAAGCATATAACCTAAAGTAGACCAATTAAAAGTGCCAGATAGCCCAGGCGTGCTGGTGGCTATAGTGGTAAAAGTTGCCATGTAATTTGCCTCGTGAACGGTCAACAGGTACAACACAAAGCTGTGTGTAAGAAGTCGAATGTTGCGATTGGTTGATAGTTATTATGCCGATGTTTTTTTAAAATACAAAGAATAACTAGAGAACTTACGACAATCATTGTCGTTTAGTTTTGGCAAAAATTTGACACCCTCGTCTAGACTAGAGGGGGCTTAATACTCACAAAAAAAGATAAAAAAAGATAAATAATTTATTTTGTAAATATTTTTCAGGGTAACCCAACAAGCTAACTTTTTTGCAAATTATCGGGGTTAGAACACCCATTCAAAAAATAGCAAATAAAAAAGTCAGACTCTATAGCCACTAGTAGCAGGAATAGAATCTGACTTTACGCTAACCATAATATTGCTGGAGACTATATGATTACTGTTATTAACGATTATAGTAGGTCTTGAGCGGCATAGCCTAAAACGTATAGTACGCCTTCAAGCCCTGTGGCATTAATAGCGGCATCTGCACGCGCACGCACGATAGGCTTAGCATGATAAGCCACGCCTAAATCGGCAAGGGCCATCATAGACAAGTCATTGGCGCCATCACCGACACAAATAACTTGAGCGGTACTGATGTTCATGCGATTTGCCACTTGCTGAACCAAAGCAGCCTTACGCTCACCATTAACAATAGGCAGGTTTACATTGCCGGTGACTACACCTTCTTCAATATCTAAGTCGTTGGCATGCACCTCATCGATGCCAAGCTCTTTAGCAATGCGCTCAGCGAAATAAGTAAAGCCGCCAGAGACCAAGACGGTGTGATAGTCCAAAGACTTCAGAGTAGCGATAAGGGTGCGTGCTCCAGCAGACAAGGTGAGCTGTTGTTGAATCTCATCTAAAGCATCGGTAGACAATCCCTCTAGTAGGGCCACTCGCTCACTAAAAGAGGTATCAAAGTCTATCTCACCGCGCATCGCTGACTCAGTAATTTCTCTGACTTGATCGCCAATGTTGGCGTGTTTTGCCAACTCCACAATTACTTCTTGTTCAATTAAGGTAGAGTCCATGTCAAATACCGCGACACGGTGGGGGCGCAACATTTTTGCCAAAGACACAATATGACAGTCAATGGCCGCATCACCGCCTAGGTTATGGGTGATCGGCAGGGTTTCAATAAATTGACGCAAATGTGCGGTAATGCCGTCATCAAGCAGACGCGCGGCCGCTGATTTCTTACCGGGCTGCATGATGGCAGTGTCTGCCGGCATTAAGATGTAGCGGTAGGTAAACACAGGGGTCAAGCGGTCACTACCGGTACTGTCCTGTAGACTATCGGTACTACGAACTACTTTAATAATTTGCCATAATGGATTTTGGGCCGCCCAATCAGCGATATGAGCCTCGAAAGCCGCCTTTTTATCCTCTCCAGTTTCTACAGGTAATAAAGCCTGCTTTTGTACCACAACTGACAGCGCAAATACCGGCAGATCTTCTAACTGTTCAATAAGGCTCAAAGAGATTTTGCCGTTTTCTTGGGTCTCTTCTGCAAAATCCACGTCGTCAAAGCGTAAGTGGCTTGGCAATAAGTCGTTGGCTTTTTGTAAGGCAGTAATCCAAGCTTTTAAGTGCGCAGTCATGCCTGAACCGAAGTGGGCGAAGTTTGCAGTGGCATTGCTCAAGGATACAGAGGTGTCTTGAGAAGCCAAAATCGCATTATTTTGGTAGTTAGTTGTAGTATTTTTTGTCATGGTGAGCTAAGCCCCTTGTAAGCGTAAGCAAGATTAGGAATAATAGAGCGTGCCCAAGACGGGACACCCCTACCTACTAACAAAAGTTTAGCATAACATGACCTATTTAGCGCCACGGCAAGGCTTGTTTGCCATAATTATTCTCATCAGCTTTTTTATTCAGACCACATTGCTGTTAATTAGCACCAATCAGCAGCTTGATGAGCTTAAAATGCAAACGGGCGAAAGAATGCTTGTTCAACTGATTGACGAAGTAAAACTGCCTTTATTGAGTAAAGATAAAGTGAGCTTAAGTGTTTTAACGGGACGATATACCAGTGAAAACACAGTCGCCAGTTTAACGGTAAAAGACATTGATGATCAGGTCTTAATCCAAACCGGCGAAGCTCAACTTTTAGAAGGTAAAACCATGAGTCGTCAAGTCATTATGGGTGATACCGTGATTGGTACCGTCAATATGACTTTACGCGATACGGGTAATGGTGAGATTATTGCCTCACAGTGGATATTCATCTTGGGATCGTTTATTACCCATCTGCTGATTTGGCTGTTATACGGCTACGTGGCACGTCCTACCCGTGAACAATTGGCAGCGCTTAGTCGGGATGTACAGGATTACTTGATTACTCAAAACCAAGGTCAGGGAAGGGGCCGAGTAGCACTGCAACGTCAAGATTCTGAGTCATCAGATGAGACTCGTCCTGCAGATGGACTAAGCATCCACCAAGCGCTGGGAAATTATATTAAGACTCAGCAAGAGGGGGCTGAAGGGGGTGATCCTAATGCTAAACACTCAGAACAAACGGCTGCAGACAATACAGGGAACTCTCAGCGAGACATTTTAACCAAAATAGATGATAATGCCGCTGGCAAGACAGAGAGTGAAGCAGCAGATGCCGAGAATACAGAGACACGAGCCGCAACGACTGAGACTGAAGCTAAGCCGCAATCTTTGATGGCCAATAGACCCATTGAAGTGGCGACTGTGAAAATTCGCTTTTATGACCCTAACTCTTTATTGAGTGCATTAGCGTTTGAAAAATCAGAGCCTTACTTTGCCCTGTGTACTCAGCTGTTGCAGCGCACGATTGATGAGCTGATAAAACAACCGATTTTATTTGGAATTAAACTAAATAATAAACCGGTGTTTGATGAGAACGGGGCAACGGTTGAATTTTTGGCAACCACTAGCCATAGTAGGGCAGGACTGGCCGCAATTATGTTGGCCAAAGCTTATGTCATGCTAAATGAAGTCACTTATATCAAGCATCGTGAATTACAACGTTTTGCTTTACAGGTAGTCGCTGGGGTAAGTGACCAGGCTACCAGTGAAAAAATGGAGCAATTGTTGATTAACAATGCAAGAGCAGGGGATATCCTTGCCTTGCTGCCCGTAGAGGGAATCAAACAGTTGCGTGGTTATATCCAGTTGAACAGTTTGAAAAACCCAACTACGGTTTATGAGCGTGATTGTGCGTCCTTAGAAGGGGTGAACGATTCGATGATGCAGCGTTTGATCGATGTTCGTGATGCAGTGCTACTTTCGGCTCTAAATTAAATTTGCCATTACCTATTAACTTAATGGGCTAACTTAATTAAACTAGCGTTTTTATGAATATAGGTATAGGTTGTTGATAATGGCTAAAAATTATCAACTAGTAATCAGTTAAAGGTAACCCACTACATTTAATGGGTCAGATCAAACCAGACCATTAACATAAGAGGATGATGAAATGAGTGATAATGATCTTGATGATTTCGATGATGAAAACTTTGAAGATGATGATGACGCAAAAAAAGTGGACGAAGCAGAAGCGGAAGCGGCACGCTTAACCAGTTTAGAAAAACGTCGTCTAATCGATAACATGTTAGAAGAAAAACGCTTGGCTCGTGAGCTAAGAGATGGTTTTGATGATGATTTTGACGACTTCGATGACGAAGACTTTGATGATGAAGACTTCGATAACGAAGCTGAAGATGAATAATATAGGCGGTTAGCCCCATGCTGACCGCTGCCCTTTTTTACCTACTAAGTTTTTTCTAAATAATTTAGTGGGAGAATAAACACATCTACTGTTCATTCACACCACATTCTATTTGCCACGTCCCGCTATTTCTAGCGTCAACTGTTATTAGCGCCAAAAAAATATCCTGCAACCTTTTCAAATTAAAAATAAATGAGAATACTATGACTTTAGAAGAGTTACAAAACTTCCTGGATTCTGACGCCAATGCCCATGGGCTAGACAGTGTGGCCACTCACGGATTTTTGACTGCAACCATAGTCGGCAAGCCTTTACCGAATTGGTTATCCCTATTGTTTGAGGGTCAAGACTCTAAGGTCAGTGCTGAGGTAAAAGTAGCTATTAAAGAATGGCGTGCGGAGTTGTTAGAGGACTTACAAAGCGAAGAAGGTATCGCCTTACCGTTAGAGATTGATGAAGACTCAGGGGAAATGGATTTTTCGCCAGAATCTGAATTAACCGCTTGGTCTATTGGTTTCGTTGATGCCATGTACGGCGATGAAAACGTAGACTGGTTTAGCGATGAAGAAAGCTCCGAAGATGTGGCCATGCTAACCTTACCGATGATGGTATTTAGCGGTATTGATACGGTCGACGGTGAGGAAGATGAAGATTTAGCGGCCATTCGCCGTGACGATGATGCATTGGCACAGATGGCCAATAGCATTGAAGGCAACCTAAGCGAGCTGTTTTTATTATTTAATACTGAAGAGTAAAACATGAGCATACAACTGTCTAATCTTGAACACCTGCCAGGCTATATCATAACCGAGCGATTGGATGTGGTATATGGCAGCACCGTACGCTCAAAGCATGTCGGGAAAGATATCTTTGCCAGCCTAAAAAATATTGTTGGTGGCGAATTGACTGCTTATACCGAATTGCTGGAAGAGTCGCGTCAAGAGGCGATAGATCGTATGTTGGTAAAGGCGGAAGCGTTGGGTGCTGATGCTGTTGTGGGCATTAGGTTTTCTACTTCGAGTATTGCGCAAGGCGCCTCTGAGTTATTTGTCTATGGCACCGCGGTTAGAGCTATTCCTGATAGGGATACTGCCTTCAATAATCCCACAGCGCCTACGGCCAATCCTTATAGCGAGCCTTTTACCGCTGCCCCTCAAGCGACGCAGGTTCCCCCCTTGCCACCGGAAGGCACGAAAAACCAATGACTTTGAGCCAGAGAGAAGGTTTAATCGACATCACTTACTATAAGGGTCTACAGTAATGGATGTGGTGTTAGATTTTCTGTTTAATAATATTGTTTTTATTGGCTTGTTTTTTGTGGGCTGGATATTTGGCCGTCTTAATGAGGGTGATCATATTAAATATCTTGATGTGGCCGAAAAAGAATTGGGCCATATTGTTGTCTCAAGTGAGCGCTTTTATCAGCCTAAAATCAGCGATGGTACCCAAGGTGTACTGGTAATGGGCAGCGTGGTTATTGCCCAAGACTTCTTTAAAATGATTATCGCCCGTTTGTTAAGCGTATTTGGCAAAAACCTCACCACCTATGAGACCTTATTAGAGCGGGCCCGCCGTGAAGCTGTGCTGCGTATGAAATTAGAAGCTCAGTTTTTGGGCTATAATCAAGTTTACGGCTTAAGGCTAGAAGTGACCAGTATCAATCTGACGGGCAGTATGGTCGAAGCCATTGCTTATGGCACTGCCGTATATAGTGTGGACAACCCTCGAGTTCCGCCACCTCTACCTATGTAGCCTTCTTGCGCTTACACATTTGGTTTTACCATCTAACAAAATTGCGCCATCTGCGTTAAAATCAGGGTATCGCATTCATTTATATTTTGTGTTTTATTTAAACATCCATCATTAACCATAAGACGTTTCTATTATGAGCAATCAAAATTTGACGGCATCTATCCAATCAGCATTAAAACAATTAGAAAATGCGTATAACCCAGGCGAAGTCGAAAAAGGCATGTATCAAGACTGGGAAGAAAAGGGCTACTTTAAGCCGACATACGACAGCGATGAGTCATTTTCTATTGCCTTGCCACCGCCGAACGTGACCGGTAGCCTGCATATGGGTCATGGTTTTAATAATGCCATTATGGATTCGTTAACCCGTTACCATCGTATGCTGGGTGAGAACACTTTGTGGCAGCCAGGTACTGACCACGCTGGTATCGCTACTCAGATGGTGGTTGAGCGTCGTCTAAATGCCGAGGGCATCAAGCGTACTGACCTTAGCCGTGAAGACTTTATCGATAAGGTTTGGGAGTGGAAAGAAGAGTCGGGCGGTAACATTACCCGTCAGATTCGTCGTCTAGGCTCATCGGTTGACTGGTCACGTGAGCGTTTTACCATGGATGAAGGCTTATCCAAAGCGGTAAAAGAAGTGTTTGTGCGTTTGCATGAAGATGGGCTTATTTATCGCGGTAAACGTCTGGTCAACTGGGACCCTAAGTTCCAAACTGCCTTGTCTGACCTAGAAGTTGAAAACCATGACGAAAAAGGCTCATTGTGGCATTTCCGTTATTACTTCACCGACAAATCCGTTAAGACTCAAGACGGTAAAGACTATGTAGTGGTAGCAACCACCCGTCCTGAAACCTTATTAGGCGATACAGCGGTTGCGGTAAACCCGAAAGATGAGCGCTACGCACACCTAGTGGGCAAAACCATTACCTTGCCCATTACTGGTCGTGAAGTGCCGATTGTGGCTGATGATTATGTTGATGTTGAGTTCGGTACCGGTGTGGTTAAAATTACTCCTGCTCACGATTTCAATGACTATGAGCTAGGCCGCCGTCACAACACCCCGCTTATTAATATCTTCGATAAATATGCGCATATCTTGCCAGAAATGGAGATTTACCCTAATCTGCAAACCCGCAATCCTGAGCTTGAAGCTACTCCAGAAGCCTATGCTGGTTTAGATCGTTTTGATGCCCGTAAAAAGTTAGTTGAACAAGCTAAAGATGAGGGCTGGCTAGATCAGATTGAAGACTATGCCTTAAAAGCACCTCGTGGTGACCGCAGTGGTGTTATCGTTGAGCCTTGGCTAACCGACCAATGGTATGTTGCGGTTGAACAGCTTGCTAAGCCCTCGATCGAAGCGGTAGAAGATGGCCGTATTGAGTTTGTACCAGCCCAGTACAAAAACATGTATATGGCTTGGATGACTGACCTACAAGACTGGTGTATCAGCCGTCAGCTATGGTGGGGTCATCGCATTCCTGCTTGGTATGACAATGATGACAATATCTATGTTGCCCGTGATGAAGCCGAAGTTCGTAGCAAATACAATCTAGATGACAGCGTCGAGCTGCGTCAGGATGAAGACGTGCTAGACACTTGGTTTAGCTCAGGCTTATGGACCTTTAGTACCCTAGGCTGGGGCGATAGCTCTGATGATAAGCGAGTACTTGAGACTTTCCACCCAACTAGCGTGTTAGTGACTGGCTTCGACATCATTTTCTTCTGGGTGGCCCGAATGATTATGCTGACCATGCACTTTATGAAGAATGAAGATGGTACGCCACAAGTTCCATTCAAGACGGTATACGTCCATGGTCTAGTGCGTGACAGCCATGGTCAGAAGATGTCGAAGTCCAAAGGTAACGTGCTAGATCCTATCGACTTAATCGATGGTATCGACTTAGAAACCCTGGTCGAAAAACGTACCAGCAACATGATGAATCCGAAAGATGCAGCTAAGATTGAGAAGCAAACCCGTAAAGAGTTCCCAGAAGGGATTCCTGCATATGGTACGGATGCACTACGCTTCACCTTTACCTCTTTAGCCAGCACCGGTCGTGACATTAACTTTGATCTAAAACGTGTAGAAGGCTATCGTAACTTCTGTAATAAAATCTGGAACGCTAGCCGTTTCGTATTGATGAACTGTGTCGACAAAGAAGGTAACGCTCTACCTATCGATACAGCAGCCAATGCAGACGTATGGGAACTGCCAGAAAAATGGATTATGAGCCGCCTAAACTCAACGATTGCCAATATCCATCAGCATTATCAGCAGTATCGCTTGGATATGGTCAGCCATGATATCTATGAGTTTATCTGGAACGAATATTGCGACTGGTATGTGGAGCTTGCCAAAGCCAGCCTGAACGACGACTCAGTATCAGAGCAACGTAAAGCGCAAATCCGTTATGTGTTATTGCATGTGTTAGAGACGGCGCTACGTTTTGCGCACCCAATGATGCCGTATCTGACCGAAGAGATTTGGCAGACTATTGCTCCGTTATTAGATCGCAAAAATAGCGACAGCATCATGGTGGTTAAGTTCCCAGAAATGGACAAGGCTCAAGTAAATGCTCAAGTTGAAGACGACATGACATGGTTGCAAGAGCTTATCGCTGGCGTGCGTAATATTCGCGGTGAGATGAAGCTAGGTAACGCGGTGCGTCTGCCTGTGCTACTTGAGAACATCACTGAGGAGCAACTAGAGCGTCTAAACCGTATCGAAAACCAGTTCAAAGCACTGGCCAAAGTAGAAAGCTTAACCATCTTAAAACAAGGTGACGAAGTGCCATTATCGTCATCAAGTATGGTCGGTAAACTGCGTGTATTGGTTCCAATGAAAGGTCTGATTGACCCAACGGCTGAACTTAATCGTCTGGCCAAATCACAAGAGAAGTTGCAGAAGCAAGCAGAAGGCATCGCTCGTAAGCTTGGTAATGAAGGTTTTGTGAGTAAAGCCCCTGCGCAAGTCGTCGAGGCGGAGAAGGCGAAGTTAGAAGAGCTAGAAGGTCAGCTTAAGGTAATGAGCGAGCAGATGGAGCAGTTAAAAGCACTTTAATGCTTTGTAATTTAACGTGATACAGAAAACCACCCAACATTGGGTGGTTTTTTTATGGGTCTTAATCAAGCTCTCAACTTTTTTCTACTTATACCAATTCCACAAAATAATATACAATATAACCAACTCAACAACATAATAGAATCATATGCCGAAAAAAACCCCTAGAAACCATAAACTCACAGACCACGATTTTCTGCAATTATCTAAAACAGAAGGCAGTGCCAGAGCGCGAATCAGACTACTCATGCTGCATCAACTGAGTCAAGGTCATCCTATAGCGACCGTAGCAGAGAACTTTGGCTATAACCCTAGAAGCGTCTATACCATAAGAAGGAAATACTGGTTGCATGGTATCACTAGTGTCTATGACGCAGCTGGCAGAGGCAGAAAGAGTCTTTTAGCAGAAAAA
>NZ_FUGE01000133.1 GCF_900162825.1 Psychrobacter piechaudii
ATATATAAAAATATTTTAGTTATAGTTTCTAACTATTTAACACCTTTTATTTAGATAATCTAATTTAAAGCGGCTATTTTCTATAGTGCGATTGCCCTGGTTCGGTTATAGGTATGTACCTTTTTTAAGTATAGCCTAGATTAATTTTAAAAACATCGGTTTAGTGATTAAAAATAAGTTAAGTCATTAAAAATTAAAAGTTTCTTTTATTATGTGAATTTATATAATTAAAAGGTTTTAGGTAAATATCAAGAATTTTGTTACCATAGAAAAATCTGTATTGTTGTCTGCTCATCCTCGTTCATCCCCATAGGAAGCTGTTCATGCCAAACTTTCATTTTCAAACTGATAGCTATAAAAATCACCCCACTTCAAACGGCCTAGGTTGGGCAGAATTAAATAATGCTGCTGTGACGACCATGAAGCTGAGCCGTTTATTTTTACTTGTTGCCATCGTAGTTTTGAGCAGTGTTTTTTTGAGTGGCTGTGGTCAAAAGGGAGAGCTGTATTTAACAGAAGATGCCCCGAGTAATACCAATTTTATTCTGTATAAAGGCAATAAAGTAGAGGGCAGTAATACAGCTAATAACCAAGCGGAACAAGCAGAAAATCAGCAAAAGATAGAAGAGGCCGCTGCTACCGACCCACAAGATTACTAGCTCGCTAACGCCAAAATAATTCAAGTCATTTATCAATCATTATTTTAATTGTTTGATTTTAATGATTTAATAAAGCCTAACTACAATATTAAATTTCAATTGGATACTTTTATATGAGCATCACAGACTTATCACAGGCGACGGTTCAGCACACTTCAAATGGCTTGCGTATTAATCCTGAAAGCTTTGTCAAAAAACTCCCTACCTTAAGCTATCAGCAAGGACGGCTCGCTATTGAAGAAGTCTCGACACAGCAGTTGGTACAGCAGTACGGAACGCCGTTGTATGTGTACTCTAAAAAAGCAGTGCTCGAGGCGTATCAAGCCTATAGTGATAGTTTTGCTGAAATTGACCACCAGATTTGCTATGCGGTAAAAGCCAACTCCAATTTGGCGGTATTAAAAGTATTGGCCGAGGCTGGGGCAGGTTTTGATTTAGTATCATCAGGAGAGCTTGCCCGAGTGTTGGCCGCCGGTGCTGATCCCAGCAAAATCGTATTTTCTGGGGTAGGTAAAACTGTGGCTGAAATGAAAGCGGCCTTGCAGGCAGGCATTGGCTGCTTTAACGTTGAATCGCTTAGTGAGCTGGATACCCTAAATGCGGTGGCTGCTGAACTACAAGTGAAGGCACCGATTTCTATTCGAGTGAATCCTGACGTTGATGCCAAGACCCATCCTTATATTTCAACAGGCTTAAAGGACAATAAGTTTGGTATTAGTCACGATGTAGCGATCAATGCCTATAAACATGCTGACAGTCTAGAGCACTTAAATATTGTGGGTATTGACTGCCATATTGGGTCACAGCTGACTGAGATTGATCCGTTTGTTGCCGCACTAGATAAAGTTTGTGAGCTTATTGAGTCATTAAAGCAAGAAGGCATTGAGCTTGAGCACGTTGACTTAGGCGGCGGCTTAGGGGTGATTTATATCGATGAGCAAGTGGCTGAGGTGAGTGAGTTTGCCAATGCTTTATTACCGAAGCTAAAGCAGCTGGGATTAAAGGTGTTTTTTGAGCCAGGTCGTAGTATTGTGGCCAATGCTGGGGTGCTATTGACTAAAGTTGAAGTATTAAAGCCCACTGAGCACAAAAACTTTGCCATTGTCGATGCGGCGATGAATGACTTAATTCGTCCCGCTTTGTATCAGGCGGAAATGGCTGTAATTCCTATGAGCAGTGACCCTAAAGTGGGCACTGAGGAGCAAAGCTGGGATATCGTAGGTGCGGTTTGTGAGACGGGTGATTTTTTGGCCAAAAAACGCTTATTGTCTTTGGCAGTGGGCGATATATTGGCCATTACTGGGGCCGGTGCGTACGGCTTTGTGATGAGTAGCAACTATAACTCACGCCCGCGTCCTGCCGAAGTTATGGTCTCTGGTGATAAACATCAAGTGGTACGTAAGCGCGAAACCATTGAGCAGCTATTCGAAACAGAGTCTTTTTTTGAGCTTGATTGATTTTAATGGTTTAAATTAGAGCAAGATAGGGCAGTGAATCCTACCCTTTTGTGCGAAAAAGCCTGCGTTTTAGACGCAGGTTTTTTTTATGGTTTCAGCCATTTCTTTGCCTATAGCCTGTCCGCTGAGTGTGGCTTTTTGAGAGGCATTGGTTATTTGTAAACTGTGGATAACCGGCAATAAAGACTAGCTTTGGCTTATTTTTATTGGCAGTGTTTAGTTATTATCATTGTTATATTCTGCATGTTAAGATAGGGCATAAATAAAATCTAAGGAATAAAAAAATGCTTATAGAATTTACAAAAATGCATGGATTGGGTAATGATTTCATGGTCATTGACTTAGTTACCCAGCGCTTAGAGCTCACTAAAGAACTCATCTCCTTACTGGGAGATCGTCACATGGGTATTGGTTTTGACCAACTATTAGTGGTCGAGCCCCCGATGCGTCCTGATGTTGATTTTCGCTATCGTATTTTTAATTCAGATGGCAGTGAGGTTGAGCAGTGTGGCAATGGCGCTCGTTGTTTTGCCCGTTTTGTCCAAGCCCGTAAGCTGTCATTTAAACAGCGAATACGGGTCGAAACCAAGTCGGGTATTTTGACTCTGACGACGGATAACTATGGCTGGGTAGAAGTGGATATGGGTAAACCTCGCTTTGAGCCAGATGAGATTCCCTTTACCCCAAAAGCCATTACCAAAATTCAGAACGCTTATCACTTAGACGTTGAGGGCACCCCTGTACAACTTTATGTGGCCAATATGGGTAATCCTCACGCAGTCATTAAAGTGGATGATATTCTAACTGCCGATGTAGAAACGTTAGGCAAAGCCATTGAGTCGCACCCAGCATTTCCAGAGCGGGTGAATGTCGGTTTTGTGCAGGTAATGAATCAGCGTCATATCCGTCTGCGCGTATATGAGCGTGGTGTGGGTGAAACCCAAGCTTGCGGTACTGGAGCCTGTGCTGCCGTGGCCACAGGTATCCGCGAGGGCTGGCTTGATGAAGGGGAGGAGATTAGAGCACAGCTATATGGCGGCAGTTTGTTGATTCGTTGGTCTCCTGGTTATTCAGTGATGATGACGGGTCCGACGGCCTTTGTTTATGAAGGCATATTTAGCCCAGATGGTATTATGGCCCAAGCGGGTCTAAAGCCGCCTGCTTAAATCTTGAGGGTAAGTAAATAAATCATGGGTGCCAAGCCAACGCCTCAGCCAAAACTGCCTAACAAGTCTCTTAAGCGGGGAGCGGAAGAGGCTGAATCCACTCTCGAGATGAGTGAGGAGTTACAGCAGCTATTGCTACCAGTAGAGCAGTGGTTGGCTGAGCTGTCTGTCAGACAAATGTCAGCGCACACCATCGAGGCTTATTATGCTGGCTTATTTCAGTTGGCAAGCTTTTTGGAGGCGGGCAAGCTAACTTGGACGCGCTGTGACAAACGCCAATTGGCCCGATATATCGGTCAGCGCTTGGATGTCGATGCTTTGGCCATCTCTAGTGTGCAACAAGAGTTATCGGCCATACGTCATTTTTACAGTTGGCTAATTGATGAAGGCCAAGCTCGGATCAACCCTACCACTGGATACCAGCTAAAAAGAGCGCCCCGTCCTCTGCCCAGTATCGCCGATGGGGACTTACTGACTCAGTTATTAGAGCAACCCATGCCAGATACCCCTGAGCAAGCAAGGCTATGGATACGTGACAAAGCCATGTTTGAGCTGCTGTATAGTAGTGGTCTACGGGTGGGAGAGTTGGTGGGGCTTAATGTCTCGGATTTACGAATACATGAGTCTGGTGAGCGAGGTGAGGTTAGAGTCACGGGTAAGGGCAATAAGACGCGTCTGGTGCCTGTAGGTAAGCAAGCGCTAAAAGCCATTACCACCTACCTACCTCATCGTTATCTCTGGGAGGAGCAGGGAGACACAGCATTATTTATTAGTGAAAAATTGGGCACGCGATTGACCACGCGCGCGGTACAACAGCGATTAAAAATTGCCGCCAATCGTGCTGGTATTGCTCAAAATATGTATCCGCACTTGCTACGCCACTGCTTTGCCTCACATATGCTGTCGGGGAGTGGGGATTTGCGGGCAGTGCAAGAAATGCTGGGCCATAGCGATATCAGCACCACTCAAATTTATACTCACGTAGATTTTGCCAAACTAACTCAGGTCTATGACAAGGCGCATCCCCGTGCTTCTCATAATAAGCGCAAAGACTAGCCTTAGTTATTAGTTACGAGTATGGCTAGGCCAATCTGTGACAGTTATGAATGGGCATGTTTTTACGCCAAGTCTGCTGTCTTTCTGCATCGAAAGTAGTGGTAATTAATCCAAACTCTTCAGCCAATTTGGTTTGTCCAGTTTCCTTAACCCAGTCTCCATTGGCGTTGGCAAAAGCGCTGTGACCCCAAGTCTCCCGGCTACTGTCTTTTGTATAATGGGTGCCACCTTGTGCCGAGCCGACTACTAAGCATTGAGAGTCCAAAGCGCGGGCCTGCAGCAGGAGTTGCCAATGAGCCTTGCCTGTTTGATAAGTAAAAGCGGAGGGAGCAGTAAGGATATCTGCCCCTGCCTGTCTAATTCTTTGAGCTAAGGCAGGAAAGCGTAAGTCAAAGCAAACCATCATCCCGATAGATAAAATGCCTGAATTTTTATTTGAGGCTGCACTCGGCGATTGTAAAAAATCTTTATTTAAACTCTTTATATCACACTGAGCGACAACGGTAGTATCACCAGCTTCGAAAGTTCTTCCTTCATCATAGCTGCCAGTATCATCTGCCACTTGGGCACGAAATAAGTGAATTTTGTCATAACGAGCCACGCGTTTACCATCAGGAGCAAAGACCTGACTGACTTGTCTTACCTTCCCATCTGCTACCACACTGCCATCGGGACGATAGGGACAGGGTAGTGTGCCGGCAACGATAAACAGTTGATGTTTAAAAGCTAGGTCGGCATACCAGCTCGATAACTCATCAAAGCGTTCAGCCAGCTGTTTTTGTCCTCCCATACGGCAAGCATTTTCTGGCAGTACCAATAAGCTGACCTGCTGCTGGCTAGCAGCACTAACCGCTTTTTCGATGGTTGCCATATTGGCTTCAATATCAAATTGACTGTTTAACTGCACACATCCAATGTTAAGTTGAGTCATAGCTGCTGCCTTTGCACATTATATTAATAGGGGATCAAGATAAGACTAAAATAGGGAGTACCTTAGTTACTATGCTTAAGTTGTTAGGCTTATTAGAGTAGCATGGAAAGAGTAAGCAATCTATCGGTCCTCAATACGCCCAACCTTCATAAATAAGCTTATCTCTCCAACAATAGCTTGCGCTTTTGCTTAACCATATATCGCACCTTAATCCTTATTTATAATAATAAAATCGTTTACTCTGCTAGCCAGTTGATGTATTTTTTTATTAAGGTTGATGGCAAAGTTTACTCCTCTTACAAGGCGTAACTATGTCATTATAGAGTAATATCATCTGCTACTTTCTCTGAAAAACCAATTAATAAAATATTATGCTAAATAACCAAAAGCTGCCCATAATCTAAATTTATATCTAGCAGCCAGCTAAAAAATAAAATGCAACAAACTACTGAGAACAAAACGACCTATGATGAGTCCCTCTTTTAATTTAGGTGTCAACCTAACCACTGCACAAAAGCTGACCCCACAGATGCAGCAGGCCATTAAGTTGCTACAGCTTTCAAGCTTAGAGCTTGAGCAAGAAGTTCAAATGAAACTAGACAGCAACCCTTTACTCGAGCGAGTAGAGGAGGATGAAATTAGCGCTGAGGACTTTAATAGCCTTGAAGAGTTGACGCGACTAGAGCTGGATGCAGAAGCTCAAAAAGAGGTTTATCAGTTGTCTAATGATCATGCTGAGGGTTATGAGAATGATGACTATGAAACAGAAGGGGGCTACGAGGCAGCGGATTATGATGAATATGGGTATGACAGCGGAGTAGATTCGCCACAGGCAGATCAAGGGGACGCGGTTAATGAAACCGAGAAAGAGCAGCAAAACATGATGGAAATTACAGCCAGTAGTGGCCCACAAGCGAATGAAAATAAAAATGCTGAGACAGAAGGTTTCATGGAGGGTGAAACACTAGGAGAGTTGCCTATTGATACGGGCTGGGAGGAAGTTTTTACTCATGGAAGCACAGCTTTAGCCCGTCCCGACACCCAAGGTATGAGTGACTATCAAGGGGCAACCTCGGTCACTTTACAAGACCACATACGTTGGCAATTAAACTTCAGCCACCTAACGCCACAACAATCTTTGATTGCCGATTATCTGATCGATGCTATGGATGAAAGTGGCTTTATTCAAGCCGATATGGCCGATTTAAAAGCAAGCTTCGATGAGATGGCCAGCTTCTACGGTTGGGAACATCGAATTGAGAACGAGCATATAGAAGCCGTGGTTCATTTGATACAGTCTTGTGAGCCATTGGGGGTGGGCGCCAGAAGCTTGGCAGAGTGCTTACAAATTCAGCTACACAGTTTAGAGGAAACGGTCCTTTATCGAGATCAGGCGCTACGTCTGTTAGATGAGCACCAGCTACTGGTCACTAATAATATCAAGGAGTTGATGCACAGAACCGGTCTAAAAAACAGTGATATTGGGCCCAGCTTAGAGTTGATTCGAACCTTAAGCGCTGCTCCAGGATTGGCTTTTTCTACCGCGCAGCCTGAAGCCTATGATATCCCGGATGTTTTGGTGTATTTGGTTCATAATTCAGAGTCAAAACAAGCGGTGTGGAAAGTAGAGTTAAATCCTGAGACTTTACCAAAACTTAGAATTAACCAAGAATATGCCAGTCTAATCAAACGCGGTGATGACAGTCCCGATAATGTTTACTTACGCGATAACTTAGTGGATGCCAAATTATTTATTCGAAGTATTGAGGAGCGCAATCAAAATCTTCTAAAGGTAGCGACCAGTATTATAAAGTTGCAGCAAGACTTCTTATTGCAGGGGCCGACTGCCATGAAACCCCTTATTCTAAAAGATATTGCAGAAGGGGTCGGGCTGCACGAGTCTACCGTTTCCAGATTGACCACCAGCAAAAGCATCTTAACGCCGCAAGGTCTGTTCCCACTGAAATACTTTTTCTCATCTCACGTCTCTAGTGATCAAGGCGATATTTCCTCTACGGCCATTAGCGCCATGATACAGCAGTTAATACAACAAGAAGACTCTAGGGCCCCTTTATCAGACAGTGCTATAAAAGATCTTTTACAGCAGCAGGGGATAGAGATAGCCAGACGTACAGTGGCCAAATATAGAGAAGCGATGAACATCGGTTCTTCTACTCAAAGGAAAGTTAAATTTTAGAATTTAGATTTTAGAAAAGGGTTTAAGAGGTGGAAAAAAGATATAAAAAATGAGAGGTGCAGAAATATTTTAACAAGTCATTATCATAGTGGCCGAAGCCAATGGCAGTATGGTGAAGCCTTGTGTTTGAAATAAAAAAAATTTCAGATTATATAGTATTTATTTCTAGATATGAGTTATTTTTACATTTATTAACAATAAAAATGCTTGTGCAATCCTGAATTTCGTGGCAAATTAAAGCTATCCCAACCAAAGCTAACCAGCACAGAAGGTTGGGGTAAAGTAAGTTTAATACGGATTTTAAATGTTACTTGAAACGCTGATACCCGGTAACACTGTTGAGTTTGAGTCCAATTAACTAGGACTGGTTAAAAGAAGAATCAAATAAGACAGGGTATAAATAATGACTTAGACAAAGAACTAATGCCTTCATTATTTTAAAATGAATCTCCATTAGGTCAGTCATTAATTAAAAGTCACTTTGAGTCAGCAAGGGCTGCTCAAATCATAAAAAGGATGTAAGCATTATGAACATTTCAATTACTGGCCATCACATCACAATTACTGACGCTATGAAAGATGTGGTTATGGATAAGCTTTCAAAAGTTGAGAGACATTTTGACCAAATCCAAAGCATTAAAGTAATTCTATCGCTAGACAATAACCGTAGCGATACCAGCCACAGTGGTAAAAATAACCATAAAGCTGAAGCACTTATGCGAGTAGCAGGTCAAGAAATGTTTGTACAGTCATATGATGACGACATGTATAAAGCCATTCATGAAATGGCAGATAAATTAGACCGCCAAGTTCGTAAATACAAAACCCGTATCGATCGTAAAACCCGCTCTTCTAAACGTAAGCCAAGTTTTGCGATCCCTGCCACTGAGCCTGTTGACGAGTCATACGCTTATTAGGTCGATCTATACCTGAACTTAAAACAAAAATTTAATTTTAAATGCATAAAATAAGATAGAACATAAAAAGCCTTTATCCAAACAGGATAAGGGCTTTTTAATAGGTCTTTTTTTAACTTAAAATCCATGGAATTATGATCACAGACTGATGATATAGCCAGCCTTTAACCGCCACCTACGGCCTGAACCACTTCAATAATCATGTCTTGCTCAACGCCAGTTGTAGCCAATTCAGACTTAGGGATTAATTCTCCATTAATCTCAACCGCATAACGTCCTTGCGTTAATTGTAAGTCATCTAACACAGCCTTTACAGTTACCTGCTCTGTCTGTTGTTGTTGTCCATTTACAATAATTGTATACATTTTTTCCTCTATAAAATCCCATCTAAACCAAAAAATTGCCTTTTAGATTTAGAGCAGAAGCTTTAAGTGGCGGAATGCTTGAAGGTAGTTACTGCCAACCAAATCCAGCCAATAATCATCAATGTACCACCAATAGGGGTGATGGCACCAAACCAACGTGGTGCTCCAAGGGTCATGGCAAATAAGCTACCTGAGAAAATAATCAGTCCTACCTGCAATAGCCACGCCGTAGTTGAGGTGGTATACCCTAATTTAATTAAGATGCCCACCAGGAGTAAGCCCAAAGCATGATAAAAGGAGTATTGAGTTCCGGTTAACCACCAAGCCATTTGTTCAGGGGAAGCAATGGTCTTAATACCGTGAGCACCGAAGGCCCCTAAAGCCACAGCTAGGACTAAGTTAACAGCTGCAATCGAAATCCAATTCATAGGACACCCTGTAGATTATAAGTTGTCTTCGCTGGGCATGATGACGCTATCAATGGTCATGGCCTCACGGATTTTATCCATGGCATTTTTTTCGATCTGACGAACCCGCTCAGCAGAAATATTGTAAACAGCAGCCAATTCATGCAAAGTGGATTTTTGCTCAGACAGCCAGCGCTGTTCAACAATATCACGTGAACGATCATCTAGAGTATCCATAGCCGTCATTAGCGCACTGGTGGTGTTTTCTTCCCAGTCAGCATCTTCTACCATTTCAGCAGGATCAACCCCATCTTCTAAAAACAGTTGCGGGGCATAGTGGCCATCTTCATCATCAGTTGACTGGGCTTCAAAAGAAGCGTCATATGAAGTCAGTCGTGACTCCATTTCCAAAACCTGTTTTCGGGTCACATTTAAGTCGGCCGCAATCGCATCCGCTTCTTCTAAAGTTAGCTGGTTATTGGTTTTCTTCAAACTGCGTAAGTTAAAGAAAAGCTTGCGATGCGCTTTGGTGGTTGCCACTTTCACAATGCGCCAGTTACGGATAACAAACTCGTGAATCTCAGCTTTAATCCAATGCACAGCAAAAGAGACCAGACGCACCCCTTTATTAGGGTCAAAGCGTTTCACCGCTTTCATCAAACCTAAGTTACCTTCTTGGATTAAATCTGCTTGCGGCAGGCCATAGCCTGAATAACTGCGAGCAATATGAATCACAAAGCGTAGGTGCGACATAACTAAAATGCGTGCAGCTTCAACGTCGCCTTCATTGTAATAGCGATGAGCCAGCTCTTGTTCTTGTTCCGTGGTTAAGATAGGAATCTGCTGCACTGAGTTCATATAAGCCCCAAGATTGATACCTGGTGCTGATAAATTTACAGGCATAGCCGGAACCAAGTCACGCGTACTGGTATTGGGGTATTCACTGACCCACTCTTCAGTATGGGCGACTTCTTGGGTTAAGACATCGTCATCAAGCTCATCATAGGGCAGGTCATCTTCGTCCATGTCTATGATTTCTACCGGCTCGACATCCCTGGAATTTACTGGTTTCGCCGTGTCTTTTTTATTTATTTTAGGAGTAGCCATATTTTGACCTTCAAAGTAATAACTTTATTGAGATCTATTGTAAAGGATAGCACCCCCTAGTTACCATTCGTTTTGGTAATGATGAGGTGAAAGATTGTATCGAGTTTTTCTAAACCATCGGGAGAGCTTTCATTAGTAGCGGTACTAAGCACCAACTGTAATCCCGCTTGTTGGCAAAATGCAGCCAAATCCGTTTTTGAGTTGGGGTCAGTAGCTAAGATGTAGACACTTTCTGAGGGCTGCACCGAGCGCAGTGCCACTTTGGTTTTCAACAAAGGCATGGGACAAGCCATGCCTCGGCCATCGACTAAAGCTGAGATGGTTAACTGCGGAGCGGCTGCTTCAAGGGCTTCTAGGTCACTACTATTTAAGGTATCAAGGTGGCTTTGTGCCAAAGCCTGATGCTCACTATTTGCTAAGCTAATATTTATCATAGAAGGCCATTTCATTAAGTAAGGGTATTAACTCAAAAAAGAGAATAAAAATAATATTAAGTGAAGAGGGTAACTATATAAAAAATTACACCCCAGATAAGAGAGTATAAGGTTAACCGGTTATCATGTTATTATCAAAAGTGGGTTTAATAATGACGGTTAACAACTAAAATTCAAGCCGACTTTCTAAGATTTTCAGCCCCCTATAGATTACGGACAATACTTTAAGGAATAGACACTTGCCTCCTTTTCAGACCAACATTCGAGACAAAAGATCGGCATTCAAGCTGCCTCTAAAGATCACTAATCACAAGGTGGCGGTGTCTAGTTTGTTATTGGTTGGGATAGTGGCTACCGGCCCCTCAGCAACCGCTAAGATTGAGACGGATCGCAGCCAAGCGGGTTATAACTGGTCTCAAACCACGCCTTTATTTTCTAACTCAACTCTCAAGGAACCATCTTCATTCAGCTTACCAGAGTTGGGAAGTGGAGGTGGTCGCTTTATTGAAGTCAATAAACATAAGGCTTTGGGGGAATGGTCATTACAAAATCTAGGAAGAAGTGCGCCTTTAATTAACGATCCTTGGTCGCAAGAGCAACTAGAATCTATGGCTTGGAAAATCAATGCTCAAGCTCGAAACCAAGCTCCATTAGCGTTAATGGTAATCAATAATGCCAGTATTAATGCTTTTGCTATCCCAGGTGGGGTGATGGGCATTCATACTGGAACTGTCATTGAGTCTAATAGCATGGATGAGGTAGCCAGTGTCGTTGCCCATGAAGTAGCGCATTTAAGTCAGCGGCATTACGAGCATCGCGATGAAGCCAGCCGAAAAGCATTGCTGATGCAAATTGGCGGAATTCTGGCAGCCATTGCCGCTTCTGCAGCAGATGGTGATGCAGCGGCCGCTGTGATGATGGGCAGTCAAACGGCGGCTTTAAATGCCCAAATGGCCTTTAGCCGTAGTAATGAGCGTGAGGCGGATCGTATTGGGATGCAATTAATGGCAAAAGCAGGTTATGATCCTAGAGCCATGCCTAAGTTCTTTGGCACTTTGGACCAAAAAACTCAGTTAAATATGAGTGACAATGCTTACCTGCCAAGCTTTATTATGACTCACCCTTTAAGCTCTGAGCGGTTGAGTGAGGCACAAAGTAGGGCCAATAGTTACCCAACCTTAGGCCTGAACAGTCAGCGTCATCAACTTAACTTTGAGCTGCTAAAGTGGCGACTAAAAGTATTATCCAATCAGACCACAGAAAATGAGCTAGTAGTCACTGCTGCAAAAAATAAAGGAGCAGAAATGGCTTTGGCTTACTGGTATGCCCGACAAAACCGCTATCAAGAGGCGCAAAATAGACTCAATAAATTAAAGCAAACAGCCATTAATACTTCTGCAGCTGACAAAATGAACTTTGATATTTTATTGGCTATTACTGAAGCTCAAATTGCGGGTTTTCAAGACAAATGGCAGCTGGCTGAAAAAGCCTTGACCCCTTATTACAATCTATATCCGGAACGTCGTGATCTTAAACTGTTAATGGCCGACGCTTGGCTACAGCTTGGCAAATATAATGAAGTAGTGACTTTGATGAAGCCTATTGTTCAAAGTAGGCCTCATGATTTAGAAGGGTTGTACCGTATCCAGCGCGCTTATGAGTTGATGGCGATTGACACAAAAGCCAGTAGCAACGAGCCTGCTTCACAAGTTTTGGTCAAAGACATAGCTGCGATAAATGCCTTGCGTTATCGAGCCAAAGGCGAGTTGTGGCGGGGTAAATACAATGACGCTCTTGTGTCTTTACAGCAGGCAAAAAAACAAGTTGAAGATTTAAGCGCCAGTGGCAACACAGTCACTTTTAACCCCAAACCTTTATTAGCCAATATCAATAGTGAGATGGCAGAGGTGAAAACAGCCAGAGACTTTCGCCCCTAGCTGTAATTAGATTCTTATAAATAATAAGGCATTCAATAAGCTAAAAAGAGATTAGCCCATCAACGCTTTTTTTACCAATTGTGACATTACCGCTGGGTCAGCACGGCCTGCAGTTTTGGTCTTTAATGCGCCCATAACTTTACCCATATCTTGCATTGAGCTGGCACCTTGAGCTGCTATTTCCTCATTAATCAGAGCGGCCAATTCCTCATCACTCATTTGCTGTGGCATAAACTCGTTGATGATATCGATTTCGAATTGCTCTTTTTGGGCTAAGTCTTCACGGCCATTGTCTTGGAACACATTCAAGGATTCTTGACGCTGTTTCAGCTGCTTTTGTAAAATCTCTAGTACCCCAGCATCATCTAAGTCCACTTTGCGATCAATCTCAATCTGTTTGATTACAGACTGTACATTACGTAATACTTTGACTTTCTCTAGTTCACGGGCTTTCATCGACGTTTTTACTTGTTCAGTGATGCGGTCTTTTAAGGCACTCATGGCTTATTCCTATTTTTTTATGGTTATCAAATCAATTATTAGTATCGGCTAATAGCAAATATTTTACCGTTATAATTTTGCTATCAAACAGTTTTAGGACAAAATTCTAGCACAAAAAAACCACCTTTATTATGGCGCTCCAAGCATGGTTGCGAGGTAGGCGACAAAATAAGGTGGCTTTTCCTAATCAATTACCAAAACACCAGGGTTTTGGTAATTTTAAACTCAGTTAGCTCTAAGCTAAACTGCCTTAAGCTAAAACGAGAGTAGAGTTGATTAGTACATACGAGTTGTACGGATAGACTCGCGCTGTAATTTCTTTTTGTAGCGTTTTACGGCTGCTGCCTTTTTACGCTTACGCTCTTGCGTTGGCTTTTCGTAAAACTCGCGCTTACGGACATCAGATAAAACACCAGCTTTTTCGCAGGCACGCTTGAAGCGACGGATAGCGATATCAACAGGTTCGTTTTCTTTAACCTTAACTGAAGGCATGCAGACTCCTTAATATAAGTAGTGGAAATTAGAGACTAGGGACATTAACAATGCTGTGTGATTGGTATTAGCCGTAGTGTCTCATAGGGTTACGGCATCAGCTATTGCTAGGATAAAATCATTCATTCTATACGAATGATAGAATAAGAGAGAGATTGTACTAAAATATCCGCCTAATGTCAAGTTAGGTGAAATCGTGCTTAGTGGCCGTATTGAGCTATTTATCAGCGCAATTTGTACCGATTGATGCGCAGTAATTGATTTAATAATAGAGAGTATAAACTTCTGTAATACTAAAAAATAAGTTTGAAGACTAGATTAAAAGCGATTATAATCAACATTAAACATTCATTCTAAATGAATGATATTTAGAGGTTTGTAAGTTATATCACAGTTTTGACGCTAGGGACTGAAAGGTTGACTGAAAACTCAATGAAAATATTGTGCTTAAGATAGTGACTGTGAAAGGGTTGTGATATTATTAGCCGGTAAGTTAACTTAACTATAAATAAGGGATTCTTAGGCTTGTGATAAGTCGTAGCAATTAGTTTTGTATTTCCCTTATGTCAACAACCCTTTTAGGAGTAACAAATGTCATTAACGGCTCTTCTAAGCAATAAAAAAGTGGCAGCTCGTACCACAACTTTAGTTTCAGTTATGCTAGGTGCTACTCTAACTTTGACCGCGTGTGGTAGTAAAGATCATGAAGTTAAAGCGGTAGATAAAGTAGATGAAGCGGCTGAACTGGCTAGAGCAAACGCTCCAGAGCCTGAGCCATTAGCTGCAGAAGATATTGTTGAAGTTGAACCTGCTGCAGATACAGCAACCGCTGAAGAGGGTGCTACTGACGCGGCAGCTACAGATGAAGCGGCTGCGGAAGCTACTCCAAGCGCAGAAGCGACAGATGCGGCTACAACAGCCACTGCAGAAGCTCCAGAAGCTCCAGCCACAGAAGAAGCTGCTCAATAATACAAGGCCTACCTATTATACATTTAGGATGCTATTTAGCTCTAAGTGAAGAGTTTAGCTCTAAGTAAAGAGTAGAGTAGGTTTGAGTTAAGGGTGTCAGTTTTTACTGAGTTTATGGCTTGCACAATTTTTTATCACCAGTCGCCGTAAAACCACCCACTTCAGGGGGTGGATATAAGGCGACACACACTGTCGTCAGAAGCAGTTAAAGGGTTGTAAGCTAAAATTAACCTAGCCATACTAAAGGTATGAAAACACTCAAGCTACGCATTAAAGATAAGCACATAAAAGAGCTGAATCGTCTAAGCGGTTCAGTGAATTATGCGTGGAACTATGTTAATGCGTTAAGCTTTGAGCATTTAAGACGCACTGGCAGGTTCTTCAGTGCTTATGATTTAAACCAGTACACCAAAGGTAGCGGTGAGTGTTTAGGATTACACAGTCAGACCTTACAGGCTATCAATGAGACTCACGCTAAATCACGTAAACAATTTAAAAAAGCCAAACTTAACTGGCGTACCAATAGAGCTGATGCCAAACGTAAAAGCCTAGGTTGGATACCTTTTAAA
>NZ_FUGE01000134.1 GCF_900162825.1 Psychrobacter piechaudii
CTAATCAGTACACTAATCTTTTTTATGTGATTTAATGATATGTAATCAAATATAACTAAATGTGATACACAACTAACTAATACTAATTCTAATACATATCCTCAAATAGTTCTATCCTTCACCCCTATTTTTTCACCAAATGTAACAAAATTTGACAATAGGTTATATATTGCCACAAATACCAAGCTATCACTGGGCTGAGCCTAAATAGCTTTTCGTAGATACTATAAGGTTAACCTGTAATGTCGTTTTCTATTGTTAAGTTACTTAATCAAAGCGCTCAAAAATCCTTTGACAATCTTAAACTTAACCCAAACAAAATAGGTCAAAATAAGGGCTTTACTTTAATAGCGTTGCTACTAACCCTGTTACTACTTATCACTTTAACTTCAATCGCTTTGCCCTCTTTTATTGGCACATTAAAAAGTTGGGAAGCCAAAGAGGTACGTGATCAAATAACAGGTGCCTTTCGTACTGCCAAAGCTTTATGCAGCGTCAAAACAGCATAATGTGTTTAGCAGATGCGCACTATCGTTGCCATAATCAGGCTAAAGAATATGTTTTAATTTTCACCGATAGCGACAATAATCATCAATTTGACACAGCAGTCAATGAATTACTCCTAAAACAACCCCTGAACTTGGATTATGCCAGGGTATATCTCAGAGCAGGTCGACGCCACTATATTAAGTTTTTTTGGAAACAGTGGGTTACCTCGTGGACATTTTGGCCACATTGACATACTCCCACCACCAAACCTAGCGGTTATGGTAGGGGAGTCTTTGCGACCCATAGCAACCTAAGCTACCATCTTTCGCCAGTACACTTACGCTGATAAGTATTGTACTGGGGGAACTCTTTACACAGTAGCAAGTCCTGCTACATCAGCTAACGCCTGTTGGCGTATATTGCTCGCAGCATTGATATCACGGTCATGGTGTGTTTGACAGCTAGGACACGTCCAATGACGCACCGATAACGGCAGACTCTCTAATTTGTGATGACAATGCGAACAAATTTTAGAACTGGCAAAGAATCGAGTTACCTTTAGGATATTCTTACCATACCAATTCGCCTTGTAAGTAAGCAGGGTAACAAACTGCCCCCAACCCACATCATTAGTGGCTTTGGCAAGTTTACGGTTCTTTACCATATTTTTTACACCTAAATCTTCAATCGCATAACTGGTCGCTTGGTTTTCGCAAATCAGTTTATGCGTGACTTTATCGTGTAAGTCTAAGCGCTGGTTGCGTACTTTTTCATGAATACGAGCAACGGCTAATTTTTGTTTTTGATAGTTTTTACTGGTCTTTTGTTTACGAGCAAAGATTTTTTGCTGCATAGAAAGTCTTTGACTGGCTTTGGCTAAATGCTTTGGGTTATCAAACTTGCTACCGCCTGATAAGTTAAGTAAATGGCGGATGCCTAAGTCAATACCAACAGTTAGGCTAGGCTCTATTGTGGTAGGTGTTGGTACAACTTCATTGTTTTCAACTAAAATACTTGCATAGTATTTGCCTGTTGCTATCTTACTAATCGTTACTGTTTTAACCCTGCCCTCAAACTCACGGCTAAATACGGTTTTGATGCCTTTTATTTTAGGTAGATTGATAACTCCCTGCTCAA
>NZ_FUGE01000228.1 GCF_900162825.1 Psychrobacter piechaudii
TTTAGATAGGGATAGCTGTAGGGTTGATTTAAGTGCTTTCTTTCCCGTTTGTCTTGTGCTTAGATACTTGATAGCAGACTTTTTAAAAGGTATCCAGCCCAGTGATTTACGTTTGGCATCAGGACGATTGGTACGCCAGTTAAGCTTGGCTTTTTTAAATTGTTTTCGGGCCTTCGCGTGAGTCTCATTGATAGCTTGTAAGGTTTGACTGTGTAATCCTAAATACTCACCGCTACCTTTGGTATACTCACTTAGATCATAAGCACTAAAAAACTTACCAGTACGGTTTAAATGCTCAAAGCACAGCGCATTGACATAGTTCCACACAAAGTTTACTGAACCGCTTAGCTGATTCAGCTCTTTTATGTGTTTGTCTTTAATGCGTAGCTTGAGTGTTTTCATATACTTAGTATGCCGAGGTTAATTTCAACTTACAACCTTTTAAACACTACTTACGACACTACATGTCGCCTTATATCCACCCCCTGAAGTGGGTGGTTTTACGGCGACCGGTGATAAAATCTCTTAACTGACAGGCATTAAGTTGTGGGGCACATTTCGTCACCTCAAGCATGAATGGGTACTTATCACGCTTAATGGCGTTTAATTGTTTGCGTAGCTTGCCTTGGGTAGGCTTTAGTAATTTGCTTTCATCAACATCAATACCCATAATATGACAAGCATCACGATAGGCTTTATCTTGAGCATACTGTCGTTGCCACTGAGCTAACGCCCAATTATAGGCAAGACGAGCTATACCGCAAGCCTTAGCAAAGTAAGTGGCTTGCTTGTTGTTTGGAGTAAGCTCAATAATATGGCCTCGTATCATTCTAAAC
>NZ_FUGE01000121.1 GCF_900162825.1 Psychrobacter piechaudii
GAGTGTGGCACATGGCATGATAGAGATATCAATGCTGCTAAGAACATCCTTGCGGTCGGGCTTGACCGTCTAGCTGTAGGAATCCCCTCGGTTTAGCGAGGGGAGGAGGTCAATTTTCTATTAACAAGTCTGTCCTTACTGAGTTGTCATTTCATCATGTCTAAACAACGTACTCCCAAGCTTTCTCGTCGTCCTCAAACTGCCGCAGCTAACAGTACTGAGCAATTAAGACCCACAGGTATAGAAGGCGTTAGTATCTCTGGTGAGCCAGAAATCGCCAAAGCATCGACCCGAGTTATTGCTATCGTTTATGATGGTATGTTAATTTTGGCCTTATTATTTTTGGTAGGGACGGTATTAACCGTGATTGGCACTATGATGACCATGGAAACTGGGGTAACCTCAGATCAGGCACAGACCTTGCCACGTTGGTACCAAAACTTGGTGTTGACCCCAGCTTTCATTTTGACCTTAATTGGCTTTTACGGGCTATTTTGGCGCCGTGCAGGGCAGACTTTAGGTATGCAAACCTGGCGTTTGAAGACGGTAGATGATAACGGCCAACTGCTCACTTGGGGTAATACCATCAAGCGTATTTTAGCCGCTTGTCTGGTACCAGTAATTTGTGGGGCGATTGGCTATGCTTTTCATGGCTCGCGCTCGGTAATGCTGCTCAGTGCTTTTTTTGGCCTGATGTTCAATTATGTTTTTTGTTTGTTTAACCGTGGAGGGCTGGCGGTACATGACATGCTTTCCGGAACAGTAACTTTGAAAATGCCAAAAATTCACCACGAGGGTTTAATTAAGTCTTTGAGAAGCAAGAAAAATAAAGACGAATAAGAATGGCTTGCATTATTCACATGCTCATACAAATCTTTGTCTAATTAAGACAGTAATCCGTATAGGGTAAGGTTATAATTAAGAAATGAATTAAATAAATTAAAATGTATTTATTAATTGCGGTTTTAATTTGAATTTTTTGACTGATTATGGAGCCTATTATGAGTAAAGACAGCGGTGTGAATTTTGATCAAGACATTTTTGCAGCCCTAATCACCAAGCATGATTTGCAGCGCGAACTATGTGATCAGCTTGAAAAAGAAAAAGACAACGACAAGCGTAAAGCCATTTACGAAGAGCTGAAGCTAGAATTACAGGCGCATGCCGCTGCAGAAGAGCGTCATTTATACATTCCTGTGATGCAACATGATGAAGGCTTAGATTTATCACGTCATGCCATTACTGAGCACCATGAGATGGACGAAATGATGGAAACACTGGATGATGGCCGTATCAGTCAAGACACTTGGGACACTACTTGTGCGGATCTAATTCACAAAGTGCGTCATCACTTACAAGAAGAAGAGAATGAGTTCTTCAAAGAAGCCCGTAAGATTTTAGATGATGACTTACAGCAAAGATTAGGCGCTTTATATCAAGTTGAGCATGATGAGTTTGAAAAGACTCACGCTGATGACTAAATAGTAGTGATTATTGCCACACAAACCCGCTAAATAATTTTAGTGGGTTTTTTTCATTAATAAAATATAAGCAAGTTGTAACGACCGGTCTATTTCACTTTAAATTTCTAGATATTACTCCATAATAAACAGAGTAGACGAGGGCAGTCAGATAGGAGTGTAAAGACAGGTTGCCAATCCTCTGCTTCAACAATGATAACTTCGTCCTAACACTATAAGCCGTAACAACAAAACAGGCTAAATTCTGTAAATAACTAAGACAATAATATAAGGAATACTATGGTATACGCTAATTTATTTAACCCCATTGAAATGGGCAGCCAAAGCTTTAAAAACAGAGTATTTATGGCCCCACTCACTCGATTACGCTCAATAGAGCCTGGTGACATGCCTAACATTCTAGCCGTAGAGTATTACTCTCAGCGAGCCGGGGCAGGTTTGGTTATCACAGAAGCCACTCAAGTTTCTCTACAAGCCAAGGGTTATGCCGGTGCTCCGGGCCTACATGATGAGGAGCAAGTTACGGCTTGGAAGGTCATCACTGATGCGGTACATGCCAAGGGTGGCAAAATTGTGGTGCAGTTATGGCACACAGGCTTAGTGTCCCATGAAAGCGTACAGCCCGAAGGTAAAGCTCCAATATCAGCGTCTGACGTTAATGTGGGAGTTCGTACCACTTTACGCGATGATAATGGCAAACCAATACGTGTCGAGGGTACCACGCCTCGCGCAGCCAGTTTAGAAGAGATTGAACAGGTTATCGCGGACTTTGCTCAAGCCACTAAATATGCCAAACAAGCTGGGTTTGATGGGGTAGAGATTCATGGTGCTCATGGCTATCTATTGCATCAATTCTGGGCAGAGCATACCAATAAGCGCGAGGATAATTATGGTGGTAGTCGTGAAAACCGGGCTCGCTTGATGTTACAAGTTATCGATGCGTGTGTTGAGGCGTGGGACAAAAACCATATTGGTATTCGCATCTCCCCTCTAGGCACCTTTAATAGTGTGGATGTGGGTTACAATGATGACGAAGCTATATGGTTGGTTGAGCAAATTAATAAGCGCAGCTTGATGTATCTGCATCTGTCAGAGCCAGATTGGGTTGGTGGGACACCTTATTCCACAGAGTTTCGTCAAAAGTTGCGTCAGGCATTTGATAACAGCATCATTGTTGCCGGTGGCTATACGCCTGAAAAAGCACAGGCCTTGATGGAGGCAGGTTATATTGATGCGGTGGCTTTTGGCCGCGATTATATTGCCAACCCAGATTTGGCAGAGCGTATCGAGAAGGGTGCTACATTGAATGAACAACGCCCTGAAACCTTTTATGGGGGCGGGGTCAAAGGCTACACCGACTATCCTTTTATGGACAAATAATAAAAGCAAATTAGGTGTAAAAACAAAAAAGACCTATCTTTCATAGATAGGTCTTTTTATTTTCAACGGGGTTTAAAACATGAAGGCTAAAACAAGAAGCTAAAAATGGTTTTAGCGAGACTCATTTTGTTGATCGAAATAGCGCATCAAGCCATTAAGCAATAAGCTGTCTTTAATATGAATCGGGTGATTCAGATGTTGGGCCAATAAAGGAGCATCCCCGCCGGTCAAGGTAAATTCATAATTAGGATTGCGCCGTGTTATCTCATTAATGGCCCCGACAATAGACAATAAAATACCTCTATGTACCGCATCAGAGGTGTTTACCCCTTCGCTAATGCTGGTGAAAGTGCCTTCGCTGATACTGATTTGCTTGGTCCCTGAAAATAAGGCTTCACGCTGCAAATAAATGCTTGGAAAAATATAGCCGCCCAAATGGTGAGCATGATCCACCAAGTCTATAGTTAGTGCCGTGCCACAGCCAACAATACATTGACGTTTTTTTCTATCGACCGCCCCCAATATCTGTAACCACCGATCCACCCCCAATTGCCCAGCATCGTAATCACTGGTGAGTAGAGGGTGATGCGCATCTACGTGAACAAATTCAAAAGGAATAGCTAAAGAAGCTAGGGATTCAGCAACTTGGGCATTCACCTCCTCACCGAGCACTGAAGAAACTCCGATAAACTCTGGGGCTAAAGCACTAAACCTATCCGTTAAACCAATTAGCAGCTCTGCAGGGGCTTGCAAATGCTGCTTGGCATCTGAGGTGATGATCTGACCGATATCATCTGCCAGCCAATATTTAAGTCTTGTATTCCCTAGATCAAGCCATAAGTTAGACATAAAGGCCCCGTCTTTTTGTGTTTTAAATGGATAATGTGGGTTAAAAAATAAGGGTTGCGGCAGTTGGTTTATAGCGGCTCTTATTTTATTCGCGGCGTAATAATAGCAGTTTAAAATAAATATTTGTTAATCGATATTCAATGTTGACGTATTTTCTCAACTATCCGCTGTGTCGTGTCTATAATATGACTAGTCTTTTGTTTTGTCTTCCTATAACAACACAGCGGTTTTATGGCTCTCTATTTTAATGTAAACTAAACCAGTCTATCAGATAAATTAACATGTCTCTTGTTGGCATTGGTACTGATGGCTAATAGCAATGACAGACTGGCCTAGCAAAACAAATAAAATGGACCTTGCCATAAGGAATGATATGCCCCCAGCGACTCCCCTTCGTTTATTTAAGCTTAGCGTACTCACGCTAGTGGCTAGCCTGTGTCTAACTTCGCTGTCAGCGAATGCTTTAGACTTGCCGACGATGCAAGCTTTGGCTGAAAATGGTAGCTCAGTTGAACAGTTTAACTTGGGCTGGAGTTACGAGACAGGCAGTGAAGGGCTAGTGCAAGATGATAAAAAAGCAATTGAGTGGTATCAAAAAGCGGCCGAGCAGGGCGATGCAAGCGCTCAATTTAATATGGTGGTGATGTACCATGAAGGTAGAGGCGCCACTCAAGATTTTACAAAAGCAAGGTACTGGTATCAGAAGTCTGCTGCTCAGGGTGATAAAGATGCTCAGTATAATCTAGGCATTCTTTATGAGTATGGGTGGGGTTCCCACTGATTATATTCAGGCTTTTAAATGGTACTTGCAGGCAGCGGAGCAGGGTGATCCGGAAGCACAATACAAAGTCGGTCTGTTTTATGATCTGGGTATAGGGATCAGTCAAAGCTTTTCAAAAGCCGCTGAATGGTATTTGGCTTCAGCTCACCAAGGCTATAAAGAAGCCCAGTATGGGTTGGCTGTCCTATATGATGAAGGGCAAGGGGTCTCACAAGATTTTGATAAGGCCTGTAAATGGTACCTTAAAGCAGCTGGACAGAGAGCAGATGGGGCTTATGTCAATCTTGGGGTCCTGTATTATCATGGCAATGGGGTTGAGTTGGATTACTCCAAGGCAGTAATGTGGTTTTTAATGGCCGCTCAAGAGGGAAACCCAGTGGGTCAGTTAAACTTGGCCATGATGTATGAAAGTGAATTAGGGGTAAAACAAGACTATGAAATGGCTGCTTCTTGGTACAGACGCGCCGCTATGCAAGAAGAAGCCCAAGCCCAGAATAACTTAGGCATACTTTATGATGGCGGCTATGGTGTAGAGCTAGACGCTACTGAGGCGGCTATGTGGTATCAAAAAGCGGCTGAACAAGGTATAGCAGATGCTCAGTATAACTTGGCAATTAGTTATCAAGATGGAGAAGGAGTGCCTCAAGACTTCAAACAAGCTTTAAAGTGGTATGTCAAAGCTGCTGAGCAAGGCTATGGTAAGGCAAGCTTCAATCTTGGAACCATGTATTATAATCGGGATGGGGTAAAACAAAGCTACACTGAGGCTAAGAAATGGTTTCAATACTCTTGTCAAGATGACTATTTCGAAGGATGCGATATTTATCTGGATTTAGAGGAATTGGGATATTAAATTCAGGCAGACTTAGGCATAAAAAAAGACGCCATGAGCGTCTTTTTTTATGGGTAGTACTTTTTACTAACCGCTATGAGCGGTTATTTATTGATGATAGAAAAGATAAAGCCTAGCGATCACTTAAATCACGAGCCACTAACTTTTTAAGCTCTTCAGGAGAAGACCACAGGCCTTCTAAGTCATAGAATTCACGAGCTTGGCGCGTCATGATATGAACGATAACACCGCCCAAATCTACTAAAGTCCAGTCGCTGTCTTTTTCCCCTTCGCGGCCTAAAGGCATAAAGCCTGCTTTTTTGGAAATAGCGCCCACTTCATCCGCCAAAGCATTCACATGACGCTTTGAGGTACCTTCAGCGATAACCATATAATCCATGACGTCTGTCAATTCAGAGACGTGAAGTACGGTAATGTTTTTTGCTTTTAAATCGTTTAGGGCGTCTTGAACCATTTCAAGACATTGCTGTAGTCTTTCATCGCTCATGGGTGTTTTTTGATTTGCGTCTATTGTCATAGCTATCCTATAGGGTTGTCTGTATATACTTTATGACGTTAAAGCCAAAAAATATGTTTTAAAGTTTCGGTAAATTTTAGTTCATTATGAGGGCGTTGGGTCTTGCGTAGGCAGTATGGAAACCATTAACTCAATTAGAATGATATAAATTGTTTTTCATGATATACGAATATACGGAGCGTGGCAAAGCAGATTTTGCAATCTCTGGCCTACCTTGAGCAATTGCTTCCCGTATGGCACTGCTCGATAGGGGCGCTACCATATGTGGATCTATGTATATGCGGCCATGAGTGTGCTGCTTCAAGTCCTCTAAGCAAGAGCTGACTTGGGGTTTTAAGGAGTCGGGTAACAGCTCAGTAATCTCTGCAGCAGATTGTAATTCATTTCTAGGAAATACCCATAGATGAGCAAACTGGGTCAATTTATCGCCATCGCGCCATTTAGGTAAGCTGGCAATATTATCTGCGCCGATAATAAATACCAAGCTGTGGTTAGGATGCTGCTGACGTAACTCAGCCAGAGTATTTATGGTATAGGTAGGCGGCGTTTGCCAGATTTCATGCTCACTAATTGCTAGGTTCAAAGCGGTGGTGTGGCTTTGAGAAGATAAGGTTTCTGCTTGCAACTCTTTAATGGCTACGCTCAGCATATTTAAGCGATGCTCAGAGGCACTGCTGTCTGTTTTTAGCGGTGAGCGCGAGGTAGGCATAAAGTAGGCATTAACGGGATGGCTATCAGCCGCTAATTTTTGATAAACATGGGTTAATAAAGCCAGATGGCTGTTATGAACTGGATCAAAGGATCCGCCCAAATAAACCTCGATAGGCAACAGGCTGCTCTGCTGCTGTGAGCTAGTATTGGAGCTAGATAATTTAGTATTATCAGTATTTAATGTCTGGGGCATTACAGATCCATTATGTGTGCATCACTAAAGCGGGAAGTATCGTCTAGGGTTAAGGGTATAGCTAATTTAGTCACTTAATATCAAAGTTTAACAGCTCTATATAAGGTAAACCTATCTAAAAAAATCTCAGTAATAAAAAGCGGTAGAAAGGGTAGAAAGAATGTATAAAAAGTTACCTCCCCAAAACCAACTGCTACCACAAAAATAAAACTAGCCGACAGATCTGCCGGCTAGTTTTTACTTTTATCACCAGTCGCCGTAAAACCACCCACTTCAGGGCATAGGTATCTACACAATTTATCATTGAGCATAAATTTGATAAAATAGCGCAGTATGGCATAGATAAAATGGAGCTAGATACGAGGCTCATCAAACGATATCAACAACTCGTACACAATCACACTCACCCAAACGGTTATCTACATGCTGGTATGAAAGCAACTATGGATACTAAAAGCAGTTTTGCTCAGACCCAAGCGTTATGGCGATTTGTGCAT
>NZ_FUGE01000136.1 GCF_900162825.1 Psychrobacter piechaudii
CTCTGGTACACTTATCTTGCATGCTCTTAATCGCTTTGTCCCATTTTCGATCAGCTGACGTTCAAATTCTGGTTTGAATGCTTGGTAAAAGTCGTCAATATGGCAGTATAATTCGGTTAGGTTGTCCATGTAAGAAGTCCTTTTTGTTGAGTTTTTGTTGGTACCTTAACTTTAACAATTTTGGACTTCTTTTTTTTGCCTTTTTTGACCTGCTTATCCCGAACTCAGGTTAGATAGGTTAAAGTAAGCTGGCTGATGGAGCGAAACACGTCACCGAAATTTTGGACTACGTAGCTAAGGGAGTTGTTTAATTGATTTTCAAACGACCATTCAGGGAACCAGCTAAAGCCGGCGCTAGTGTTGCTATTTATATCAGCTTGTCCTGACTGACTGTTTAAGGAACCATCAGAACCCTCAAAAGACACATTAAGCGCATTGGCTAAATTTTGAGCCGCTTCAGGGGTTAACCACTGCTGCCAAAGCTGCGGGTTTTGTTGCAAAAACAGTTCGGCTTGTTCTTCCCCACTGCGCTTGCTTTCATTCATCTGTAAGATGGCGCCGTTTAGGATATTGGGGGTGAACTGTACCTTTTTAAAAGCAGTGGCTAACTCTGGATTACTGTCTAGAAAAGGGGTAGAAACTGCCACCCCTAAATTCGATACTGGAAAACCTGAAACGCATTTGGTCTGACTTCCTGCATCAAGAAGCTCATCCCAACATTGCTCATCGTGCTTGGGAAAAGGAATCTCGGCAAAGTCATATTTGGCCATAAGACCGGTGGGCTGCCAATAATAAAACAGCAACGGCTTACGCTGCTCAAAGGCAGAAGATATGGCAGCATCTAGCTAGTGCTGCACCTGTACCAGGGTGAACATTATTAAACTTAACCCCTTGACTGTTTGGGGTGGTTAAACCTAAATTTTTGAGCAAATGGGTATTAAATACTTCACAGGTCCAACCGGTAGGACAGTTTAAAAACCGGGCATTAGAGGGATTTTCAGGATCGGTAAATAGATGGGCATATTTAGGTAAATCTTGATAACTTTTAAGCTCAGGATTGTCCTCAAGCACATATTTGGGTACATACCAACCTTGGGTGGCCCCGCCCTGTAAGGTATCACCTATGACAGCGGCCTTATTTGCTGCAATCGCCTCTTCCATAATCGGCGAGCGCCCAACCCATTGTTCTCCAATGACCTGTATATCATTTTGCGCCAATGCGGTCTCTAGGGCTGGCCCAGTACCGGGTACCAACTCAGTCTCACAGCCATAGCCTTTCTCTGCAATAGCTTGCAGTACGGAAGAAATAAATTGGCCACTCTCCCAAGTTAAAGAACCAAACTTTACCGGCTTGCCATCGCCCGCCCCACAAGCGGCCATAACGGGTGACGACCACAGCGAGAGACACAACACTAAGAGGCCTAAAAAGGAATAATGTTTGGCAGAGCGATGTTTACGTGAGTTATATGGACGCAAAATAATACCTATTTTTTATTATTGTGGTAAAAACTGTGGCAAATGATCGAAAGCATCACCTTTATTGGTTATACCGTACTTTACTTAAAATGTAAGCATCCGACCACCCCCTATTGCGGTGGCACCCAGCGATGAGGCAACAACTCATCCAGATCCTCTTGAGTAGGCAGGCGTCTTAGCACGTCTGTCAAATAAGCAGACACATCCAAACCATTTAAGCGAGCTGACTGAATGATTGACATAATATTCGCAGCCCGCTGCCCACTTCGCAGCGAACCGGCAAACAACCAGTTTTTACGCCCAAGTGCCCACGGACGCATCTGATTCTCCGCCCAATTATTATCAATCGGCAGCCTGCCATCATCTAGATACTGAGTCAGCGCCTGCCAACGTTTCAGGCAATAATCAATCGCCTTACTAATACTGGCATTTTTAGTGGTTAACTGCCTTTTTTCTTGTAACCATTGGTGCAGCTTATCGGCAATTGGTTTGGCTTTTTCTTGCCTGATTTGCCGAACTACTTGGGGATCTCTTGGTATTGGGGGTGTGTTTTTTTCAAATCGCTCATCAATCTCACGTTCAATGGCATACAACTGCCTAAATAACGTTAATGCCTCAATACTCACGATACTTTGCCCAGTGACATGCAGTTCATGAAATTTACGCCGTGCATGAGCCAGACAACCGATTTCAGTCACACCTTGATGAAATAAGAACTTATACCCGCTGTAATCATCGCAAACCAGCTTACCGCGCCACTTATCTAAAAAGGCTTTAGGGTGCTCATTACGACGACTTTCGGCAAAGTCATAGACCACCGCCTTTAAGGAGCTGGGCTGTGGCGTAAGATACGCCCAGACATAGCCTTTTTTTAATGATTTACCACCTACCTTTACATGATTCTTCATGATAGATACCGGGGTTTCATCGGCATGTAAGATAGGCTCAGACAGTAATAGTTCATGCAAGCGACTGACTAAAGGCTCAAAGGCAACGCCGCAGCGTCCTACCCAGTCTGCCATAGTAGCATCGGAGATATTTACCCCACTTCGCTGATAGATAATATTCTGCCGATATAGCGGCTGATGGTCTGCATATTTGCTAATAAGGATGTGCGCAAGCAGCTCTGGGGTGGCGATGCTTTTGTTAATAATCTGCTTGGGGGCAGCCGCTTGATGAATGATGTCACACTCACGGCATACCCATTTAGGGTAGATGTGACGTTCAATATAAAACTGCTTAGGGATAATGCCAAGTTTGTCTTGTTTATCCTCCCCAATTCGCTTCATTTGACAGCCGCAGTCACAAACGGTGGTAAGTGGTTCATGAACCTGGGTTTTGACCTCAAGGTTGTCAGGAATCACTGTGTATTTAGCACGCTTTGTTTTTTTAGGCTGATCAGTAGCTGAAGCTGGCAGCTCATCTGTGTTCTCTTTGGCGGCTTTAAGCTCAGCCTCATCAATGAGGGTTTCTGCCTGAGTACGATCAATAGCAGGCAGCTTGGCAAGCTCATCTTGGCTTAAGCCGCTAAGGTAGTCATCTCGGATTTGTTCAAGCTGCGCTAAGTCCTCTTGCGCGGCCTCATAATTTAAGTGGGCTTGTCTGGCAGTTATGCCTTCGCTTTTTTGTCCATAGAGCCGGTGAATAAGCTGCTTTTGTTTTTCGATGAGTTCAAGCACTTGTTCATACAGCTTGTGGTTTTCTTCAACCACTTGGTTAAAAAGCTGCTGTAGTTGATCGTGACTTGTGTTTGTTTGAACAAGCTGTTGCTGCAGGTGCTCATTACGCTGT
>NZ_FUGE01000138.1 GCF_900162825.1 Psychrobacter piechaudii
CTTGATATTCAAAAAATCATTGAAGATTCAGGACACACTATTCTATGGTTACCGCCTTATAGTCCTGACTTAAACCCTATTGAGCAAACTTGGGCTTGGGTTAAGAAAAAGCGTCAAGATTGGGGAATAGATTGTATCGATACGTTATTCTTCTATTTTCTTTGGCTGTGTGACTGTTTTTAAGGGCTATGACTATATTGGCCCATCATTACAACATCAAATACTGGGATTTACCCAAAGGCTACCTGTGCCCACCGATTCCAGGTCGTGCTGACTATATTCACCAAGTGGCTGACTTATTGGCCGATAACAACAGTGGCTCAGAAAATAAAAAGCCACATGTATTAGACATTGGTACCGGAGCCAGTTTGATTTATCCCATTGTGGGCAGTCAAAGTTATGGCTGGTACTTTACCGCTACCGATATAGATCCTGTTTCTATTAACACCGCCAAAGCCATTTGTGAAATCAATCCCAATCTAAAAAAATTGGTCACGGTCAAACAGCAAAAGAATCCGAAGAATATCTTTAAAGGTATTATCGGTGAACACGATTATTTTGATATCACCGTGTGTAACCCCCCGTTTCATGGGTCAATGCAAGAAGTACTGGATGCTAATAATCGCAAACAAAGTAAATTACAAAAGAACCGTGCTCGTCGCAATCCTAATGGGCAAGCCAACAAGTTTGCCGATGCCAAAAACAACTTAAACTTTGGTGGTCAAAATGCAGAGTTATGGACTGAAGGAGGCGAATTCGCGTTTATCAGTCGTATGATTAATGAGAGTGTCGATTACGCTCAGCAAGTTAATTGGTTCACTACTTTGGTTTCAAGAGCTGAAAACTTAAAACCTCTTGATGCTCTACTGAGAAGAGTCGGCGCCAGACAGATAAAAACCATTAATATGCAGCATGGTCAAAAGGCCAGTCGCATTTTGGCATGGCGTTTTAAATAGTGTTTTAGATAAGCAGCAGTAAACTCCAACTCGCTTATTTATACTCAAAAAAAAGCCCCTTTGCTTAATAACAAAGGGGCTTTTCTTATGTATATAACTTAATATATAGTGTATGAATTACCCGCTATAAAACCATTTTGATACCAATGGCGATTAGTACCACACCGCCCAATATCTCTGCTTTATCTTCTAGCCAGGTGCCCGATTGTCGACCTAAATATACGCCACCAAAGCTGAACAGAGCCGTCACTATCGCGATAATGAGACACGCAATCCAAGCATTCACTGCCAATAAATTTAGGGTAAAGCCAGCCGCCATCGCATCAATACTGGTGGCAATCGCCATGGTAGTCATAAGCTTATGGTCAATTTTTGTATTGTCCTCTGACCCAAGCTCTTCTTCTTCCTCGTCACTTATTGCCTCATACAGCATCTTTACACCCAGTCCCACTAGGATAATACAGCCAATCCAAGGCGCAGCAGACGCCAACCAACCCAGCAAGGCTGACCCTAATAAATAACCAATTAAGGGCATAATCCCTTGGGCTATACCAAAGTAGAGTCCGGCCATGACTGCCAGTCTGAGCAACATAGCCTTTGCCTTTGCTGAGCTTGCATAGGCAGTACTGCTCTGTTTTGCCCCTAGTCCAATAGATACTGCAAAAGCATCCATCGCTAAGGCAATGGCCAAGAATAAAACTTCGATCATAATCTACTTCCTACCCACTCAGCAGCAACGACTTTTAAGGCTAAAATCTGAAAATAAAACATAAGGCTTATGTTTCACGTGAAACAAAGAAGTCACCTTGCAAGCAAGATGACTTCTTTTAAAACCAATTACGCACATTGATATTAGATATCTAAGTTACTGACAGTCAGCGCATTTTCTTCAATGAATTGACGACGAGGCTCAACATCATCACCCATCAAACAAGTGAATAAATGATCCGCCGCGATGGCATCTTCAATAGTCACTTTTAACATGCGACGGTTTTCAGGATCCATCGTGGTATCCCACAGCTGGTCGGCGTTCATCTCACCTAGACCTTTATAGCGTTGGACAGATAGACCACGGCGTGCCTCTTGCATTACTTGCTGCCATAAATGGTCAAAGTCACGAAGCAACACATCTTTTACGGTGCCAGTGGTAGTATCACGGCGAACAAAGGCCGTTTCGGTTAATAGCGTATTCCACTCTGCAGACAGACGGATTAAGCGCGCATATTCGCCTGAGTTTAAGAAGCCGGCATCTAGCAAATAGTGCTGGAATAAATTGTGCACGTAAATGGTGATGCGCGGTAACCACTGCGGCTTGGTCGACAGCATTTCGCTATCCTCACCTTCTACAACTTCTGCATCCTCAATATCGCCATTTGGACTGTCTACTTTAGCGCCCAGTTTAAACTTAAATTGATTATTGGCATCTTTCGCCGCTTCAGACAGCTCATCGGTGCGCGGCGCATGGATGTTATCAAGCTCAATCGATGGGCGTAAGTCGCTACCAAATCGCTCTAATTGAGCTTGTAGCTTCTCTTTCCACTCACTCATGGCATCATAGTCATAAGTCATGTCAGTGGTCAGTTTAGGCACATGGGTCAGCGCATCTAACAACACCGCAGGGTAGCGGATTTGTAGACGAGACTTCACCAGCTGGGTTTGGTTGTAGTCATTTAACAGCTTCTCTAATGCTTGACCGGTAATGGCCGGTGCATCTTCACTGATGTGCAGCTTCATTTCATCAATGGTTGAGGACAGTAGATAGGCTTTTAACGCTTCATCATCTTTTAGATATAACTCTTGACGGCCTTTTTTCACTTTATACAAAGGTGGCTGAGCAATATAGATATAACCACGCTCAATCAGCTCTGGCGTTTGACGGAAGAAGAATGTCAGGAGTAACGTTCTAATATGCGACCCGTCGACATCAGCGTCGGTCATGATGATGATCTTATGATAGCGAACTTTATCTGGATTATATTCATCCGGACCAATACCACAGCCTAAAGCAGTAATTAGGGTACCAACTTCAGCGGACGACAACATCTTGTCAAAACGGGCACGTTCCACGTTAAGAATTTTACCTTTTAGCGGTAAAATGGCTTGTGTCTTACGGCTACGACCCTGCTTAGCAGAACCGCCCGCAGAGTCCCCTTCCACAATATATAATTCAGAAAGTGCAGGGTCTTTTTCTTGACAGTCGGCCAGTTTACCCGGTAAACCAGCAATATCTAAAGAAGTCTTACGGCGGGTTAATTCACGGGCTTTACGCGCCGCATCACGGGCACGGGCTGCATCAATAATCTTACTGGCAATAGATTTCGCTGCCCCTGGATGCTCAAGCAGATAATCACTAAACTTATCATGCATCGCTGATTCAACAGCAGATTTTACTTCACTTGATACCAGTTTATCTTTGGTCTGACTTGAGAACTTAGGATCGGGAACCTTAACTGAGACAATGGCTGTTAACCCTTCACGAGCGTCATCCCCTGTGGTGTTGACCTTCTCTTTTTTCATCATATTCTCATTGTCCATATAAGTATTTAGACAACGAGTTAATGCTGAGCGGAAACCTGATAAGTGAGTGCCGCCATCTTTTTGCGGAATATTGTTGGTAAAGCACAGCACTTTTTCATTATAAGTATCGGTCCATTGTAAGGCTGCTTCGACCACGATACCGTCTTCTTGCTCGCTAACAAAGTGGAAAACTTCGTTTAGCCCCTCTTTACCTGAGTTGATGTAAGCCACAAACTCGGATAAGCCACCTTTATGTTCAAAGACATGCTGCTTATCAGAACGCTCATCGGTTAAGACAATACGTACCCCTGAGTTTAAGAAAGACAACTCACGCAGACGCTTGGCTAGAATGTCAAAATCAAAGGTCGTGCCCGTGAACACTTCTGGGCTAGGATAGAATCGAATTTGAGTCCCCGTACGCTCAGTTTCTTCTAGCATCTGAATGTCACCATCAGGCACGCCATCGCTATAGGTTTGCTGATAATGATGACCTTCACGCCAGATATTCATTTCAAGCTTTTTAGACAGAGCGTTTACTACCGATACCCCTACCCCGTGCAAACCGCCTGACACTTTATAACTGTTATCATCGAATTTACCACCAGCATGCAGTACAGTCATAATAACCTGAGCGGCCGATACGCCTTCTTCAGGATGCACATCAACTGGAATACCACGACCGTTATCCATGACGCTAACCGATTCATCTTCATGAATGATGATATCAATTTGGTCACAATGTCCTGCTAGTGCCTCATCAATGGAGTTATCGACGACTTCAAATACCATGTGATGTAGGCCCGTGCCGTCATCGGTGTCGCCGATATACATGCCTGGACGTACGCGTACTGCTTCAAGCCCTCTTAATACTCGAATATTCTTTGAGCTATATTCTTCTGGGTGCACCCCTTCAGGGATGTCTGATAACTCGACCCCTTCAGGCAAGCTAGCAGCTAGCTCTTGCTCGGTATTATGGTTTAATTCACTCATGTTATATCCTTTCCTAAAACGGCAATGCTGATATCCTCAGCAATTCAAATGGCATAGGGGTTCTTACAGCTCACTTGTTAACGTTACCCACATTCTCGCTCAATTTTTACTTAACTGGCTGTTTACTTACTTAATGGACATTCTAATTTATAATTTACTTGGTTAAATCAGTACCCATTAATCGGTACTTGGCCTTCCAATCTAGCCAAATACGCAGGTTTCTATACCAATAATTTCACTATAAAACTTATTCGCCATTATAGCATTTTTTGGGGATAAAAGCATGAGATATATGGGCTTGTATTGTCCCATATACTAATGATGAGGGCTTAATTTATGGCTTCTTCAGTCACCTGCCCTTGTTTCACGTGAAACATTTTAGCCTGTGGCCAATAATGGCCAATTTCAACCATAATTTTCGGTTCTAAACTGGTGATAAACACTTGGCAAGAAAGTTGTGACAAGGACTTTAATAAGATGGTCAAAGCCCGCTCATCCAGTTCAGCAGCAATATCATCTAATAGAACTAGGGGCATCACTTCATCCTCACTTATAACCGCAGAGTCTGCTTCCCCTTGTTTTACAGTCGCTAGTAAGGGCAGCTGTGATAGTTTCAAGGCAGTAATTAACAGCTTTTTTTCACCGCGAGAAAGCACGTTAGCGGCTTGCTCACGCACATTGCCCAATAAGCCGACCTCCTCCAAATCATAAAAACCTTGCTCTTCTTGGTAAGGCTGCTCGGGGGCTAACCTAGATTCGGAGGTTTGGGGTTCTGAGCTCTTAAGTTGTGTGTCTTGCTGTCCTATATTTTTAGAACCTGCATTTTGAGAGCTTGTCTCTTGAAAAGCGGCCACTTGCTGTCTTGCTACTTCATCTTCAACCCACAACACTTGCACATCTGCTCGGTGACAGCCAATGCGCGTATATCCCATCTGACAATCTTGAGCCAACCGTTGTTGCAATAATTCGTCTAGAGCAACCTCAGTGTTATACCCTGCTGAAAATTTAAGCTGAATAAAGGGAGCATAGTCAGGTAAGAGTTGTTGAATAAGGGAATTAAACAAGGGTTGCCACTCCTCAAAAGCCTGCTGGCGATAATGAGTAATGAGCGCCGCGTGATTGGCCAACCCTTTGTCCCAAGCCGCCAACTCTTGTAACTGATAGGAAGACAGTTTAGGTGATTGCTTTAATAACGCATTTCTTTGCTTTAATAAACGTTGATAAGACAACCACTGAGGATGAAACCCAGGTTTCACGTGAAACGTTATCCAGTCTAATAATTGTCTGCGGCTACCACTGCCAATCTCCAAAATATCCATAGAAGACGGATCAATAAGCAAAGTAGGGAGCTGCTTGGTCAAAGCACTCTGGACATAAACGGCTTGTTGATCGAGACGCATAATACTGCTGGCATCTTGCGCTTTTTGAATCGCCATACTGTTGCCATTGGCAAATTTAGCATAGACCGTGGTATGAGGCGCATGATGCGAAATATAGCGTTTCGGTTGATGGTGTCGAAAGCTTTTACCCCGAGAAAGAAGATATAAAGACTCTAATAAAGAGGTTTTGCCACTGCCATTGGCACCAATAAAAACATTACACTGCCCCGGCTGAATATGAACCGCTTGCAAGTTGCGCAATTGATGAACACTAAGTTGGGTCAGCATAGAACACGCCTTTATTGTCTATTGAATCCTATAAATGAGGGCACCGGTCCCTTGATTAAAGCCTAATCTTGTTACTAAGTTGGCATTATTAAGTTTTTCACAATTATAACCTAGAGTAAACCGGTCTATTTCATTTAACATAATATAAATAACCCACCCCTTATACATTATGTTAAATAATCTAAGCTCTTTTATAGCATAGTCTAAAGAGAAAAAAGCGATTTTCATCCAATAAAAAAGCAAAACCAAAAGGTTTTGCTTTTTTAGGTAAACTACATTAGTAGCCTGAATCAAATAAGGTTTAAATACGCATTGGCATGATGACATACTGGTGCTGAGTATCATTTAACTGATTGACCAGTACCGAGCTGTTGGCCTGGCTCATGTTCAGTTGAACCTCCCCTGCCAATACATCTAACACATCTTGCAAATAAGCGGCATTGAAAGACAACTCAATTGGCTCACCCTGATACTTCACCTGTAAGGCTTCTACCGCCTCATCTTGCTCAGCATTATTGGCGCGAACCTCAACATTGCCATCTTGCGAGAACTTAAAAATAACCCCACGTGACTTCTCATTACTGAGAATAGAGACCCGTCTTAGTACCTCTGTCATTTGTTCTTTATTAACCAAGGCTATTTTATCGGTGTTATTTGGCATCACTCGGCGATAATCAGGGAATTTTCCGTCAATTAAACGCGCCGTAAACGTCACTTTGATGCTATCGTCAATCTCACCGGTGCTATCGACATTGCCAAAAGGCAAGGTGACTTGTAAAAACTCTCTGCCAAACACCAAGGTTAAATTGCCATCATTGTCACCTACTAACTTACCCAGCTCATTGCCCAGGCGTTCAAGCTCAACAACCGCCTTACGTGGCAAGATAGCCTGCATAGTGAAGTCATCGGCCACATCAATCACGCTACGCGCCAACGCCAAGCGGTGACCGTCGGTGGCCACCGTGGTTAACTGTCGCTGCGCCACCTCAAAAAGCATACCGGTTAAGTAATAGCGCACGTCTTGGATCGCCATCGCAAATTGGGTTTTCGCCATCAGATCCATCAACACTGCTCTGCTTAAAGTCAATGGCGTGATATTGGCAGGATTACCTAATACTGGGAACTCTGACGCTGGTAACGTACCCAATACAAAACGGCTTTTACCACTGGTAATGATACAGCGCTCATTGGCTTCAGCCGTCAGATTGATCATGGTATCTTTTGGCAATAACTTACAGATTTCATGCAGTTTATAGGCCGGCAATGTGGTGGCACCTATAACGCCTGTGGCACCATTACCTAGCTTAACTTCCGCACTTAACTCTACTTCCAAATCCGAAGCCGTCAAAATCAGTAGCTGCTCAGTAACTTCCAGTTTTATATTACCTAGAACCACCATGTTATGGCGTTTGTCTGCTGCTTTGGCAATCAAATTGATGGCTTTTAACAGCAATTCACGGTTTATAGACAGTTGCATAATATTGGACTCTTTAATGGGGTCTTAATAGGGCTTATACCCAGTTTAATATTACTTCTTTGGTTTCGCTAACTTTTTTATTATCTTTTATAGTCTTGCGTTATCTTTTATTGTTAGGGCTATTAAGTATAACCAATTGAGGAACGCTGTGCACAACCAGTATGGTAATTGATTATGCCCCCTACTCGCTTTATTATCCTGCTTGTAGTGTCATCGACAACGCTTTGTATTCTTTGTCTAACACCGGATCTTCACTGCGTAACTGCGCTACTTTTTCACAAGCATGCATCACCGTGGTATGATCGCGGCCCCCAAAAGATTGACCGATATCGGGAAAGCTATCTTTGGTAAGCTCTCGCGCCAACGCCATAGCAATTTGACGTGGACGAGCAATACTACGGGTGCGCTTTTTACTCATTAAATCTTTTACCGACACATCATAATACTCAGCCACTACCTTGCGGATATTGTCCATACTCACTGCTTGCGAACGTATAGCTATCACATCTTTTAAGGCATATTGCACCATATCTAAATCGATGGGATTGCCCGTTAAGTTGGCATTGGCTACTACCTGATTCAGCGCCCCTTCTAAGCGCCTGACGTTAGAGACCACGTTTTGAGCGATAAAAAGTGCACATTCTTTCGGCAGTTCTATCCCAGATAAAGTGGCTTTTTTCTGCAGAATTTGCATTCGAGTTTCCATTTCTGGCGGCTCTATGCCCACTGCCAGACCAGAGGAAAACCTGGAACGAAAACGTTCGTCAAATTCAGTCATTTGCGAGGGGTGTCGGTCTGAGGCCAAAATAACCTGCTTACCCTCAACCATAAAATCAGCAAATAATGACAAAAACTCACTACTCGATTTGCTTTTACCTGCCAAAACGTGCACGTCATCAATAATTAGCAGATCTACCCGTTTTATCTTGCGTTTAAATTGCTCAATTTTTTGATTACGCAGCGCATAAACCAACTGGTTAATAAACTTTTCAGAAGAAAAATAGTAAAAAGTTTTGCCGATCTTTAAGTACTTATGAGCCACTGAATGCATTAAGTGAGTTTTACCTAACCCCGAGGCTCCATATAAAAACAAAGGATTATGGCGGTTCTGTGACTGCTTCTTACCCAGCTCTAGGCAGGCTTTGTAAGCCAACATATTTGACTTACCGCTGACGAAAGTCTCAAAGGTAAAATAAGGGTTAATATAACTTAGGGATTTATCAGATCCCATCTGCGAGGCCTGGTTACCAGCAGACTCGATACCAACTGGGGGCGAGCTTGGCTGAGACCCACTGTATTGGGCACCAGTAGTAGGATTGTCTACTAAGTCTCGAGGGGGTTGTTGAACACTACTTTCAACCTGGATCACAACTTGGCTTATTTCGCCATTACTGTGTTGCTTTACCAGCTGTTCAATCGCATTAAAATGATTTTCTTGTACATGAGACACAAAGTATTGGTTAGGTGCCAGTAGCTCTAACTTATCCCCAACTACTTTAGCAGACAGTGGCCTAAGCCACATCGTAAACTCATTTTCTTTGAGCTGATATCTTAAGTCATTAAGACACCTATCCCATAACGACAAACTATCTGACATGACCCATTAACCCTAATAAAAAGGACAAAAGAAGAAGAGTAGGGGGAGGTAAAAAAGAAGGTCTCACCCTGTTTAATGCGGCTACTTTAACATATAAAATCACAAATATCATCAGAATTATTCTGTGGATAACTTTGTGGCTAACCTTGTGGATAACTATTTTTAGAGAGTTATACAGAGTTTAGTAACAGGTTATCAACAGCAATAACCACAAGTTAAGATAATGATTTAATTATATTTTTTATAGTTATTCACAGGTAAATAGGTTGCTAATAATAACAAAAGAACTATTATATATATAGTTATAGGGAACACTGCTTTCTGTGGATAAGTTTTTAATAGAATCAAAATCATTTGTTCTAAAACAACAAAAGCATTCTCTAGAAAACAGAGACTTATCACAGTAATTAAATTTAAAAAACGAAATTTAGAACAGTCTTTACAGCAACCAAATAGACTGTAAAACAACAGGGGTCAATTGATAATTATAAGGTTTCATAAGCAGCTTTAGTTTTAGATCGAAGCAAGCACAAACTTAGTTTTCAACCTCTATGTTTGTGACAACTGGTAAGCATTCATTGTAGCTTAATGCTTATTAAAACTTAGAATCACAACACGGATATCGAAAAAAAACACCCTTCTCTGTTGTCAGTTTAGGGAGCACTCAAGACTTATTTTTTATATTCAGCAAATTGAATGTCCAGCAAGCAATCGATTTTTGCATCCAAAATATAAAAAATAGTAGCTATCCAGAGTAGCTGTCATAAATATATAGATCTTGGTCGACTACTCACGACAATTTTTTTCATATCAAAAGATAACTCATTGAAAAAGAGTTTGTTATAGAAACAATAATTGTGTAATTTAACTTAATATATACCGCGAAAAATAGACAGTTGAAACCGCACTTTTTGTTAAGTAAAACTGTATTAAATAGATAATCTGGTGCTATGTAATTTTCATAAATAGACGATTGCTAGAGCTTTTCTGCAAACTATTTTATTTACGGTCTATTAGAATTGATTTGACGCAAAAAAACGAAAAAAAAACCTTCGTAGAAATACTTATTTGTTGATGGGAAGTTATGGTTGTCAAAATCAGTTATTAGCTCCTTAGTTTTTAGCACAAGCCACCCAGCTATCGCCGCTAACGACCTTAACTTATCAAACCCGTTATCATTGATGGCTTAAAACCTTTATTTATTATTGACAATAAGGGGCTTAGCTGGCATAATCGCTCGCTACAACAAATTCTTAGTGAACGCTATTTATTTTAATTTCTTTGCTGTCAAAGGTGATTTATGAAACGTACATTCCAGCCAAGCGTTATCAAACGCAAGCGCACTCATGGTTTCCGTGCTCGCATGGCAACTAAAAAAGGTCGTCAAGTTTTAGCACGTCGTCGTGCAAAAGGTCGTCATCGTTTAACTGTGTAATTGATTATACTCATTGATAGTTTTAAACTTATTGATAGTTAATTACCGAAAAACTTTAGACAGACAAGTAA
>NZ_FUGE01000198.1 GCF_900162825.1 Psychrobacter piechaudii
ATGCACAAATCGCCATAACGCTTGGGTCTGAGCAAAACTGCTTTTAGTATCCATAGTTGCTTTCATACCAGCATGTAGATAACCGTTTGGGTGAGTGTGATTGTGTACGAGTTGTTGATATCGTTTGATGAGCCTCGTATCTAGCTCCATTTTATCTATGCCATACTGCGCTATTTTATCAAATTTATGCTCAATGATAAATTGTGTAGATACCTATGCCCTGAAGTGGGTGGTTTTACGGCGACCGGTGATAAAATGGTTTAAACAACCAACATTAGTCGTTAATTATGCAGCTGCCATAATACCAAATCCGCCCTTATTTTTCGCCACCTTTAGTTTTAAAAGCTGTCTTTTTAATCACTTAAAAAAAGTTATTTATAAAATAAACTAATATCATCAATAATTTCACTGCTAAAACTTGCACGAATAAAAAAAACAGCATAGGCTTAACAGTTACAAAAATAAAGACATCGACTCCGTTATCAATTATGAGTCACCGTTCATGGGCAAAAACCATTCACCAGACCATCGGTAAATAAATTTTTAGGACTTTCTATGCTATCAAAATGGGTTCGTAACATTCTCCAGGCTACCGTGTATGACGTCGCTATTCAGACGCCTTTAGATTTTGCACCAAAGTTATCTGCTCGTTTTAACAACGACATTCGTTTGAAGCGAGAAGATTTACAGCCTGTCTTTTCATTTAAGTTACGAGGCGCCTATAACCGAATTAGTCAGCTATCTGAAGAGCAAAAATCTCGGGGTGTTATTTGTGCCTCCGCTGGTAACCATGCTCAAGGGGTGGCTTTCTCTGCTGACAAGTTAGGCCTTAAAAATATTATCGTTATGCCCACCACTACCCCAGACATTAAGGTTAAAGCAGTCAAAGCTTTGGGCGGTAATGTGGACTTATACGGCGACAACTTTGATGTCTCAAACCAGTATGCCATTGAGCGTTCGATTAAAGAGGGTTTAACTTATATTCCTCCTTATGACGATGAGTTGGTTATTGCTGGGCAAGGCACCGTGGCTTTGGAGATTAATCAACAGTGGCGAGATGTAGACTATGTGTTCGTCCCAGTAGGCGGCGGCGGTCTACTGGCTGGTGTCGCCGCCTTCTTAGGCGAGGTGGCCCCTCATGTCAAAGTCATTGCCGTTGAACCTGAAGGGGCAGCCAGTTTAAAGGCAGCCATTGAAGCGGAAGATCGCGTCAAGCTGTCTCAAGTCAGCTTATTTGTTGATGGTACTGCAGTGGCACAAATTGGTGAATTGCCTTATGAGGTTTTCAATTTACAAAAAAGCGATAACTCAGGCAAACTTATCGAACAAGAAGTAGTGACCTGTACCAATGATGAAGTCTGTGCAGCGGTCAAAGATGTGTTCGAAGAAAGACGCAGCATTGTAGAGCCTTCAGGAGCTCTAGCGCTGGCAGGCATGAAGAAATACTTAAGCAAAAACAAAATTAGCGGCAAAAACTGTGTGGCCATCATCTCTGGTGCCAACATGAACTTTGACCGTTTGCGTTATATTGCAGAGCGTACTGAAATTGGTGAGAAAAAAGAAGCGGTATTTGCCGTTACTATTCCTGAGCGTACCGGTGCTTTCTTAGAGTTCTGTCGTGACTTAAAAGGTCGTAATATCACTGAGTTTAACTACCGCGCGCGCAGTCGCACCTCACCGGACTCTTTAGAACCTGCCAGTATTTTTGTGGGTATTGCCTTAAAAGAAGGTGATAAAGAGCGCCACACTATTGCAAATTCCTTACATGAAGCCGGTTATGATGCTCATGATCTAACCGATGATGATATTTCAAAGTCTCATATTCGCTACTTAATTGGCGGTCATGCCGGACTGACAGATGAGCAGCTGTTTAAAGTCAGCTTCCCAGAACGTCCTGGCGCTTTACTTAATTTCTTAGAAAGATTGGGCACAGATTACAACATCACCCTATTCCACTATCGAAATCATGGGGCGGCTGATGGCAGAGTATTGGTGGGCATCCAGGCCACAGCCACCAGCTCACTTGCGGTACAAGATATGCTACAAGAAATTGGCTATGACTGTACCCCGGTAACTGACAACGTGGGGTATCAGCTGTTTTTGAAGTAGCTTAATTGAAGTTGCTGACTTATACCCCCATAAATAAAGAAGATACTCATAAAAACCAGCTACCTGAGTGGTTAAAATTTATAGGGAAATTATGGCAAAATCAAAAGATACTGATAACAATAGCAACTCGCTACAAAAGGTTCGCTTGGACAAATGGTTATGGGCAGCCCGATTCTATCGCACCCGTAGCCTAGCCAAGCAAGCCATTGAAGGCGGTAAAGTACATTTTGCTGGGAGCCGAGTTAAAACCAGTAAAGAGATTAGCGTTGGTGATGAGCTTACTATTCGTCAAGGCTCTGCCACTGCCATGACCGAAAAAACGGTGGTGGTTAAAGATTTGTCGGTTCAACGCGGCAATGCTACTGTGGCTCAAGCTTTGTATGAAGAGACAGAAGAGAGCATCAAAAGACGCGAATACTTTGCAGAACAAAGAAAACTGGCCAACTTGGCTCGTCCAGACACCAAGCCTAATAAGAAACAACGCCGTGATTTACAGCGTTTTAAATACCAAGCCGATTAAGAAGGCTGTTAATGGGCTTTACTTAGCTTATAAGCTTAACTTACAAGCTTAACTTATGATCTTAATGTCCGCTTCAACCGTAGCTATTTACCGCTAAATGCTGACCTCTGCGTAGCCGTCTTCTACTATCGTTTACCCCCTAACCTTGTTAGAATAGCCTTCACATTAAGAGGGCTGTTTTTATTTGAGCGACTTACCTTTAGTGAGTCTATCAGCAACTTGTTTTAGCACAAAAAGCTACTAATACCCTCTTTTCTCCTACTTCATTAAAATAATTATTAAAGGTTATCTTATGCCTATGTCAGATACGACACCTAAGTCAGTTCTACTAGTTTGTCTTGGCAATATCTGCCGTTCTCCTACAGCAGAAGGCATCATGAGACAGCGTACCGCCATTGCAGGGTTAACCCTGAAAATTGATTCGGCAGGTACTGGCGATTGGCATATCGGTAAGCACCCTGACCCTCGTGCTCAAAGCCACGCCAAGCAACATGGTTATAACATTAGCAAACTGATCGCTCGTCAAGTAAGCCCGCAAGACTTATTGGATTTTGATTTAATTTTGGCAATGGACTCTCAAAACCTAAAAGACTTGCAACAAATTCGCGAGCTTGCCGCACAAAAAGCTGGCGCTGAGGACCTTGCTCGCTTGGCATTAATGAGTGAAGTAGATGCCAGCTATCTCAACCAAGATGTGCCTGACCCTTACTATGGTGGTGAGGATGGTTTTGAAGAAGTCATCAAAAGACTTGAGTCGTCTGTAGATGCTTGGATAGATACTTGGCAACTATAATTGCCGGTTTTTAATTGATTGTTATTAACCCCTAATCCCCTAGTGACCCTGTCATATTTATTTGATAGGGTCACTGCTATAATATTAAGCTTATTTAATTGAGTTCCAAATCGCCTATGAGCCCCTCATCTCAAATCCACAGCACCCAAGCCAATACTGCTAACCTCTCAGCACAGAGAACTACTGAGGGCTTTGCATTGAACAACCTAACCACAGTGGCTGCAGACTTAATTGAGTACAATACCATGCGTCTGTCTTGTCAGACAGATAGGCTGATTACCCTGAATTTAGAGTCTGATATTGAACCTGCGGTGGCAGAGATTGATAGGCTTGGTACCCCAATATTTGTGCTTTCTGGGGGTAGTAACGTCATTTTGCCTGAAATACTACACGCCAGCGTGCTGCATCCTACTTATAAAGGTATCGAGATTTTAGCCGAAGGTACCGATAGCATTACCATTGAGGTTATGGGCGGCGAAAATTGGCACGAACTAGTGGTTTATACTGTCAATCAGGGTTGGTATGGTTTAGAGAATTTAGCGTTAATCCCAGGGCTGGTGGGGGCTTCTCCGGTACAAAACATTGGCGCCTATGGGGTGCAATTAGAAGATTACATGACCCATGTTAAGGCCTTTCATTTACCTACCCAAACTTGGCATGAGTTTAACAAAAGCGACTGTCAGTTTAATTATCGCGACAGTATTTTTAAGCAACAAGCAGGCCAGTGGCTGATTACCCGAGTAGGTTTTAAACTGCATAAAGATGCCCTTAAAGTGACTGCGAACTACGGCGATGTCTCTACCTTGGCAATGACTAAAGCAGAAGCTGACTCGCGCTCAGAGATTACCGCCAAAGATGTGATGCAGGCCATTATCGAAATCCGTCAGTCGAAGCTGCCTGACCCAAAGAAGCTCCCTAACTGTGGCAGCTTCTTTAAAAACCCCATTATTGCTAATAATCGATTTGCTGCCTTATCCGCTGAGTACCCTAACATCGTGGGCTACCCTGTGGGGGATGAGCAGACCAAAGTCGCCGCAGGCTGGTTGATAGACAACGCTGGCCTAAAAGGCAAAGGTATCGCCCCCATTTTGACCCATGACAAACAAGCTTTAGTATTGGTCAATCATAGCGCAGCAGACAGTAACACACCGGCCTCTCAGCACGATATTTTAGCCACACAGCAGCTTATCCAGCAGACCATTCAAGATCAGTTTGGTATTGCCTTAGAGCGTGAGCCTGTCTGGGTAAATAATGAAGCCCATTATTAATATATCTTGGTGTCACCTTCGATGACTAAGTCGCCCACTCCGATAGCCCCCATGGTCAATATTGTAATAAAGTCCTCTTTGGTATTTTTATTACTAGGGTTAATGACTCTGGTTGGGTTTTATACCCCAATGTTCTCTTCTGTGGGCTTGTGGGTGCTCAATCATTTACCGATACCTAAGGTCGCACAGCACCCAAAACTGGTGTTAACTTCCCCTACTGCGATGAAGGATGCCGTCGATAATAAGCAGCCTGACACACCTTTATCTTTAAATATTCCCTTTAATCATCAGCCTACGGCCTATGTTGTATTAGGCGGCGGCCTTACTGAAGCAGATACTTACCAGGATCAGCAAAACCCAGATAAAAATAATAAAACTGAGAATGCTCGGCAAATAAAATCTAGCATTTCAGCGAGCTATCAACCCAAACCACAAACTGATGAGCCCCCACAGCAAGCTCGAGGCTCCTCTTTGCAAAAGCCAGACATTGTGCTTAATGACTATACGTTAAGCCGGATGCAGACGGTCATCCAATATCAGCGCAACAACCCATTGCCGATAATATTGACCGGAGTGGATGCTCCTTGGATGAAAGATTGGTTATATAATTACAATATTGAGAATGTCATCACTGAAAATGCCAGTATGAACACTTGCGAAAATGCCCGATTCACTGCCAAACGTCTGCATTTACAAGATGTATATTTAATTACAGATGCCTATCACATGACGCGTGCTCGTCGACAGTTTGCCTTAAATGGCATTCATGCCTTACCAATTCCCGCGCCTCTCCCTATGCAGAAAGGCTGGCTTGAGCCTAGAAATAATGCTCAGCATTCTCGTCGTACTTTATATGAGTTGGCCGCGTATGCTCGTGATGTGTTTGTGCCACAAGATAATTGCCGTCAAGCCAGTGAAGTCAGCTTTGAGACCTTATTGCGCAGTCGAAAGCCGGAAGATGTAAAGACATTCTAGTCAGTCCTTTTTGGATTAGACACTTTGTTTTTTAGTTTTTTTTTACTAAAAAGCATTATAATATATATAAAGGTATATTATATTTTTTTAAAGTTGACGACTGTGCTTTTTATGATCTGTTGATATTTTTATTCAATTAATCGTACGCTTAAAAAATGGATGCCTAATATGGTCAGTATGTATTTACTTATTCCGTTAAGCCTTATGCTATTTGTGATTGGTATTTGGGCGGTTCGCTATGCCGTTAGATCCAATCAATTTGAGGATTTGGATAATGAATCGCAGCGCGTTATTTTAGATGACCGCCAGGAACGTAGACAAGCTCTGGGCGGTAACCCTAACCCTACTACGCCTAAAGCCGATACACCGCCTCCAAAGGTCAATAATCAATCGAATACTAGCAATATCTCACAAGCTGATAGTAAAGATGAATCAGCGGATGGCAAATAATAGTTGCCAACTGTGAACCTTCAATTTGCTCTAAAAACCAAACCTTACGGATAATTTTTTTATGACAATTCCTTTATTATTAGCAGCATTTGCTATGGGTTTTTTTGGTTCTCCACACTGCTTAGGGATGTGTGGTGGCTTGGTTACCGCTTTTGGTTTATCAATGCAAGAGGTAAGCGCTCTAAAAAAACGAGGACTTATTGCCACTTATCATTTTGGCCGACTGATTAGTTATTCAATTTTAGGGGTTATTGCGGGCATCATTGGCACCACCGTTTTGGCCCCAATCCTTATGGGTAACGCAACGCCTCGTATTTTACTGGGCTTGGTATTGGTATTCATCGGCTTATCTATGCTGGGCATGCCCTTTTTAAATAAACTTGAAAAAGTGGGCATGGGCGTTTGGAAAAAACTGTCTCCCTTACGTCAAAAAGTTTTTCCTTTAAACACTTTTCCAAGAGCTCTAGCCGCTGGCTTATTATGGGGCTTCCTACCTTGTGGTTTGGTATATGGTGCCCTACTTATGGCCGTTGTCGGTAATAATGTTACCACGGGTGCTTTATTAATGTTCGTCTTCGGCTTAGGGACGGTTCCTATGTTAGTGGCTACCCAAGAGACCGTAGGCTGGTTACACAAGCAAATTGGCCGCTATAAATTACGTCAATTAAACGGAATCATTATGATTCTATCGGGATTGGCAGTGATTGCTCTACCTATGGCAATGAAACATATCGGGGGTCATGGCGATCACGGAGCACATGGTGGCCATCAAATGCACGACAGCTCAATGTCTGCTCCTGCTGAACACGGCGCTCACGATCAGCATTCTATGGGTAATGAAGATATGACAGGCCATGACATGCATTCAGCAGAAGAGATGCCTATGCAGCATCATTCTCAATAAAATAGCCTCTCCTCTCATAGCTTGTATAAACATCCTATAACCAATAAACCAATAAACCAATAGTACATAGCAAATAGGGCTACTGAATCTCAGTAGCCCTATTTGTATTTAGTGTTTTCAGTTAAAGTATTTGCGCTTTAAATGACAGCAGTAGCCAATTAATCTAGCTGCTCAAGTTTCAGCTTGGTATCTAAATGAGCTTCAATAGCCGGTAAATTAAAGGCATCATCTTCACTTACGAAGCTAATGCTAACTCCTTTTTGGCCAGCCCGACCTGTACGCCCTATACGGTGCACATAATCATCAGGCTGATCGGGCAAGGTATAGTTCACCACATGGCTAACATCATCCACGTGAATGCCGCGTCCCGCCACATCTGTGGCCACCAACACCTTAGCATTGCCGTTTTTGAATTTGTCCAAATAACGCTCACGCTTACTTTGATCGACATCACCGGAAAGCATGACCACGTTATGCTCCGCTCCCAATCGATTATACAAGCGCTTAACCTGATCTTTTCGATTGGCAAAAACAATGACTTTATCTGCCTGTTCAGAGGCCAAAATACGGGTCAAAGCCTGATACTTATCAGCCTCTGTTAATAGGTAGAAGTGTTGCTCGACCAAATCACTGGTCTTATGCTCAGGCTCAATCTCAACAAAAAACGGATTCAATAGCCATTTATAAGCCAAATTCATAACATCTTGGTTAAAAGTTGCTGAGAATAATAAACTTTGTCTATCGGTATTGGGCGGCATGTAACGCATCAATCGCTTAATATCAGGAATAAAGCCCATATCTAACATACGGTCCGCCTCATCTAATACAAAAGCTTCGATGCGGTCCAAAAAGACATGACCTCTATGAATCAGGTCAATCAGACGGCCAGGCGTTGCAATCAAGATATCGGTAAATTCCTGGTCCAAAGCTGCTGTCTGTTGCTCATAATCTATTCCGCCCATCACACAAACACTATGCAGCTGAGTGTGTTTGGTCAAAGCAATGGCATCCTCGAAGATTTGATTGGCAAGCTCACGAGTCGGTGCCAAAATTAACGCTCTTGGCTCCCCCAAGTATCGCTTTTCATCGGCCTGGAACGGACGCTTTAATAAGGCTTCTATGATAGTAATAAGAAAAGTGGCAGTTTTTCCGGTGCCAGTTTGTGCTTGACCAATGGCATCTTGTCCCGCTAACGTGTGCGGTAGAATCTGGGCTTGAATCGGCGTCAACTGAGTGAAACCCAACTCTTCCACCGATTTTAGGACACTGTCACTTAAATCTAAATCGTTAAATTTAATAAAATCATCCATTAAACTTCCTTAGTGTTTACGTCATTTATGGTTATTAGTACGCTACTTTGATGATTGCTTAGCCGGTGTCAGCAAAACACTAGACCCTTTTTAAATAACTCTATTTTAGCTATTGTCTATTTTTAAGCTATTATAGGTCATTGCCATCACCAATGCCTAAGTTAGATAAGGATAATTATCCCTGTTCATTGACCTCCTCCCCTCGCTAAACCGAGGGGATTCCTACAGCTAGACGGTCAAGCCCGACCGCAAGGATATTCTTAGCAGCATTGGTATCTCTATCATGCCATGTGCCACACTCAGCACAAGTCCATCCTCTTATTCGCAAACCTGCTCTACCTTTTGGACTACTGTCACTTATTTTATGGCAGC
>NZ_FUGE01000092.1 GCF_900162825.1 Psychrobacter piechaudii
CTTGATATTCAAAAAATCATTGAAGATTCAGGACACACTATTCTATGGTTACCGCCTTATAGTCCTGACTTAAACCCTATTGAGCAAACTTGGGCTTGGGTTAAGAAAAAGCGTCAAGATTGGGGAATAGATTGTATCGATACGTTATTCTTCTATTTTCTTTGGCTGTGTGACTGTTTTTAAGGGCTATGACTATAACTGAAAACGGTTGTAAACCGCAAACGTGTTACCATAATTGAATTGGTAGCACGTTTTTTTATATTTGAAATTGGCAAAAAAGACACAATAAAAAATAAACCATTAATTCAGAGGAATATTATGAGCAAGTCTGTAATCCAAGAGCGTATCAGTCAATTACGCCAAGTTCTAAAAAATAATGACATCAACGCCCTTATCATTCCATCGGCTGACCCCCATTTATCAGAATACTTGCCTGAATATTGGCAAGGCCGTCAATGGTTATCTGGCTTTACCGGCTCTGTGGGTACCTTAGTTGTGACCTCTGACTTCGCTGGTCTGTGGGCTGATAGTCGCTATTGGGTACAAGCTGCTGCTCAATTAGAAGATACTGGTATTACGCTGCAAAAACTACAACCTGGCTCGCCCAATCACGCTCAGTGGTTGGCAGAGAATCTAGACGTTGGTGACAGTGTGGCCATCGATGGCAATGTATTGTCACTGGCTGAACAGGACCGCTTATTAGATGCTTTTGATGAAGTAGCGGACAGTGAAGAAGACAGTATACGTCTAATTACTGAGCTGGATTTATTGGGTGAGATTTGGCAAGATCGCCCCGCGCTGCCTATGGCTCAGCTGTATGCTCATGACGCCCAGTTTGTGTCACAATCTGCTGCAGAGAAGCTGGCTGAAGTGCGGGCACAGATGCAACAAATTGGGGCTACCCATCATCTTATTTCAAGCTTAGATGATCTAGCCTGGTTGACCAACCTACGCGGTAGTGATGTGGACTACAACCCAGTCTTCTTAGCCCACATGATTATCACAGCAGACAAGGCGACACTTTATATCGATAGCGCTAAAGTGGGTGAGGACATTGCCAAGTTATTGGATGATGCCGGCATTAGCGTGGCGGATTATGATCAAGTTCAAGGGGCGTTAAGTGAATTGACTCCTGAGGATTTATTGCTATTAGACCCTAATAAAGTAGCGGTCGGTACCTTAAATGATTTGGGCGATGACATTGCTATGATCGAGCAAATTGCCCCAAGCAGTCTGCTCAAATCTGTTAAATCAAAAGAGGACATCGAGCATGTACGAGAAGCGATGCGTCAAGATGGGGCCGCACTGTGTGAGTTCTTTAGTGAGTTTGAAGCACGCTTAAATAAAGGCGAGCGCTTAAGTGAGCTAGATGTAGACAGCATGTTAATTGACGTGCGTAGTAAGCAGCCCCATTACGTGTCGCCTAGCTTCCCAACCATTGCTGGCTTTAACGCAAATGGTGCTCTACCACATTATCGTGCCACTGAAGACAAGTTTAGTTACCTTGAGGGCGATGGTTTATTATTAATTGACTCTGGTGCTCAGTATCAAAACGGCACCACCGATATTACCCGTGTGGTAGGTATTGGTAAGGTTAATGAAGGCCAAAAACGTGACTTTAGCCTGGTGTTAAAAGCGCACATCGCGTTAGCCAAAGCTTGTTTCCCAGATGGTATTGCCTCACCATTAATTGATGCGATTTGCCGTGCGCCTTTATGGCAAGCTCAGATGGACTATGGTCATGGTACTGGTCATGGTGTGGGCTACTTTTTAAACGTGCATGAGGGTCCACAAGTGATTGCTTATGCTGCTAGTAATCCGCCCGAGCGTGCGATGAAAGTGGGTATGATTAGCAGTAATGAGCCTGGCTTATATCGTGAGGGTCGCTGGGGGGTTCGCATAGAAAACCTAGTCATCAACCAGCCAGTGCCAACGCCACAAGAAACAGAGTTTGGTCATTACCTAAACTTTGAAACCGTCACCTTGTGTCCGATTGATACTCGCTTGGTGAACCCCAGCCTATTGACTCAAGATGAGATTGACTGGTTAAACGATTATCACAGTCATGTTTATAATGAGCTAAAAGACCGCGTTGAAGGTGAGGCTTTAGAGTGGCTAACCGAGCGTACCAAAGCCATTTAGTAGTAAGTTAAGCCCTTCATTGATAAATTAATTGTATTTAAAAAAACGCCCTTAATGGGTAATGCCAGTCAGTTAAGGCTGACTGGTATTTTTTTTGGGATATTTTTGTGGTTTTCCCTTAACCACCCTCGGGCAAGATCGCTTTCTGCGTTCAGGAA
>NZ_FUGE01000139.1 GCF_900162825.1 Psychrobacter piechaudii
TTACTCGGAATTAACTATAATAGGACTTAATTAATCAAGTATGAACTCGTGGAGACATTAAATGCGCTTAACAACTAGAGGTAGATACGCGGTAACCGCGTTACTTGACCTGGCTATCCAAGATGGTGATTCAAAAAATGCTGTCTCCCTATCTGATATTGCCAAGCGCCAATCCATTTCTATTTCCTATTTAGAACAATTGTTTTCTAAATTACGTAAAGCAGGATTAGTGACCAGTACCCGTGGTGCCTCAGGCGGTTATCATTTAGCCAAACCTCTGGCTGAAATTGATGTAATGACCATTATCACTGCCGTTGATGAATCAGTGAATGCCATGCAGTGTGGCGGTCAAGGCAACTGTCAAGGCGGCGCAATGTGTCTTACCCATGACTTATGGTGTGCTTTATCAACCCACATCGAACAATATTTAAAAAACATTTCTTTAGATCAGTTGTTGCAAATGGAGAATGTTAAAGATGTATCCCATCGTCAACAGCTACTTCATCAAGCAGCCACTGAAAAGACAGAAAAAAGTACAACTACAAATTCAAATATAATATTTCCAGCCAATGAGGTTAATCCAGCATGAGTAACTTAAACCGTCCTATCTATCTTGACTATGCAGCCACCACCCCTGTTGATGCTAGAGTAGCAAAGAAGATGGCTGAATACATGACTTTTGAAGGGGTCTTCGGTAACCCAGCGTCTCGCTCACACGGTTATGGCTGGCAAGCTGAAGAAGCTGTAGAAAATGCACGTCAACAAGTTGCTGATTTGGTAAATGCCGATCCTCGTGAAATTGTATTCACCTCTGGTGCTACTGAGTCTGATAACTTAGCCATTAAAGGCGCGGCTCACTTCTACGAAGGCCGTGGTAAGCATATCATCACCAGTAAGATTGAACACAAAGCGGTATTGGATACTTGCCGTCAACTTGAGCAAGAAGGTTTTGAAATTACTTACATCGAACCTCAGCCAAGTACAGGCCTTATCTTACCAGAGCAAGTTAAAGAAGCCTTACGTGAAGATACTATTCTAGTTTCATTAATGATGGTGAATAACGAATTAGGCACAATAACTGATGTTAAAGCCATTGGTGAAATTACTCGTGAAGCAGGAGTTATCTTCCACGTTGATGCGGCTCAAGCTGCTGGTAAAGTGGAAATTGACCTTGAAGAGCTGAAAGTTGATCTAATGAGCTTCTCAGGTCATAAGATTTATGGTCCTAAAGGTATCGGTGCTTTATACGTACGCCGCAAACCACGTGTTCGTATCCGTGCTGAACAGCATGGTGGTGGTCATGAGCGCGGTATGCGTTCTGGTACTTTGGCTACTCATCAAATCGTTGGTATGGGTGAAGCATTCGCTGTTGCTGCTGAACGTTTAGAAGAAGACCGTGCCCATGTCCAAAAATTGCATGATAAGTTATGGCAAGGCGTTCAGGGCATCGAAGAGATTTATCTAAATGGCGATGCTGAAAACAGCGTTCCAAATATCATTAACATTAGCTTCAACTTCGTTGAAGGCGAATCACTAATGATGTCGTTAAAAGACATGGCTGTCTCTTCAGGTTCAGCTTGTACCTCTGCTACTCTTGAGCCTTCATACGTGCTACGTGCTATTGGTCGCCCAGACGAATTAGCACACAGCTCTATCCGTTTCAGCTTTGGTCGTTATACCACCGAAGAAGACATTGATGTGATCCTAACTCAGATCCATGAAGCGGTAGATAAATTAAGAGACCTATCTCCATTATGGGATATGTACAAAGATGGCGTGGACCTTGACTCTGTAGAGTGGGCGGAACACTAAACTAAAAACTGCGGCTTAATTGACGCTAATTATTATTAAAAAATTAGACAATAAATTTTTATTGTCCCCATTTATCTAGGTTAAACCCCAGGAGAAACACCATGGCTTATAGTAATCAAGTAATTGACCATTATGAAAACCCACGCAACGTTGGTAATTTAGACAAAGATGCCAAAAACGTTGGTACCGGTATGGTTGGTGCTCCAGCTTGTGGTGACGTTATGCGTCTACAAATCCAAGTTGGCGATGACGGTATTATTGAAGATGCTCGCTTTAAAACTTATGGCTGTGGTTCAGCTATTGCTTCAAGCTCACTAGTGACTGAGTGGCTAAAAGGCAAGACACTAGACCAAGCTTCTGAGATCAAAAACAAACACATTGCTGAAGAACTTGCGTTACCGCCAGTGAAAGTTCACTGTTCAGTATTGGCTGAAGATGCGATTAAAGCAGCTATTAATGATTACCGTGCTAAGACAGGTACAGCAACTGAAACTGACGCTTAATTCTTAGTTTAAGTGATAAGCGATTAGTGTGTTATTAATTAACTGATTAGTGCGTTTTTAATGCTAATGGGCTTGGTAAGGTCACCTTATTAAGCCCAAGCGATGTAATTTTTATTTTTTAACATTAGGATAGTCTTAATGATAGAACTGACCGAACGTGCTGCAAAACACGTTACAGATTATTTAAATAACCGAGGTCATGGTGAGGGCATTCGTGTCGGTATTCGTACTGCTGGATGTTCGGGACTGGCCTACGTGTTAGAATTCGTCGATGAACCAGATTCAGTAGACGAAAAATTTGAAAGCCACGGGGTAAACATCTTCGTTGATCCTAAAAGTATGGTTTATTTAGACGGCTTATTGATGGATTATGTGACTGAAGGTCTTAATGAAGGCTTCAAATTCACTAACCCTAATCAAAAAGGCGAATGTGGCTGTGGTGAGTCCTTTACTGTTTAGCTGCTTGGCTGTTTAATCAGCTCAGTTCAGTACTACTTACCCCTACCCGATTCCTTATTTAACGATAAGCCACTATAGTTATAGCTGTGCTTATAGCTCAAATAAAAATAGCTTACCTTAGTGATGATTTTAGGATTTAGACCAAGCTGACGACCTAGTGCGTCAGCTTTAAGTTTTAGCTTCCACCAAACTACCATCAACCAATAGCACTCAAAGCCTATGTCAGATAACGCACCTACTTTTGCCAATTTCTTCGCTCTATTCGAGCTACCTATTACTTTTGAAATAGAACCCACAAAGCTTAATGAACGGTTGCGTCAACTTCAAAGTCAGTATCACCCTGATAAGTTAAGTGGGAATGAGAGTGCGTCATTACAGCAAAACTCTGCTGTCATCAATCATGCTTACGATATCTTGAGCAATCCAGACAGTCGTGCCAATTATTTATTGGAGCTATCAGGTCAAGAGTTGAATACTGACCACTCTATTGCTGATCTTGACTTCTTAGATGATGCTATGGAAATGCGCATGGATCTTGATGATGCTGAAGCAGCCAATGATTTGGCGACTATATCAAAGCTTAAATCAAATGTGGACGAGCGTATAGACAGTCAGTCACAACGCTTTGTTACGGCGTATGCTGAGCAAGATTGGTCGGTGGCAAAGGATGCTACTCAAAAGCTTAAGTTTTTGGTTAAACTAAAAAAAGATATGGATATAGCCATAGATAATAGCCAACAACAAACTGATGACGATGACTTGTATCTTTGATATGACTGATGTCTTTATATATAGTTAGACCTTTATTTTTCTTTTATTTTTAATTCTCTGCCTTAGATTGAGTGTTTTATGTCTTTATTACAAATTGCTGAACCAAACCAAAGTGCAAATCCTCATGAGCATAAATATGCTTTAGGTATTGATTTGGGCACCACTCGCTCTATGGTAGCGGTTGTTCGCTCGGGTAAGGCCGCTTTGCTTGAAACCACTTTAAGTAATGAAACAGCTAATACCGGCAAAGATACCTTGCTACCCTCTGTAGTTTATTATGGCAATAAAGACGGAGTAACCGCACCGGTTGTTGGCTCTGAAGCCTTGGCTTATTTTGAAACAGATCCTGCCAATACCATCATCTCAGCTAAGCGTTTTATGGGTCGCAGTGTACAAGACATTAAGTTTTCACACCCTTATCAGCTAAAATCTAGCGAAAGTAACGTTGAAGCCATGCCCTCGTTTGTGACTGCTCAAGGTGAGATCTCTCCAGTAGCTGTCTCTGCGCAAATCCTAAAAACCCTTGAACAACGGGCCCAGTCTGCCCTACCTAACGCCAGTATTTCTGGTGCAGTCATTACCGTGCCTGCTTATTTTGATGAGGCACAACGTCAAGCCACTAAAGATGCTGCCAAACTTGCGGGACTTAATGTACTTAGGCTATTAAACGAGCCCACAGCAGCAGCTGTAGCCTATGGTCTAGACCGTAACAAAAATGACTCTGAAAAACAAGAGCATATCTACCTAATCTATGATTTAGGCGGTGGTACCTTTGACGTGTCACTATTAAAGATGACCGAGGGTGTTTTTGAAGTACTGGCCACGGGTGGTAACAGTGCTTTAGGTGGCGATGATATGGACCGCCAAATCATGGGCTGGCTACTAAAGCAAGCAGGATTGGACCCAAAACAGTTAACGGCTCAGCAGCGCACTCACATCGCTCGCCAAGCAGAAGCTTATAAGCAAGCACTGACCCATGAGGACAGTGTCTCTGTGACCTTAGATGTTGCCGGCACTCAGTGGCAAGGCGTGTTAAACGCAGAAGATTTGGTTCAAGTTGTAGACCCTATCACTCGCCGTACCTTGTCAACGTGTGAGCAAGTCATGCGTGATGCCAATATCGATATCTCACAGCTTGATGAAGTCATCATGGTGGGTGGTTCTACCCGCATGCCTGTGGTACAAGAGGCTGTTGAACAATTCTTCAATAAAAAACCGCTGTCTCATCTGAATCCTGATGAAGTGGTGGCATTAGGTGCTGCGCAGGTCGCTGAACAACTTATCAAAAAAGATAAATCCAATAATGTGTTACTGCTTGATATCACTCCGCTATCGTTAGGTCTAGAAACTATGGGCGGCTTAGTAGAGGTGATTATTCCTCGTAATACGCCTATCCCAGTGGCCAAAAAACAAACCTTCACTACTTATCAAGATGGCCAAACTGGCATGGTCATTCATGTGGTACAAGGTGAACGAGATACTGTTGAAAACTGCCGTTCATTAGGTCGTTTTGAGTTATATGGTATTCCTCCTATGAAAGCAGGCTTAGCCCGTATCGAAGTCACTTTTGACATTGATGCTAATGGTCAGCTGTCCGTCAGTGCTTTTGAAGCTACCTCTGGGGTTAAGAGCGATATTAAGATTACCCCATCGTATGGCTTGAGTGATGAGCAGCAAGAGCAGTTATTACGTGCAGGCTTTGAAAATGCGGCTCAGGATAAACTAACTCGCAGCTTAATAGAAGCTAAGGTCGAAGCTGAACGTGAGATATTAGCTTTACAGTCGGCTTTACAAGAGTTCAACTCGTTATTAAGCGAAGAGGAAATTGGCAATCTACAACAAGCGATGCAAAAGTTAACTGAAGCGCTTCAACAAGATATCACTTCTGAAGATCCAGCAGTGCTACAAGCCATAAAAGCAGAAGTAGAAAATAAACAAGCCCAGTTAAAGCCCTTAAGTGATGCTTTTGCGGCTCGTATTATGGACCAAAGTGTGCAGCAGTCGCTCGCTGGCACCAGTACCGATACTTGGTCTGAATAAGACACTGACTTAAAGAGTTAATAATTATATAGCTTCACTCTTTAATACAGATATTGCAAAACAGATTTTATTAATAACTAAAAGTTGGAATTTTTTATGCCTAAGATTACATTACTGCCCCATCATGAGATATGCCCTGAAGGTGCTGAAGTCGAATTGGAAAGCGGTCAAAACTTATGTAAAGGCCTGTTAGAAAAAGGTTTTAAAATTGAGCATGCCTGTGAAATGTCTAAAGCCTGTACTACCTGTCACGTGATTGTGCGTAAAGGCTTTAACAGCCTAGATGAGATGGACGATATTGAAGCTGACTTATTAGACAGAGCTTGGGGACTAGAGCCTGACTCGCGTCTATCTTGCCAGGTTCAAGTTGAACACACAGACCTAGTGGTTGAGATTCCAAAATACACCCTCAACCATGCTAGTGAAAACCACTAAGACACTTGCTGTACTTACAATGATTTGTTGACTTCCTCCCCTCGCTAAACCGAGGGGATTCCTACAGCTAGACGGTCAAGCCCGACCGCGAGGATGTTCTTAGCAGCATTGATATCCCTATCATGCCATGTG
>NZ_FUGE01000261.1 GCF_900162825.1 Psychrobacter piechaudii
TTCGCTGCTAATCTTTTAGCAGGACTCATTGCTTACTGTTGGTTTCCCTTTAAGCCGACACTCAAAAACGTGTCGGCTTATGGACAAGCTGCAAAAAACCAAGCTGTTTCAATGATTTAGGCAAGCTCTTATCCCGAACTCAGGTTATATATTAACAGGTAATAGTAGCTCTGCTCTAGTGGCTGTCTGCAACACAGAGGGGGCTAGTTTATCTGACACGGAGTAATTTATTGAGCGGTCTCTAAGCCTTATCAAATTAAGGGTTGCAAAAAAACAGCCTGTGCAAGGCAGCAGGCTGATTTAAAAAAGGTTTTTTATTAGTAACTACTTCTTATAGTAAGGCATTACTTCAGGAATTAAAGCTTGTAACGAAGCAATACGGTTAGAACTAGAAGGGTGAGTACTTAAGAACTGAGGTGGCTCACCTTGGCTAGCACTTTGCATTTTTTTCCATAAGCTAACCGCGGCATTGGGGTCATAGCCGGCCTTGGCCATAAGTACCAAGCCAATCTTATCGGCTTCGGCTTCTTGGGTACGGCTGTTAGGACGAGCAATACCTAAGTCGCCAGCGATGTTTGCTAGCTGTGCTTGACCTTGAGATAGACCAAAGATGCTAGCGGCAATACCAATACCGGTCTGAGTGGCATACTGACTTGAGATACGCTCACGGGCGTGCTCACGGATAGCGTGTGCCATTTCGTGACCCATAATAGCGGCAATTTCGGCATCCGTTAGATTCAAGCGGTCGATAATGCCTGAATAGAACATGATTTTACCACCAGGTAAAACGAAAGCGTTTAGTTCATTGGATTTAATGGTATGAACTTCCCACTGCCAGTTTTTGGCATCTCCCCGATAAACCTCTGCTTGGTTGATCAGTTTACGCGCAATCCCATTTAGACGGGCCAGCTGAGCAGCGTTGGTGTCTAGCACTTTTTTATTGCGGGCTTCTTGAAGCAGCTGATTATAGCTTTGCGCTGACATCTGCATAACTTGATCATTAGAGACCAATAATAGCTGCTGTCTGTCACTGCCAATAACGCCAGAGTTAGTGGTCGAGCTACACCCGGTCAATGCCATGGCGGATACTGAAGCCACCAAGGTGGTTTTAATTAAAAACTTTTTCATTCCTTTCCTCATTAATAGGTCTACGTCATTTCTCGGTCTCAATCAAAGCGCCTATGCGAATTACTAATATGATAGTTATTAAAATAGAATAACTATTAAGGTAGATCGTAATAGTAGACAGAGAATATGGCGGATGAATTCTGATTATGGGCTAAAGTTTAGCGAATACGGCTGAGTAAAACAGCTGTTTATTGTAATTCATACGTTAAAAAACGTTGTTCATTTGAGGATATTGTTCAAATACAGGGCAATATCAGGCCTAATTAAAAAAATGCTGAAAAAAGTGTTGACATAATTTTAATTTAATCTATAATAGCCCACCTATCAAGAGGTAGTAGCTTTAGTAGTTAATACTAGCTTATGCACTCGATCGATGCGGGAATAGCTCAGCTGGTAGAGCACGACCTTGCCAAGGTCGGGGTCGCGAGTTCGAATCTCGTTTCCCGCTCCAAATTTGCTCTTAGAGCATAAAAAACCTCACTTCTCTTAATTAGGGTTGTGAGGTTTTTTTATGCCTTCAATCTATATATCTGTTCTTATCTCTGTAATTCTCTGTAATAAATCAGACTAGTAAACAAATTATCAAAATAAAGTGAACTCTCAATTAAAAGCCCACAGATTAACCTGTGGGCTTTTTTATCCAGCATTGCCGTAAAACCACCCACTTCAGGGGGTGGATATAAGGCAACTCCGTAGTTATGCTTACGCAAAGAAAGCTGTTTAGTGTGGCGTATTTTGCTGTTCA
>NZ_FUGE01000145.1 GCF_900162825.1 Psychrobacter piechaudii
TTTTTTAAATTGTTTACGTGATTTAGCGTGTGTCTCGTTGATAGCCTGTAAGGTCTGACTGTGTAATCCTAAATATTCACCGCTACCTTTGGTGTACTGGTTTAAATCATAGGCTGAAAAGTACTTACCGGTACGTTTTAGATGCTCAAAACTTAACGCATTAACATAGTTCCACACGAAGTTCACTGAACCGCTTAGACGATTCAGCTCTTTTATGTGTTTGTCTTTAATGCGTAGCTTGAGGGTTTTCATATCTTTAGTATGGCAATATTAATTTTAGCTTATAACCCTTTAACGACTTCTTACGACAGTGTGTGTCGCCTTATATCCACCCCCTGAAGTCGGTGGTTTTACGGCGACTGGTGATAAAAAAGGAGCGAATTATAAGAATAGCAGTCCAATTTAGCAAATGATTTGGCTTAAATAGTTCAGTTAATAATTTATGAACTGTTACGATTTTTAATAGAGTCTAAGTCCGCAATTCATTAATGCTATTCATCAACGCCTTTTAATTCGAAATCCAACTTTTTCGCTGCAGGATGAAAAGCGTAGCATATGGCGTTTCTATGTCCTAACTTCCAGCTTTCGGTAGTAGGAAATAAAACCGACATTTCATAATAAGAGTCTTGATAGCTACTACCGATATAGTCTTCAAACTTATCTTCACAGACATCAAGCATATCCTCAAAGAATTCATCTGTATCTAGCTTGGCCTCAGCAGTGGCAGGCAATCGATGGATATAATAAACTTCATTATCATGTGGCGCTCGGCACGACAAAGGTTCTAAAGCAAGATGGGTAATGGCTGCATTTGAGTTCTCGTCGATATGAGTATCTTCGGGATAGGCATCATCAAAGCACATCCCCACAAACGCTTCATCATAGTCTTGCGAAACAGACTGGGTGCCTTCTTCAGCTTTGCTGCAGCCAGACGTTAAAATAGCCATCATTAACGTACCTACAGCCACTGTGAAAGTTAGCTTTTGTCTGTCTATATTAAACTTTCTCAATTTTTTTCCTTTGTTATCTTGCTAAATATCCGGTCATTTCTTCCACGCCATGTAGAGTCATCGGATACATATGGCCCTCCATCAACTTTTTAATCTCACCTATAGTGTGGGTGTAATTCCAGTAGGCAGGATCTTCAGGGTTAAGCCAAGCCACTTTATCAAAATGATCCGTCACCCTCTTGAGCCAAACGGCTCCCGGCTCAGCATTCATATATTCCACACTACCGCCTACCGAAAATAACTCATACGGCGACATGGAGGCATCACCAACGAAAATCACACGATACTCACGGCCATACTTTTGTAAAAGATCCATGGTCGGTGTGCGTTCTGCGTGCCGGCGTTGATTATTCTTCCAGACAAAGTCATAAAGACAGTTGTGAAAATAATAGAATTCTAGGGTTTTAAACTCATTCTTGGCTGCAGAGAAAAGCTTCTCTAACGATTCGATGTGGATGTCCATACTGCCACCGACATCAAATAACATAAGCACTTTTACTCGGTTGCGACGCTCAGGCTGCATGTGAATATCAAGCACCCCTTTTTGTGCTGTGCGTTTGATGGTTTCTTTCACATCCAGCTCATCAGCGCTACCGGTCCGGGCAAATTGACGTAGATTTCGTAGCGCCATTTGTAGTTGGCGGGTACCCAGCTGCTTATCATCATCTAAGTCACGGTATTTGCGCTGCTCCCAGACTTTAACCGCACTGCGCTTGCGTGATTCACCGCCGACACGCACTCCCTCAGGGTGATCACCATAAGCGCCAAAAGGTGAGCTACCACCAGTTCCTACCCATTTACTGCCCCCTTGATGGCGCTCTTTTTGCTCTTTTAAACGCTCCTCGAGGGCCTTCATCAGCGCTTCAAGCGAACCATATTTCTTCAGCAATCGGCGCTGCTCTTCAGTTAAGTTTTTGGGATCAAGCTTAAGCTCTAACCACTCTTTGGGGATATCGGTTAGCTTCGCCATCAATTCATCAATATCTAAGCTGTCCACGCCATCGAAATAGTCAGCCATGGCCCGGTCAAACTTATCAAAGTGACGCTCATCTTTAACCATGCATAGCTTAATCAGCCGATACATGTCCTCACGGCTAGCGAAATACCATAAATCTTTATCTTCAGGAAAATCAGGATGCGGCTGACGCATCAACCCCTTATCAAGCGCAGCATTTAAGTCGAGCAGCTCACGCGTACTCACCGGTACTCCATAAGTGCGCAAGGTATAAAACAGTTTTACAAACATATCAGCCTAGCCTTTTGATTTTGCTGACCCAGAAGGATAACTCCAATTACTGGGTCAAAATCATAGTTGATCAACATCAGATTATTTAGTTATCTGTTAACTAGCGACGCATCATATTGGCGAAGCGCTGCAACAAGGTAATGTCTGCTTCATTTTTAAGCAAGGCACCATACAAAGGAGGAATCGACTTCTCACCGCGTAGGTTCTCTTCCAACTCTTGCTGCGCCATATCATCAGCCAACAATAAAGTCAGCCAGTCTACTAGCTCAGAAGTTGAAGGCGGCTTCTTTAAACCTTGCAAGTTGCGTAGCTTATAGAAGATATCTAACGCATCATTGACCAATTTTTCTTGGATATTTGGGAAATGAACATCGACGATTTGACGCATGGTTTGCTCGTCTGGGAAGTCAATGTAGTGGAAGAAGCAGCGACGTAAGAAGGCATCAGGCAGCTCTTTTTCATTGTTTGAGGTGATGATAACCACAGGGCGCTTATCGGCAGTAATGGTCTCACCGGTCTCATAAACATAAAACGACATCTTATCTAGCTCATGTAGCAAGTCGTTCGGGAATTCGATATCTGCTTTATCAATCTCATCGATCAATAACACACTGCGCTCATTTGAGGTAAAAGCTTCCCATAACTTACCAGGCTTAATGTAGTTATTGATATCGTACACTTTGTCATCACCCAATTGTGAGTCGCGCAGGCGTGATACGGCATCGTATTCATATAAGCCCTGCTCAGCCTTGGTCGTTGATTTAATGTGCCAAGTAATCAGTGGCATACCCAGACTCTGTGCCACTTCTTCAGCCAATAAGGTTTTACCAGTGCCAGGCTCGCCCTTGATCAACAACGGCTTTTGTAAAGTAATGGCTGCATTAACTGCTAACTGTAGATCATCAGTAGCAATATAGCTTTGGGTACCAGTAAACTCTTTACTCGGATTCTGAGCATCATTATTGGATTGCGTCATAATTATTATCTCGCTAAATTTTTTGTGTATGGAAGATTAAAATAGGCAGTAAGCAGAATTTTGATTTATAAGGGTTTATTTAATGCTGCTATTAACATATTAGATAGCTGAACAAATATCAAACTACTTTTTTAAACATCACGTTATTACTTTACTTACAGAGTTTGTTTTTTAGAAGGAGAAATGGCGGGTTGAAAATTTTAGAGGCCAACAGTATTTACTGCTGACCTCTATATAATTTTATTTAGGTAGTGTTGTAAGTAATATGAGAGTCGCAGTCAAACCCACTAAGAGTCTTTCTTATTAACATCAACGGCAGTAGGTTTGGTAGTCGGCTTTGTTGGGTCAGTTTTTTTGCTTAAAGTAGCATCAGAATTATCTTTTAACGAGCTATCTGTTGCCACCTCTTTCGCCACAGGCACTTCTTTTTTATGCCCTGGCACTTCACACTTTCGTTTAATCAGCTCAGGCTCTTTCTTTACAGCCTCATCACCCTGAACCAGATCAACATAATTGGCTGAAGCCAGCTGCATGTTCGCTCTTTCGTCAGCCAAAGCCTGTTGACGAGATTGATCTGCACTTTTTTCAACAATATTTCTAATCATTTGCCAAATAAAGCCCAGTACCAGTCCGACAGCGAATACCACTAAGATAGGCAGTAGACTACGCAGTGCTAGTCCCGGATCTTTCATTAAGATACCGTAGACTACCCCAATGCTGGCAGGAGCCACTTCACCGGTATTACCCGCAGCAGATCCTGGCGCCAATAAAATGGAGAACAAAGCTAGCCAGCTCATGCCACCTAAAGGACTGGGCAGAATTCTAACGATAAACAGCCATAATAAAAGCACAATGGCAGAAAATCCGACATAGGCATATATTGGTAACATATCTGCTGGCACGTCAGCCACTAAGTGACTCCACCAAATTGTCAGTCGGCTCACTGAATCGCTGATTTCATCCAGCGGCAAATTAATAACAATATTGCGTAACCATTCCATGCAATGCTCAGTCTACTAGTCAATTAAAGTTAAATTAAACTTACTGCTGTACTCTATTTAGTTATTAGCAAACAGTAATAGGTCATGCTTAAGTTGGCATATTCTACCACGACTCAGTTAATAATAAATCAAATCACAGCAAGCAATAATAGCCAACAACGCCTTCTTTATCTCAGTCCTCAACTTATATAGTGAGCGACTAGGATCTATTTTAAATGTTTTCTACATTAATTGAAAAAGTTAAATTTTAACAATTAATCGTAACGCTTATCCTGTGCCTCTTTCATTCGAGCTTGCGCTTGGGCCAATAAAACGTCTGATGGCGGAGTTTGCACAAAATAACCTTGCGAGTTTAGTTTTTCTATTACTTCATTTTTATCAACTCGAGCTAATTTTTTGGTCTCTGCTAAATCTAGATGCATTAAAAACTTAGCCTCCCCTAAACTTTTACGTAGCTCTTTGGGTAATACACCTAACCAATCTTTAATCTCATCTGTGTCATCAGGATAGTCAGGTCTGGCTATATAAACGTACATTTCGCTGTGTTTAGGGAATTTGTAAATATCACAATGCATTGAGGTTACCTTTTGCTATTTTCTATTTGGGTACGAGTCTATTTATGTGCGGGTGTTATATTTAACCCGTATTAGAATGTCAGATTAGGCTATATAATCTAAGTAAGGTTATATAATACAGCAGGATGCCAATAAAAGTTGCTTATAACTGCTTATGATAACCAATGTACTAATAATCTGCTATTAAACTCAATGTAAGATCAGGGCAATCGCACTACAAATCGATTTTAGCTACATTTTAATTAATTATTGACCTTTTACAGATGTTATCACCAATTTTCGGTCGCAAATAACAAAAACACGAGATATATAAAAATATTTTAGTTATAGTTTCTAACTATTTAACACCTTTTATTTAGATAATCTAATTTAAAGCGGCTATTTTCTATAGTGCGATTGCCCTGAATGTAAGATGAAACATAAATTTGATTTCATTTCTTTCTGCTTAGGCTAAACTCATAACTTGAGTAAATAACTGCCTGCCATTTTAATTTTATTTAGCAGCCTAAACCCTATTATTGAGGGGGTTTTATCAAACCGAGCACAGTACTTAGAATTTGTGACTTGTAAAATAGTTTCGCACCTTTCATAATAAGGGCGTTTTTCAGGAGAGCGCAGTGACCTTTTTGACCCTATATTATTATTAAACTAGGGCTATTAAACCTGACTGCCACCGAAGGCGTAAGCACCCTGCCAATCGCTCAGGTAACCGGACTGAATAACTCATTAACCCACCGCATGTTATAACATCATGTAGGGAAGGGTCTGTGTCTTAGCTTTTATTTAGATTATAAATTTATATTTAGGGCAGCTAAGCTAGGACAACAATGACAAATCTGGAGAGTGGTGCTTAATATTATAAGTACCCACCGAAGGGGAGAAGATAGTGGTAATAAGCCACTATCGAAAATCTCAGGTAACAGGACAGATGGGGCAAATAAGTAATTCGAGACTCTTTATCGGCATTTACTGATAAAGGTGATGACTCGTCGACTTATTTGCCTTTTTTTATGCCCTTTATTTTTTATACCCTTTATAAAGCATACTTTACTACAATGCAGTTAGACTTGATTTTATAACCTCATATTTTTGATTGAAATCGTTTACGATACAGTAGTTGTTCAACCAGTTTATTAATTACTTTTATTACTAATCACAAGGATTTGTCATGACCACTTTACAACGTACTCCTCTTTATCAGTCACACGTGGACAATAACGGTAAAATTGTAGATTTCTCAGGCTGGGAACTACCTATTCATTACGGCTCTCAGATTGATGAACACGAAGCAGTCCGCACCGATGCGGGTATGTTTGATGTGTCACACATGGTCATTACCGATGTGGAAGGCACTGAATCTAAAGCTTGGTTGCAAAAACTGCTAGCTAACGATGTTGCCAAACTTAAGACTGTAGGTAAAGCTCTATACTCAGGCATGCTAAATGCTGAGGGCGGCATCATTGATGATTTAATCGTTTATTTAATGAATGAGGACGAGACTCAATACCGCATCATCTCTAACGCTGCTACTCGCGATAAAGATTTGGCTCAATTTAATAAAGTAGCCGAAGGCTTTGAGGTTACCTTAACTGAACGTCCTGAGCTGGCTATTTTAGCCATTCAGGGGCCTAACGCTGTGGCTAAATTAAAACAAGCCAAGCCAAGCTGGTCTGACATCTTAGATGGCCTTAAGCCTTTTGTGGGTGCGGACTTAGCAGACACAGAAGCAGCCGACTGGTTTGTGGCCCGTACCGGTTATACTGGTGAAGATGGCGTTGAAGTTATCCTACCAGGCGACAATGCTGCAGAGTTTTATCAGCTGATGCTAGATCAAGGTGTCAAGCCAGCAGGTCTAGGCGCTCGTGATACCCTACGTATGGAAGCCGGTATGAACCTATATGGCCATGATATGGATGAAACTATCAGTCCTTATGAGTGCAACATGGGGTGGACCCTAGCGCTTAAAGATGACCGTGATTTCGTTGGCCGTGAAGCCCTTACCGCTAAGCGCAAACAAGCCAAAGAAGATGGCAGTGCTATGAAACAAGTGGGCCTATTATTAGAGACCCGCGGCGTACTACGTGAAGGCATGACAGTAACTATCAATCAAGGCACAGATAAAGAAACCACAGGTATTATCACCAGTGGTACCTTCTCCCCTAGCCTAAAGCAGTCTATCGCCATCGCTCGCATTCCAGAGTCAGTGACTGATGAAGACACAGTACAAGTAGATTTGCGCGGTAAAGGTAAATTTGTCGATGTTCGTGTATTAAAGCTACCTTTCGTACGTAATGGCGAAAAGCAGTTTGATTAATTAATTCTCATATGTAGCTTTGAGGAGTGCTGTATGTCTCAATCGTTTAGAGTTTTAGGCTTGTTGTTAGGTTCTTTGCTATTTAACCAAGCTAGCTTAGCCTCGACTGTGGACTGGACTCCGTTTTTCAAGCCATGGGAAAATGCATGTGACTTAAGCAAACAAGACATCATGCTTAAACGCATGACCCCTAATTACGATTCTTTTTACAAATCAAACACATATAAAGGTAATAAACTCCCCTTTAAACCGGGAACAATTGCACTGCCAAATGCCTATAAACTTTTCGTAGATAGCGACTTAAAGACTGGGTTTTATGATATAAATGGGATAAGCTCTGGCTCCACCTTTACCAAAAAATCTTCTTACTTTGATGCCCACTTTAATGTGGTAGGTACTTATTATGGCATGCCAATTAAAAAGATTGGTTTTGCAGGTGGTATTGCCAATGGTATATATTCCCCTTACTTCGTTATCGATAAGCCAGTAGATGAAGTAAGAAGAAAACTCAGAGCTAACACAAAAATTACTTTCGAAGATTGTGAGGTTTGTGATGAGAACGAAGACGATGAGGCCGCAGTAGGTTTAGAACTGTACCCATCTCAACAAAAAGCAAATATGACTGATGTTATATGCGACTTATCTAACTAACTTTTTTAACCCTAGGAGAAATTTATGAGTAATGTTCCATCAGAATTAAAGTATGTTGCTAGCCACGAATGGTTACGCATGGAAGATGACGGTACTATCACTGTCGGTATTACTGACCATGCTCAAGACGCTCTTGGCGATATCGTCTATGTTGAACTTCCAGATGTGGGTGATACTGTAGCCGTTGATGATGAAGTGGCTGTGGTTGAGTCTGTTAAAGCAGCTTCAGACGTTTATGCGCCTATCACTGGTGAAGTTGTGGCCATCAACGAAGCGCTTGAAGACGATCCAGAAGTTATTAACACCGACCCATATGGTGATGGCTGGATGTACCGCATTAAGCCTGACAATGCTGACGACTTTGATTCACTACTATCAGCTGAAGAGTATCAAGCTGACCTATAATTGACAGGCTTGTCTCTTTAATAAGGCGTGAACGGCGTTGTTTCATCTTTGAGGCGACGCTTACTTATTTTCACCCTTATATCATTAACTATTTAGGGATAAATAGGTTGTGTCACAACAAGACCAAGGAAGTCCTACCCCCACCCAAGAGACTAAAACAGATCAAGGTGTTGCTATGCAAGATATTAGATCGTCAAAGAATTTAGCCGCCTTTACAGAGGTAGTTGAGTCTCGTCGTTCAGTAAGAAGATTTACTGACACCCCTATTCCCGATGAAGTATTGCAAGACTGCTTGCGCTTAGCCATGCTTGCTCCTAACTCAAGTAACTTACAACCTTGGGATTTCTATGTTATTGAAACCCCAGATAAGCGTAGCAAAGCCAGTAAAATCTGTATGAACCAAAATGCAGCAAGAACCGCCAATAAGCTGATTGCTGTAGTTGCAAGAACCGATACTTGGCGCGACCATGCCAAACAAAATATTCGTGACTTTCCAGATGGCAAAGCCCCAAAAAAAGTACGCGACTACTATGAAAAAATTGTCCCTATGGATTTCCTACGAGGTCCTGCAGGGATGTTCTCTGCCGTTAAATGGGGAATGGCCAAAGCGGTAAGACAATTTAAAGGCCCCATTAAAACCCCTTGTTATACTTATGGGGACATCAAAAACTGGGCTATGTATAACACAGCACTGGCTGCCGAAAACTTGATTTTAGCCCTTCGTGCTCATGGCTTTGATAGCTGTGCTATGGGCGGCTTTGATGAACCTGCTTTAAAAAAATTACTCAATCTTAGTGACCACCACCATGTGGTTATGATGATAGCTGCTGGTGAGCGTGCCGAAAGAGGTATTTATCACAGCCAATTCCGTTTTGATTACGATAAATTCGTTAAACGGGTTTAATTTTCCTCAATGACACCTATTCAAATAACACTTACTGAATATTAAAGGTAGTAAACAACACTTAATCTGCAAAGGATATGCTAAAAATGACAAAACAGTCGCAAAATAAACCTCATATAGAAAGCCAAAAAAGCCATCAATCAGAGTCAGGTAGCCTAAACGCACCGCATCTAGAGGCTTTTAAACAGGTGATTGAGTCACGTCGATCTGTAAGACGTTTCACTGACACTCCTATCCCTGATGAGGTTCTTAAAGATTGTTTGCGCATGGCAATGCTTGCGCCCAATGCCAGTAACCTTCAGCAATGGGAGTTTTATGTTATTGATTCAGAAGAAGTTAAGAAAAAAGCAGTTAAGCTTTGCCTGGGACAAAACGCAGCCAAAACCTCTAATAGATTAATAGCCGTTGTTGCCCGTACTGATAACTGGCGACAACACAGCAAGCAAATTATTAAAGAATACCCACAACAGCCGGTACCGGCAAAGGTTAAGAGATATTACGAAAAGCTTATTCCACTGGTTTATACCCAAGATCCAATTAATGCACTAGCCGTGGTCAAATGGGGATTTACCACCGTACATCGTAAAGTTAAAGGTCCTGTAGTCACGCCTTATTACACTCAGGCTGACCAAGTAAAATGGGCGCTTAGTAATACGTTTTTAGCAGCTGAAAACTTAATGTTAGCGCTAAGAGCATACGGATTTGATACCTGCCCGATGGGCGGATTTGATGAGCCGGGTATGAAAAAACTACTGGGCTTAACCCGTCATCACCATATTGCCATGATGATTGGTGCGGGCGAAAGAAGCGACAACGGTATTTATAATGAACAATTTAGGTTCGATTACGACCAATTTGTTAAGCACGTTTAATTTAGAAATTTTACAACCGGTACGACAACTGCCAGTTTAATCCGGCTTCACGGTTTTCAAGCTTGTTACTGTGAAACCCTAGCCACATGTTTGATTTAACCATTAAGGACTGCCATGACCTCCCAAAACACAAACTCTAACCTATCTTTTGACGGTCTATTTGACGAAACACGTTTTGTAGCCAGACACTTAGGTTCAGGTGCTAACGATCAAGCAGAAATGCTTAAAGCGGTTGGCTATGATGACATGGACAGCTTTATTGCTGATACCGTGCCTGAAGCTGTGCGCATGAACCGTGAATTAGATCTACCAAAAGCCATGAGTGAGCATAATGCTCTGGCCAAGCTACGTGGCATGGCTGATGACATCAAGGTTAATAAAAGCTACATTGGGCAAGGCTACTCGCCAGTACGTATGCCCGCTGTTATTCAGCGTAACGTCCTAGAAAATCCAGGCTGGTATACCGCTTACACCCCTTATCAAGCTGAAATCTCACAAGGTCGTCTTGAAGCTTTATTAAACTTCCAACAAGTTTGCATCGACCTCACTGGTCTAGAATTGGCCGGCGCGTCACTTCTTGATGAAGCCACGGCTGCCGCTGAAGGTATGGCGATGGCCAAACGCGTTAGCAAAAGTAAATCCAACCAATTCTTCGTTGATGAACGTATCTATCCTCAAACTTTAGACGTCATTCGTACCCGTGCCAAATACTTTGGTTGGGAAGTGGTTGTTGGTGATTTTGAAACCGCCAAATCAGGTGACTTCTTTGGTGCTATCTTCCAATACGTAGGCCGTGAAGGGGATGTGGTTGATTTAACAGAGGTAATCTCTGCGGTTAAAGAGAATAAAACCTATGCCCTAGTGGTCAGTGACATCATGAGCTTGGTGTTATTAAAGTCACCAGCGGCTATCGGTGCTGATGTGGCTTTAGGGAGTACTCAGCGTTTTGGTATCCCAATGGGCTTTGGGGGTCCACATGCGGCCTACTTTGCTTTCTCTGATAAAGCAAAACGCTCTGCTCCTGGTCGTATTATCGGGGTTTCAAAAGATGCTCAAGGCAACACTGCCTTACGTATGGCGCTACAAACTCGTGAGCAACACATCCGCCGCGAAAAAGCCAACTCAAACATCTGTACTTCTCAAGTATTGTTGGCCAACCTAGCTGGTATGTACGCGGTCTATCATGGCCCTGAAGGTTTAAAACGCATTGCCACTCGTATCCATGCTATGGCCACTGCTTTTAGCGATGCTATCAAAGCAGCCGGCGGTGAATTAAGCGTTATTCACGATCAAATCTTCGACACGGTGTTAGTAGACTGTGGCTCTGAAAGATTGGCCACTCAAATCTATGAAAATGCAGAAAATGTCGGCTATAACTTATGGCGTGAAGGCGACAGCAAACTGTCTGTTTCTTTCTCTGAAATCAGTAACTCAGCAGATTTCGAAACCTTAACTCAGTTATTTACTAACAAAGCTGAAGCGTTACCTAGCGAAGCCAAAGTCTCTTTAAACGACGCGGTTCTACGTACTGATGCCATCTTAACTCACCCAGTGTTTAACTCGCACCACACTGAGCATGAAATGCTTCGTTATTTGAAGAAGCTTGAAGACAAAGACTTGGCCATGAACCGCAGCATGATTTCACTGGGCAGCTGTACCATGAAGCTAAATGCTACCAGCGAAATGCTACCTATTACTTGGAACGAGTTTGCCAACGTGCATCCTTTTGCACCGCAAGACCAAGTGACAGGCTACGTGGCGATGATTGAAAGCCTACAAGAGCAATTAAAAGCCATCACCGGCTTTGACGACATCTCAATGCAGCCAAACTCTGGGGCATCAGGCGAATACGCGGGTCTACTGGCCATTCGCCGCTACCATGAATCATTGGGTCAAACCAACCGTGATGTGTGTTTGATTCCTAAATCTGCCCATGGTACCAACCCAGCCACCGCGCAGATGATGGGTATGAAAGTTGTCGTAATCGCCACTGATGAAAATGGTAACGTTGACGTTGAAGACCTAAAAGCGAAGTGTGAAGAGCACAGCGAAAACTTAGGTGCGCTAATGATCACCTATCCGTCTACTCATGGTGTGTTCGAAGCCGGTATTCGTGATATCTGTGCTCTAATTCACAGCCATGGTGGTCAAGTGTATATGGACGGCGCCAACATGAACGCCCAAGTGGGCATCATGCAGCCTGCAGAAGTGGGTGCTGACGTATTGCACATGAACCTGCACAAAACCTTCTGTATCCCACACGGCGGCGGCGGTCCAGGCATGGGTCCTATCGGCATGAAGGCTCACTTAGCGCCTTTCAAAGCCAACCATAGCGTGGCTCCAGTATTTAATGCGACTCAAGACACTACTGCGGTCTCAGCTGCTCCTTATGGTTCAGCCAGCATCTTACCTATCTCATGGATGTACATCACCATGATGGGCCGTGATGGTCTGCTACAAGCCACTAAGACAGCTCTATTAAACGCCAACTATGTGGCCAGCCAGCTACAAGATGATTACCCTGTACTTTATACCGGTAAGAATGGCCGTGTCGCGCACGAATGTATCATTGATATCCGTCCACTTAAAGAAGAGACCGGTATCACTGAAGCGGACATCGCTAAGCGTTTGATGGACTATGGTTTCCATGCGCCAACCATGAGCTTCCCAGTAGCGGGTACACTAATGATTGAGCCAACAGAGTCTGAAGCTAAGCATGAGCTTGACCGCTTTATCTCTGCCCTTAAATCTATTAAGCAAGAAGCGCTTAAAGTGAAAGAAGGCACTGATGGCTGGACGGCTGACAACAACCCATTGGTTAACGCACCGCACACAGCGTTCGTTATCACTAGCGAAGAATGGAACTATCCTTATAGCCGTGATACTGCTGCGTTCCCATTAGACTATATCCGTCAGCATAAATTCTGGCCGACCGTCGGTCGTATCGATGATGCCTATGGCGATAAAAATCTAATGTGTAGCTGCCCAAGCATCGAAAACTATATGTAATCATAATCAGCAATTGCTAGCTTATAGCCACTGTTGATTTTATAGTGACAACAAAAAACCTTCAGGTCTAAGACTTGAAGGTTTTTTTATATCTATAAGATCAGATTAACTTTTACTGACATTTTTTAACTCATAGACCTTAACGCTCTATTTATAATCTTTAAAGTGATACTCAAAACTCAATCACTTTATAAAACCACATAATCACAATTAGGAACCACTTTTGTCAAAATCTAAGTCATCGCCTACACCCTTAAACCCTGCTCACAAACCCTTTGTGGTATTAATACATGGGCTACATCAAAAAGCTTGGATTATGCAGCCTTTAGCAATGCAGCTACAAAGCCGAGGCTTTGCTACGTATCAGCATAACTATTACAGCCTACGCGATAGTATTGATAAACACAGTAATAGTCTTAATAGTTGGCTTTTAGATAACCATTACCCCTCGGTTGCCATCAACCTGGTGGGTCATAGCTTAGGCGGACTGGTAATTAGAGATTTTATTTCACGGTATCCACAGTGGAATATTGGACGCTGCGTAACTTTGGGCACCCCTCACAAAGGCAGTACCACTGCTAAATATGTAAATAATTTACTATCGCCCTTGGTGGGTAATGCTTATAAAAATGCATTAGATGGACAGAATGCGCCCCTAAAAAAAGGCGTTAGCCTAGGAGTAATAGCCGGTAATGCCCCTTATGGTCTAGGGCAAATAGTGCTTAACTATCACAATCAAAAGTCAAAACTTAGCTACCCTCAGTGTGAGCATGATGGGACGGTCTATGTCTATGAAACCAAGCTTGAGTCAGCAACCGACCACATCATCCTTCCTGTCTCGCATACCGGAATGTTAATTAATCAAGCTGTCGCTGAACAAACCGCTTATTTTTTGGATCATGGCATGTTTAAAAGGCCTGCGATCAAAAAGCCTGCTAATGAAAAGCCATAAACCCATCCGCTTATAACTCATCCTCTTCTTGCTGCATGCGCATACCTTCTTTTAGCTGCTGCTTATAAGTTTCGAGCAGTGGAATCAGGGTTTGCATGACCCAGGGGTTACGCCACCCTTTTAGCCCTTCTGGAATATCCTCAATAGGCAAATCATAAGCAACAGCTTCATAAAGCTGAGACAGCCATTTTTTGCGCATCAGCACATTGGCAGGAACACCAGTCTCGGCCTCATACTCTTTTATCACTTGGTTTACCGCTTTTGAGACCGTCTTATCTTTAGAACGATAAGGCGGTAACACTAAGGCAGGCTGCTCCTCAACGGGTAGAGTGCGCGCTTTATTGATAATATCAATCAACTCATCGCCGTATAGATGAATCATGCTGCGATGCATGGTGGTTTTTTGGGTCAGTTGCTTGATGCTTTTCGGAAACTCCACCACCACATCACGTACCGCTTGTTTTTTCAAAATAAAAGTTTTCGGTTGATTGGTGGCACGGGCCAAAGCTTCCCGCCAGCTAGAGACGGCTTGTAACACCGCCAATTGTTCACCAGTATAACGAAAATCAGCCATCGCTAAATAAGTGGCATCATCTTCAATATTAGCCGCCTCATACAACTCTTTGGTATAAAGCTGGCAGTCTTCAATCACCTTATCTAATAAATCTCTTTTGACAAGTTGCTGATGTAAAATATCGTACAAATTAAGCAAATAACGCACATCATCAATGGCATAACACTTTTGCTCATAGGTCAGTGGTCGGGCCAACCAATCTGATTGACTCTCCCCTTTTTCAACATGAATATCTAACTCCTGACTCAATGCCTGTTGATAGCCCATTTGCAACTGACCGGTTAAATAAGACAATGCTATCTGAGTATCAAAGACATTGGTTAATGCCGGGCTTTCTGATAATAGATAAAAAATACCCAAATCTTCGCCACAAGCATGCCAGATCATCATCGGCATCTCTTCTAACACCACCCAGAACTCGGTCAAATCAAGCTTAGGAGCATCAATCAGATAGATGGTATCACCGGTATTAATTTGTACCAGAGCAAGGATCGGGAAATAAGTGCTGCGCTTAATAAACTCGGTATCCAAAGCCACTCTATCTCGGGTTTCTAAATCATCAAGACAGGCTTCTAGAGCATCAAAGTCAGATACCCAGTGTACTGGTAAATTAGTAGAAGCTTCCAAACCTCGTTTGATAGCTGCTACATCAAGCAATTTACTCGGGTCGTGAATAGTCGCTGTGTTTGCTGTCGACTCTTGAGTGGGGATGCTGCCTGTGGATACCTGAGTCATGGAAGTCTTCTTTACCGTGATAAATAAAAAATAGGAGTTTGGGTTAAATAGAGGTTATAACCAGAAATTTTACTAATTACTAAGAGCGGTTTTGCAAAGCTTGAGAGAGGGTCATGCTATCTAAATATTCAAGCTCTCCGCCCATCGGAATACCTTGAGCTATACGGGTAACCTTGCCCACATGACGACGAACCGCTTCAGAGATAAAATGAGCCGTAGTCTGACCTTCCACCGTAGTGCTGGTGGCCAAAATCAGCTCATCTACAGGCGACGCTTTCACTCGATTAACCAACTGATCAATATTAAGATCATCGGCATTAATACCATCAAGCGGCGACAAATGACCGCCTAGCACAAAATATCGACCGCGATAGCCGCCAGATTGTTCAATAGCCATCACATCTGCAGCCGTTTCTACTACACACAGCACCTTGTCATCGCGCCTAGGGTCTAAACAAATCGGGCAAATCTCATCATCACTAAAAGAGTGGCATTGCTGGCATTCAATAATACCATGCATGGCAATATCTAAAGCCTGCGCCAAGGCCGAGCCTTGAGGTCTTTTCCCATTAAGCAGATGCAAGGCCATGCGTTGGGCAGTCTTTTGTCCCACGCCTGGCAGTACCCGCAGCTGCTTAACCAAATTATCAAATTTTTCGGTTAACAATCAATCACCTTTTTTATATGCAAAATATTTTACTACTTTATATTTTAGCAACTTATAGAGTCAGACACGACCACAAGCTACTAATTGACCTCCTCCCCTCGCTAAACCGAGGGGATTCCTACAGCTAGACGGTCAAGCCCGACCGCAAGGATATTCTTAGCAGCATTGGTATCTCTATCATGCCATGTGCCACACTCAGCACAAGTCCATCCTCTTATTCGCAAACCTGCTCTACCTTTTGGACTACTGTCACTTATTTTATGGCAGCACGAGCAGGTCTGGGTAGTGTAACTCTCATTTACCATCTCAAACTGACAACCTGCATGCTTGCATTTATATTCCAGTTGTCGTTTAAGTTCAAACCATCCGGCATCGTATGTCGATTTAGCGAGCTTGGTTTTTTTAGTTGTAAATGAGCGTGATTTAACATCACCAACTACAATTAAGCTGTTATCTTTAACAAGCTTGGTGGTGAATTTATGAATTAAGTCTAATCTTGTATTTTTAATTTTGGCGTGGATTGCTTTGACACGTTTTTTATTCTTAGCACGCTGGGCTACTGCTAATTTATTCGCCCACTTTTGCGTTTGCTTAATAATTAACTTGTCGCCATTTGATGTGGTTGCAGACTCTTTTAAACCTAAGTCAATACCAACGCTGCCCATACCGCTTGCTTGCTTAGGAAAGTCTTTAACGGTAATACACACATACCAACGATTACGACTGTCTTGTACTATCTCAAGCGTGTTGATTTGATATAGGCTTAGGTTGTAGCTATCGAATACATCTATGATGAGCTTTTGACCTTTAGATAGTGATAGCTGTATGGTTGATCTCAGTACTTTCTTTCCCGTTTGTTTTGTGCTTAGGTATTTGATAGCAGACTTTTTAAAAGGTATCCAGCCCAGTGTTTTGCGTTTTGCATCAGGACGATTGCTGCGCCAGTTAAGTTTGGCTTTTTTAAATTGCTTCCGCGCCTTGGCGTGAGTTTCATTGATGGCTTGCAGTGTTTGACTGTGCAAGCCTAAATACTCACCGCTACCTTTGGTGTATTGGCTTAAATCATAAGCACTAAAAAACTTACCAGTACGTTTTAGATGCTCAAAACTTAACGCATTAACATAGTTCCACACGAAGTTTACCGAACCGCTTAGCTGATTCAGCTCTTTTATGTGCTTGTCTTTAATGCGTAGCTTGAGTGTTTTCATATATTCAGTATGGCGAGGTTAATTTTAACTTACAACCCTTTAACTGCTTCTGACGACAGTGTGTGTCGCCTTATATCCACCCCCTGAAGTGGGTGGTTTTACGGCGATAGGTGATAAAACTTCGCACTGGCTACAGTATCCCCCAGGAAGCGAGTATATGTCGAGCTACGTCGAAGCCCACAAAGGCGACTATGATGTGGTTTTCTTTGGGTTACAAGCTTACATTAAAGAATATCTGAGCAAGCCTATTAGCACTGCAGATATTGACGAGGCAGAGCAAATCATTACCGCTCACGGCCTACCCTTTAATCGCTCAGGTTGGGAGCGTCTAGTAGAGAAGCATGATGGTTATCTGCCGATTAGAATTCAAGCAGTGCCCGAGGGCAGCATTGTTCCTGTCTCCAATGTGGTGTGTCAGATTATTAATACCGATCCTGAGTTTTATTGGCTACCTAGCTATTTAGAGACCTCTTTATTACGGGCCATTTGGTATCCTTCAACGGTATCGAGTTTATCTTATTACTGCAAAAACGTAATCAAAGCGGCCCTGGAGAAATCAGCAGATAGCCGAGCTGGCCTGCCCTTTAAGTTACATGACTTTGGAGCCCGTGGTGCTTCAAGCTTAGAGTCTGTGGCTTTAGGTAGCCTGGCTCATTTAGTCAACTTCTCTGGCACTGACAGTATGACTGCTTTAGTTTCAGCCAGTCGCTGGTATGGTATGAGCGAGGAGATGCCTGCCTTCTCTATTCCCGCTGCAGAACACAGCACCATGACTGCTTGGGGTCGCGAACGTGAAAGCCAAGCCTATGCCAATATGCTAGAGCAATTTGGAGGTGAGGGAAATACTGTGGCGGTGGTCTCGGACAGTTATGACCTATGGAACGCCATTGATAATATTTGGGGCGATGAGTTAAAGCAGCAAGTCGAAACCATGGGCGGCACTTTAGTCATCCGCCCTGACAGTGGGGATCCCGCTAAAGTTGTGCGTGAAGCTTTAGAGCGCTTATCGGTCAAATTTGGCTACAGTCTAAATAGCAAAGGCTATAAAGTTCTGCCGGATTATGTGCGTCTAATCCAGGGCGATGGCATAAGTCCGCAAAGCCTAGGCAAGATATTACAGACAGTAATGAAGGCTGGATTTAGCGCCGATGACGTTACTTTCGGCATGGGTGGCGGCTTATTACAGCAAGTGACCCGAGACACCATGAGCTGGGCCATGAAAGCCAGTGCCATTCAAATCGACGGAGAATGGAAAGACATCTTCAAAGACCCCATTACCAGTCGCTCAAAACGTTCGAAAAAAGGACGCTTAGCCCTAGTCAAAGACCAACAAGGCAATATGAGCACCATAAAAGAAGCCCAGCTACAAAGCCGCGAAGATAACTTATTACGTGATGTGTTTGTCGATGGTAAGCTATTAATTGACGATAGCTTAACCACCATTCGTCAGCGTACTGGGAGTTGGTAAAATACAGCCTACCACTTACCAGTATCAGCTTCAATGAGTCGTATTACATTTGATAAACAAAAGCTTCGTCCTATCTAAGGCGAAGCTTTTGTTTATGTTTCTCTTTTGCATGTTTCGTTTAGATAAGAACCATAACCAAATCATGCAAAGCAGGAGGCTCGGCTGTCACCCTACTCTAGCTTGAGATATCAAACTGTATTACACTCATAGCTTCCTAAAACAGCCAGATAAACTATATAACAGCCAGATAAACTATATAAAAGAAAAAACTATGATTCCTTTGCAACCGAAACACATCGCATTAGCCCCGGTTTATCTCTACCAAGGTATGAAGCTAAAAAAGACCGCTTTAAGACTGCCAGAAGCAGAAGGAGAACGTAAAGGGCGACTGACTCTTAACGAAAAGGACAGCCCTTCAGAGGATAAGAGCACCTTAAATATCATGCTGCTAGGAGACTCCTCAGCGGCTGGTGTCGGGGTGAGCTCACAACAAGAAGCGCTTGCCGGCCAATTGCTTGAGCAACTGCAGCTACTGCCCCAAATTCAACAGAAATTCTCACAGCTGGAGTGGGCGCTGCACGCCACTTCTGGTCATACTAGCTTTGATGCTCTACGTAGGCTCTATGTGTTGCCCGTACCCCCCACTCCTGTAGACATCATGATAGTGATGGTGGGGGTAAATGACACCACTGCTAATGTCTCTATTAACAAATGGGAGCAGCAGCTGCGCGAGATTATAGGCTTAAGTCAGCGCAAATTTGGAGCGAAACAGATTATCTTCCCTTGCTTACCCCCCATGCAGGAAATGCCGGCTATTCCTAGCCCACTTAATAAGTTAATGGGGTATAAAACGCAGATAATGAATGAGAAGCTGATTGAGGTTTGTGACCACTATGAGTCGGTATTGGCTTTGCCGATTAACCTTAACAATAAGGATCTACAACCCCAAAACTTCTTTGCTGAAGATGGCTTTCATCCGAATTCCACCGCCTACTCACTGTTGGCAAAAAAATTGGCGAAAACCATTTCTGAGCTAGTTTAGATCAGCCCTTTACGACGCATATGTTTGTAGACCACAACCACTACTAAAACATTTAGTAGCAGCGTCGCTAGCTGTAGCCAATCAAAAGGTCGAGCGATGAGATAGTAAAGCTCAACGGGCAAAAAAATACCGTAGCCTAAAACGCTAAACCAATAAGCCCAGGTTTTATCAGTCCATAAACCATAAGCCTCAATAAAGCGAAGACTGGCATAACCCAAAATCAATAATAAGAATAAGGTCCAGTTCTCTGAAGCTTTCTGGGCCACTCGGGTAAGCGCCTCGACTTGGGTACTAAATAAAGTACCAAAATGTTGGACCCAAGCGTGATTCGCCGACTCAATCCACAGCGACACGTCATTATGCCAAGCCCATAAAGCAAGGGCAGTAATCACTGCCCCTACTCCTTTTATTAATTCATAAAAAGTGACTGCTTTAATGGAGCCACTAATTACAGTGGGCTCAGTCAAAATAAGTCTCCACCACCTTACCTTGTAAGGTCTGATTTAAGAAAGGCGTATTTTTACCTTTTGACAGCATACTGTCTCGAGTCAGCTGCCACTCATGATTAGGATCAACCAATACCGCACCCCCGATTTCGTGATACTGCTCTTCAATACCCGCAATTCGTGCTGGCGCCAAACAAATCTTCTCTACCAATTGTTCCGGGGTCAAGATGTTGTCACGTACCAGTTTACAAGCTAGGCCCATAAAGGTATCAAAGTTTGAAATCCCTGGGGTAGACTCAGCAAAAGGCGCTTGCTTTGCGGTGTCATTTAAGGGCTCATGATGACTACAAATGGCGTCGATGGTTCCGTCTTGCAGACCTCTAATCAGTGCCTTTTGGTCGGTATTACTGCGCAGAGGTGGAATGACATAAGCTTGAGCATTAAACCCTTCTAAATCGTCATCGGTTAAATGCAGCTGATGCATCGCCACATCACAAGTGACCGGCAAGCCCTGAGCTTTGGCCAAACGCATTAAGCCGATGGAGGACTTACAGGTCAACTGACTAAAGTGAGCGGAAATACCTGTTTCCTCGACCATCAACAATTGAGTAGATAGGGCAACCGTCTCTGCCAACCAAGGAATGCCTTGTAAGCCATGGAAAGAGGCGATATAGCCTTCATGAGCTACCCCGCCTGCAGATAGGCTAGGCTCATTAGGGTAGAAAAACACTTTTAAACCAAAAGTAGCGGCATACTCTAAAGTACGCAGTAATACTAAATCGTTGGCAAAGGGACGACCCGCATTAGTGACTGCAATACAGCCTCCTTTTTTAAGACCAGCCACATTGGCCGGACGCTCCCCTTTTAACTCTGCAGTTAGGGCCCCTAAGATGTGCAGGTAGATGCCCCCATCTTGCTTGGCGCGTTCTCTTAAACCTTTTAATAAGGATCCGTTTTCTAAGACAGGAGTGGTATCTGGCGGGGTAATCACATGCAAGAATCCGTTGGCACGAGCCGCACGACCTTCTGTTTGTAAAGTACCGTGCTGTTGTAGACCAGGTTCACGTAGACGAGCACATAAATCGACCAATGGCGGTAACAACCAGTGATTTTCTTTGGCTTCGATATCGGGTTGGGTAAACTCTTTAGGCAGTAGGTTAATCATGATATATCCAGTATTTTTTAGTATGAGAGATAGAGTTTCATTTATAGGCTATAAGCATAAGCAAGGTTTATTCAGTAAGACTCTGAACTTATAGTAAAGAGTGCAACGCTTGATATTCGCGTTGCCCTTGTACCGCCATAGCTAACACAGCCATACGAATCGCGATGCCATTATTGACCTGCTTTAAAATTACTGACTGCGGGCCATCTGCGACAGTTGAAGCAATCTCTACCCCTCGGTTCATAGGACCTGGGTGCATGACAATAGCGTCTGGCTTAGCTTTGGCCACACGCTCTGGAGTAATCCCATACTTTTTGAAGTATTCCCCTGATGCTGCCATTAACGGAGAGCCAATACGCTCATTTTGAATACGCAGCCCCATTAATACATCACAATCAACCACGCCCTCATCGATATCCTCATAAACCTTCACCCCATAACGCTCAATCCCTTTTGGTAATAAAGTACGAGGTGCAATGACCCGAATTTCTTTTACGCCCAATATTTTTAGAGCGGCAATATCAGAGCGGGCCACACGCGAGTGCTTGATATCCCCAATGATGGCCACCGTTAACTCCTCAAACGGACGCGGTGCCTCACGGTGAATGGTTAACATATCCAACATGCCTTGCGTAGGATGCGCATGCCAACCATCACCACCGTTAATGATAGCAATCTCAGGGGTTACTTCAGTAGCCATGAAATGCGCTGCACCAGAAGCAGAGTGACGCACCACGAATATGTCGGCAGTCATTGCTTGTAGGTTCCATAAGGTGTCCCGCAAACTCTCGCCTTTTTGGGTGCTAGAGCGGGCAATATCAATATTTAATACGTTGGCGCCCAAGCGTTTTTCTGCCACTTCAAACGTGGTGCGAGTACGGGTTGATGGCTCAAAGAATAGGTTCATGACCGTACAGCCTTCAAGCTCAGGGCTGTTAATCAATTGACCATTGTCATCAAAAAATGATTCAGCCTTAGCAATAATGGCTTTCAACTGAGCACGACTTAAGCCTTCAATCCCTAAAAAATGACGGATATTACCGTCCTCATTTAATTGGGGTTTACTCAATGAGGCATTCATTCTTGCCGTTGTCGAGTCAAAGTTAGCAGATAGGGTCGACTGTGAGGGATGTGCAGTCTCAGGTTTCTGTGTTGAGTCAGTCATGGCAGTTAAAGGTATCCTTTATGAGCAGATGCAGATGGGTGGTTGGGCAGTAAAACTAGGGCCAAACCATATAAGGTAGTACAATCCGTTATCGGGATTATCATTTATATCAGCTATTATAGTTAACTTGCACAAGAAATATTGCATGGTTTTTGCTACACTTTGCGCAGACCCATTACTGCTAATTATAGTCAGCAGTAGTAGACAGTCTACAAGTCACTTTTTTACCCGAATAAAACATAAAGGGCTATCTTTGACCCTTATCAAACTGGGTTAGTAAAAGTTGGTATAGTTTAGCTGATTTACTGCCTTTCAAAAAGTGACCGTATTGACTTTCTCGTACTAGATTTATGTAAAAAAACACATTTATAGATACAATAGACCCCTTCCTGACTCTTGGATAAAGGAATCCATAATGACTACGCTTAACGACTACTTCCAAAGTTACCTAACCGCTACTTCTTCAGACAGTAGTAGTGAAAAATCTGCGGTAATTGATGTGATTAATACCATTACTACAGTAGGTAAAGAGATTACAGAGCTTTTACGCAAAGGCGCTTTGGCAGATATCCATGGCGAAGCCGGTGCGGAAAACGTACAGGGTGAACAACAAAAGAAATTGGACGTTATTGCTAATGACTTATTACTAGACGCACTAACCGCTAATAAACACTGTGCTGGTGTCGCTAGTGAAGAGTTGGATGATGCTACCCCTGCCAATGAATCAGGAGAGCTTTTGGTGTTGTTTGACCCGCTAGATGGCTCATCAAATATTGATATCAACATGCCTACTGGCACCATCTTCTCAATCTTACCTCATAACAACAAAGGCCAAGCAGTAACGAACGCAGACTTTTTACAAAAAGGTACTGAGCAGTTGGCAGCCGGCTACTTGCTATATGGTTCATCAGCGATGTTGGCATTCACCTTCTCTGACGCTTTAGATAGCAACAATGATGGCGTGATTCTATTTAGCTTAAACCCAACCACAGGCGAGTTTGAACTGGTTAAAAAGAACATCTCTATTGACGCCGATACCAAAGAGTATGCCATTAATGCTTCAAACGCACGCCACTGGTTACCGCCCATGCAGCAGTATATTAACGAATTGCTAGCAGGTACTACTGGTCCTCGTGGTAAAAACTTTAATACCCGCTGGGTCGCTGCTATGGTAGGTGACGTCCATCGTATTTTATGCCGTGGCGGTATCTTTATTTATCCCAAAGACACTAAGGATCCAAGCAAAGCGGGCAAGCTTCGTTTAATGTACGAAGCCAATCCTATGAGTCTGCTTATCGAACGTGCAGGCGGAGCTTCAACAGATGCCATCAATCGCATTATGGACTACGAACCTACCGATATTCATCAACGCGTCCCAGTGGTATTGGGCGCAAAGAATGAGGTTGAGCAGGTACAAAAGTTGCATCAACAAGCTTAGTTAACTGTATTTAATTACTATAACTTATTGCTATAAGAGGCCAAGCCAACTAGGTTTGGCCTTTTTTATTGCAAAACTCCATCACGTATTAAACACTAGGTGTGTTACCCTACTGACTATATGTTTGATCCTTACAGCCTCGCTTTTATTAGCTAAACGAACTACCCATAAAGCAGAGCTAGGCCAAAAGTAATCGAAAACTATATATTTTAATATCTAAATCAAATGAGCAAATAATGACCGACGCAATCAGCAACAAGTTTTCTAATAACCCAGTTATTACTTCAGAAAAGAACCCAACAGTGAAGTTAGCAAAAGCTTTGTTAACCCAATCACGCCAACGTAAAAAGGCAGGTCAGACGGTACTTGAAGGCGTACACCTTATAGAAGCAGCGCTTCAAGCCAAGCACTTGCCGCAACAAATCATCATCTCTTACAGTGGCCTATCGCATCCAGAAGTTCAGGCCCTACTGGCCTCACTCAGCGAGCAGAATCTTGATAATCAACTTACTGTAGTTAGTGACAGTGTTTACCAGGGCATTACTACCTTAGGGAATGGGGTTGAGATCATGGCCATTGTCGATGTTCCTGAGCACAATTTACACACCTTAAAAGCGCCTATTACCACGGATTGTTTAATCTTAAATGACGTCCAAGACAATGGTAACGTAGGCACTCTATTACGCACAGCAGCAGCCGTGGGCATCAAAAACATTATCTGCACCAAAGGCAGCGCTCAGGCTTGGTCACCAAAAACCATGCGTGCCGGTATGGGGGCTCAGTTTGGATTAACTATCTACGAAGGCATTGAAGCCGATGAAGTCTTGAGCTATTTAAGACTGCCTATCTATGCAACTAGCTCGCACACAGATAACATTATTTATAAACAGAATCTAAATCGCCCAGTAGCTTGGGTAATGGGTCATGAAGGCCAAGGCGTCTGTGAAGATATTATGAAGCAAGCCACCCCAGTGGCATTACCTCAGCCTAACGGTCAAGAAAGCCTAAATGTGGCCATTGCAGGCGCTCTGTGTATGTATGAGACACTACGCCAAAGAGACTATAGTTAAACTATAGCTTAGCTAAAATCAAAAGCTATAGTGACTCAAAATGTTTACATTAAAAAAGGCACCTTAGGTGCCTTTTTTATAGTCATCAAACCATGAAAATAACTTTAAACGTAAGGCTTTTCTCTTAGCCATTTGGTCGCCAAGTATTTAACCCCTTCGGTTACAGGTGTTCCTGCATGTAAGGTTAATTTATCAATCTGACCATTCAAATCAGTATTAGCAAAATACAGTGCTGTACCCATCTTTGGACGCACTTCAAAATTTAAATTTGGAAATCGGGTCGAACCACCAGCATCAACGTCCGATAAGTACATTAAAAAGGTACCCAATCGCTGTCCCCCTTTCTTAGTCACCACACTACTACTCTTTTTAGCTGGATCAAAGAAGTCGAAATGAGGACGGTACTCTCCGCCATCTTCATAGCGTAATACTTGTAATCCTTCTCCATTTTCAACCGGCCAATGTACTAACTCGGATATTCTGTTTTCGATGTTTTTAATTACCGGAATTTCACCACGTTGATAGCCAGTACTGGTGCTAGTTCGAGCATGATGTTCAACAAAAGTACCATCTTCAGGATTAACCACTCTTGAGGCCTTTAGCTTACTATCGGCATCATCAATTAAAGCCTGACATTCCTCAGGACTTAAAAAGTTATTAATGACTGCAATAAACGGTTTATGACAAGTAAAAGCCAAAGAGACTTCTCTATCCATCAATTTGATATGGTTATGTGAGATATCTATATAAGGTATTTGCAGGTTGCTATTACTCTTATGGATCAATTCATAAGCAGCATCTATCCACCCTTTTTCAAATAAGCTAGCAGCCAATTTATTGGAAGGGACTCCTCTAGCTAGGTTATGTTTTAACCAATCTTGCCAAGTTTTTTCTAGTTCCATTAGAGCACTCATCTACAATTCCTTTGTTTGCATTAGGTCAGTAATAGAAGCGACTTCGATTAATCAGCTGATAAAAATTAATAAACCTAAGTCAGATTAAATTAGGCTCGCTTAAATCTACCACTTTAGATTTCGTTATTATAAGAGTAATAGTACTTTAAAAATCGCTGTAAAAGCAAACCATAGCTGACAGATTATAATCAATACAGGCAAATGTTCAGCATAAAAAAAGACCCTCTGTTTCCAGAGGGTCTTTTTCGCATGATGCTGTACTACGTTAAACTAAAATTAGTTTTTAACGTTAGCAACAACACCAGCACCTACAGTACGGCCACCTTCGCGAATAGCGAAACGTAAACCTTTGTCCATAGCGATTGGGTGGATTAGCTCTACGCTCATCTCAACGTTATCGCCTGGCATTACCATTTCAGTACCTTCTTGT
>NZ_FUGE01000142.1 GCF_900162825.1 Psychrobacter piechaudii
CTCTGGTACACTTATCTTGCATGCTCTTAATCGCTTTGTCCCATTTTCGATCAGCTGACGTTCAAATTGTGGTTTGAATGCTTGGTAAAAGTCGTCAATATGGCAGTATAATTCGGTTAGGTTGTCCATGTAAGAAGTCCTTTTTGTTGAGTTTTTGTTGGTACCTTAACTTTAACAATTTTGGACTTCTTTTTTTTGCCTTTTTTGACCTGCTTATCCCGAACTCAGGTTAAATACTACTGAACAATATAAGTTCTGAGCTGTAGCACAGTATCGCGCACTTTGGCCGCTTCCTCAAACTTCAATTCACGAGACAGTTGCTTCATTTGCTTCTCTAAACGATTGATTTCTTTTGCCAACAAGTCTGGGCTACGTAGAATTTCAATATCCACATCTGGCAAACCACTGCTGCTTGGAATGGCCTGATTGTCATTCAGATCTTCCTCGTCCTCACCAGTATCAATCTTATCGGTAATACTACGCGTGGCCGATTTGGGGATAATGCCATGCTCTTCGTTGAAGGCAATCTGCTTCTCCCGGCGACGATCAGTCTCTTCAATCGCTTTTTCCATACTTGGCGTAATCCGATCCGCATATAAAATGGCTTTACCATTTAAGTTACGCGCTGCTCGGCCAATAGTCTGAATCAATGAACGCTCTGAGCGCAAGAAACCCTCTTTATCCGCATCAAAGATGGCGACTAAAGAAACTTCAGGCATATCCAAGCCTTCACGCAGCAAGTTGATGCCCACCAATACATCATGAACACCCGTACGCAGTTCGTGAATAATCTGCATACGCTCTACGGTATCAATATCTGAATGCAGATAAGCCACTTTGACATCATATTCTTTTAGATAATCCGTCAAGTCCTCAGCCATGCGTTTGGTTAACGTGGTAATTAATACCCGCTCATTAACAGCTCGGCGCTTAGTAATCTCCGACAACACATCATCGACCTGAGTTAATACTGGACGGATTTCAATCTCAGGGTCAATCAGACCGGTCGGACGTACTACTTGCTCAACGATTTGTTCACTGTGTTCAAGCTCATATTGAGCTGGCGTCGCCGAGACGAAAATAGTAGCCGGTTTAATTTTTTCCCACTCTTCAAATTTCATAGGACGGTTGTCCATAGCACTTGGCAAGCGGAAACCATAGTTAACCAAGTTCTCTTTACGCGAGCGGTCGCCTTTATACATCGCCCCGATTTGAGGCACAGTCACATGAGACTCATCGATAAATAGCAGCGCATCAGGAGGAATATAATCAAACAAAGTTGGCGGTGCCTCACCTGCAGGACGACCCGATAAATGCTGTGAGTAGTTCTCAATGCCGTTACAGTACCCTAACTGCTGAATCATCTCTAGATCATACTGGGTACGCTCTTTGATACGCTGAGCTTCAATCAATTTATCATTATCACGAAAATACTTGAGGCGCTCATCGAGCTCAGCACGAATGGTTTTACTGGCCGCTTCAAGCTTCTCACGCGGTGTCACATAATGCGATTTAGGATAAATGGTAATGCGTGGCACACTGCGTACGGTTTTACCAGTCAATGGATCAAACCAACTGATCTTCTCCACTTCATCATCAAACATGCTGATACGCACAGCCAATTGCTCAGATTCAGCAGGATAAATATCTAATAATTCACCCCTCAGACGATACGTACCGCGTTCAAAGTCAAGCTCGTTACGAGTATATTGCAAAGCAACCAGTCGCTTAATTAACGCATTACGATCCACCACATCACCGACCACAATGTGCAGCAGCATTTTTAGATAACTTTCTGGATCCCCTAGACCATAGATTGAGGATACTGAGGATATAATAATTGCGTCACGGCGCTCAAGCAGGGCTCGGGTAGCTGACAGACGCATTTGGTCAATGTGATCATTAATGGCACTGTCTTTTTCAATAAAAGTATCACTGGCGGCCACATAAGCTTCGGGCTGGTAATAGTCATAATAACTAACGAAATACTCAACCGCGTTATTGGGGAAAAAAGACTTAAATTCGCCATACAGCTGAGCCGCTAACGTTTTATTATGCGCCATGATAATGGTCGGACGCTGAGTTTCACTAATCACTTTGGCCATGGTATAAGTCTTACCAGAACCGGTTACCCCCAGTAACAGCTGAGAATCCATACCCGACTCTACCCCTTTTACCAATTTTTCAATGGCTTGAGGTTGATCGCCGGCAGGCTCAAAGTCAGTTACCATTTCAAAAGCACGGCTGGAAATTAAGGTACCGGAGGCATTAACTCCAGTAATTTCAGCTTCGTCTTGTAGCTGAGTCGCCAATTGGTTTAATTGTCTTGAAGATCTTGGTTCAGGCATTCGCATAATGAGTATCTTTTAATTTATTATGTTTGTTTATAGTTGTTATTATGGGGATAAATCCAATAATTTAAAGCCCTTTACTGCCTCTACATAACGTCAACCTCTATAATTAAACCTATAAAAAAGGAAGGCGCCAAACAGCTACCTTACTTTTATGCTCTACAACAAGTTTTAAGTTTTTGCTTAAGAGTTTTTTGTTTAAAAGATGCCTTTAAAAATATCTTTTATTTGAGGCATTAGTTCTTCAAGCTGTTTAGTCGTTTGCTTCATTTCATCTTCATCAGGCAGAGAGGCTTTTAGGAATTCAGAAGTAACTTTAGGATTTTTCTCTAAGATACTTTGACCCATCGGGGTGTCATAGAAATCGATTAAGGCAGTAACCTCTTGCTGAGTATAGTGGGCTTTGGCAGCTGCTTTATATGCTTCAACCATCTCCTCTTTGGTCACTGTACTTTGAATACCACCTGCTAAGATTTTGGTGTATTGCTCTAAGAACCCTTGCATACTTTGAGCCATTTCACGTTGACGTTTATTAAGCTTTTTGTCGTCTACAGAGGCTTTATCTCCTTGCTGCTCAAGAATATCCGCCATGGCTTGTTGGCTATTTATGATCGTCTCTATTTGCTCATCCACATGCATTACTTGCATAAGCTTAAGCACTGAAGCATCGGTAGGTCTTTGTTGGCTAACTGCCTGCATAGAAGCAGTACTCTGAGAGTTTGTAGTCGCAGTTATAGCAGAACCAGAACTGCCTGCACCACTGTTGATAATAAGCTCAGCTTGCGCAGGCATTACCAATGCAGCAGTTAGAGAAGCCATCGCACTTATAGATAGCAGTGGCTTAAAAGCAAACTTTAAAAATGGACGAGAAGTTGACATAAATAATGACCTAAATAATTTTATTACAGAGTTTATGCCCAATTTTAGGAGGTCACTGTTCATTTTACTACTGAAGGACAGTTACAATATCTTGCTGCTCAAATATTGACGCTATTGGAAACTATTAGAGTAGAATCTATCTAAAAATAGCCTCTAAGTCTTTTTCCAACTGCGGCGTTAGCTTCTCACGGGTAGCATTGGCTATTTCAATAACCTCAGGTGTTAGAACCTTCATATATTCTTGCATCAGTTTAGGCTGTTTATCCAGTATGCTTTGACCCACTTCCGTATTGTAAAAAGCTATTTGAGCATCTACTTCCGCTTGAGTGTAGTGATTTTTTGCCACAGTAATAAAGTGCTTTTGTGCCATCTCTACTGTCGCTTTGTTGGTCTCTGCAAGCATCTGCTGAGAATATTGGGTCAGCACTCGCATCATTTCCTGTCTTTGCTTTGCTGTCATCTGCTCTAAGTCTTCTTGCTTAAGCGTAGATTCGATGATAAACGCCATCATATCACTTTGTGTACCGGATACCGATTGCATCATATCTGCCATACGAGTGATTTCAAGTAGCTTAATTAACGAGGTATCTGAATGTACCTGCTGTTTATTTGTACCCTTTATAATACTCTTAGCACTGACAGAGCCGACAGGACTAATAGTGACAGTAGAGCTATTATTTTTCAGCTCTGCATGCGCAGGTAATACCAATTCCACAAAATAATATACAATATAATCAACTCAAAAACATAATAGAATCATATGCCGAAAAAGACCCCTAGAAATCATAAACTCACAGAC
>NZ_FUGE01000146.1 GCF_900162825.1 Psychrobacter piechaudii
ATTTATTGATTGAAGGTCTTCGTTTGGTGTTTTTTAACAATGATAAGACTGTATTTCGACAGTTAGTTAGCTTTTTAACCCCTAAACCTATGAAAATCGAGTGGGGATGATTTTTTTGTCGTGTGCAGAGATCATTATATAGGCTTTGAGAAGTCAGTTGAGTATTAGTCTATTAACAAAGAGTGTGAATGAGTAAGCCTAGCTATTATTAACGGTCACATCTAGTTATTAGTTGATTATGGATTATCGCTATAAGAGTTGCTATTCTGACAAGTTATCTACCAAAACAGGTTCATATCTCTTTTAGAATGCACCTCTGGATAACATTATGATTAGGGATAATCTTTTATGAGCAGCTTTGATTTTAAAACTAAAAAACAAACCTTTACTGTCAAAACTCATGTCAATAGACCCAGTGACAGTCAACCAGACGACCTGAATATAACCTTGGTGCTAATGACGGCCATTGGTGTGCCACTCATAAAATATAGCACACTTATAGAGCAGTTAACTGCCAAAGGATATACCGTGTTAAGCGCAGATTATCCCTGCTGTGGAGAGAATTTACCGTATATTAAACGCGGTATAGATTATGGTTATAGAGATTTAGTAACTGGTTTTGTGCCGAAACTGATTGAGACTGCAAGACTGGCAACGCCTAATAATAAAATAATTTTATTTGGTCACAGCCTTGGGGCGCATATTGCGACTCTATATTCTGCCACAACTGACTTCCCGATGATTGGGGTTGCAACGGGTAATATTCATTATAAGAACTGGAAAGGTTTAGGGCAATTAAACATATTAACCGCCATTGCAGCATTTGAGCTGCTGATTCGAGTTTATGGCTATTTACCAGGCTACAAGATTGGATTTGGTCACAGGGAAGCCAAAACCTTGATGATAGACTGGCTACATACCGCCAAAACAGGTCGCTATGACTTTATAAAACAGTCGTTAAATACAGGTCTGGGTCACGGCTTATTTATTAATATTGAGGGTGATGACTATGCCCCCTATCAATCGACCAAAGGCTTATCAGATTTATGCGCCGTATCACGGCTGAATAAAATAAAAATCGATCCCTCTCTTAAAGGCAATCCACACAGTGTTTGGCTAAAGTCACCAGATGAAGTCATAGATGAGGTGTCTAAAAACCTAGATTTTTTTAGTTAGGATATCTGGCTTATGAGTTGGGCCTACTAACATTAACACTAAATAGAAAATGCCCTCTTCATGATATTATAGAGGGCTATTTTTTTAGTGAGTTAATTGCTCATTAATTAGTTGCTTATTAATTAAGTACACCTTATTTAGTCACACCTAAGCCTTTAGGTCTATATATGCCCGATAATCAACAAAAATCAAATCGTCCCGCTGCGGATACCCCCTCACCTGTCCTAAATACAGAACCCAAAGTTAAGCTTTCGCCGCTACAATCAAAATTCTTACCTTATGTATTGGCAGTCGCCCTATTTATGCAGATTTTGGATGCCACCATCCTAAATACTGCCTTACCTGAAATGGCGCTAGCTTTGGGAGAATCTCCACTAAAAATGCAATGGGCGGTGATTAGCTATGCGTTAACCCTGGCTATTTTTATTCCAATAAGTGGGTTTTTAGCCGATAAATATGGCACTCGAAAAGTCTTCTTAAGTGCGATCGTTTTATTTAGTATTGGTTCAATATTCTGTGCTATGTCACCAAGTCTAGACTTCTTAGTTGCCTCTCGAGTGCTACAAGGTATCGGCGGAGCCATGATGACTCCAGTAGCGCGCTTAATCTTAGTGAAGTCTTATCCGCGCAACCAGCTTCTGACCGTAATGAATTTCGCGGTCATTCCAGCATTAATTGCTCCTCTAGTTGGGCCATTAGTCGGTGGCTATCTGGTGCAATATGCCAGTTGGCATTGGATTTTTTTGATTAATATTCCTATGGGTGTTTTGGGTCTTATTATCGGCTACAAACTGGTCCCTGATATCAGAGAGTTGGCTGGCAAGTTAGACTGGCTAGGATTTGCTCTTTTTGCCATAGCGGCAGGTTTACTGACCTTGGCCGTTGAGTTTCTGTCTCAGCCAGGTGAAGTACTCCCTGGTATTACCATGTCGGCCATTGCATTAAGTTTACTCTTTATCTATGTGCGCCATGCACGTAAAGCGAGTAATCCAATATTCCCCTTGAGTCTATTTAATGTGCGCACCTTTAGGATAGGTATCACTGGCAACCTATTTACCCGTCTTGGTATCAGTGCTGTCCCCTATTTATTGCCCTTATTGTTTCAAGTAGCTTTCAAATATACGCCCTCGCAGGCAGGCTGGTTATTAACCCCAATTGCAGTAGGTGCCATGGGCATTAAACCTTGGGTGAGTAAAATCATTCAGCGCTTTAGCTACCGCAAAGTATTGGTCACCAACACCACTATTTTGGGTATTCTAATTATTTTACTGGCTCAACTCGATGCCTCAATTCCTTGGTATTATATTGCCCCCCTATTAGTGGTTATGGGCGCCTGTAACTCAATGCAATTTAGCGCCATGAACACCATTACTATTGGTGATCTTGAGGGACCACAAACCAGTAGTGGTAATAGCTTGATGGCCGTCAACCAACAATTGGCCATAAGTTTTGGTATCGCCTTTGGTGCTGCGATACTGACCGTCTTTAGTGATAGACTTAACTTTGAGGTAGTGAGTGCCTTTAATGCCACTTATTATGTGCTGGGTATAATCACTATTATATCTGGATTGTCATTTTTGCGGTTGAAGCCAGAAGATGGTCGAGGCCTTTATTAAGCTGTGCTTTTGTTATATTAAAAAAAGTTACTCAAAATGTCCTATAATGGAGTAAGGGGTACTCCCTAGTACAGTCTATATCTACGGTAAAAACCATACTCCTATTCATAAACCCCTGCATAATTTATGCATAGCTTTAAGTAATGACTGAACATAAAGGTATAAAAAAATGTTGAATTTATCGCAACATTAGAGTATTTTTTTACTGTAACATCCATGTAACTAATCTGATAAGGACAGGGCCTATGAGCATGCAAGACGTCATTGAACGCATTGAAGAACGCTATCCACATCAACCTGAGTTTATTCAAGCGGTTAAAGAGGTAGCGAGCACTATTGACGTTGTATATGATCGCGATCCGCGCTTCGCAAAGCATAAAGTTTTTGAGCGTCTAACTGAGCCTGACCGTATTATTAGCTTTCGAATCAACTGGGAAGATGATGAAGGCAATATTCAAATCAACCGTGGTTGGCGTGTCCAGTTCAGCAATGCCTTAGGTCCCTATAAGGGCGGCATTCGCTTCCATCCGACTGTAAATGAGTCTATCTTAAAATTCTTAGGTTTCGAACAAATTTTCAAAAACGCCTTAACTGGTCTACCCATGGGCGGTGCTAAAGGTGGTTCAGATTTCAATCCTGAGGGCAAATCAGACAGCGAAATTCGTCGTTTTTGTTATGCATTTATGCGTGAGCTTTACCGTTATATTGGCCAAGACATGGATGTTCCAGCCGGTGATATCGGAGTAAGTGGCAGAGAAGTCAGCTACATGTTCGCAATGTATAAGAACTTAACCAATGAATACACTGGAGTGCTAACTGGCAAAGGTGTTGGCTTCGGTGGTAGTTTATGTCGCTCAGAAGCGACAGGTTATGGCGCGGTTTATTTTTTACAAAATATGCTAAAAGCCCATAACGACACAATGGAAGGCAAAACTGTCTTGGTATCTGGTGCAGGCAATGTAGCAGTACATGCAGCAGAAAAAGCCATTGCTTTAGGGGCTAAAGTTATTACTCTATCAGACTCAAAAGGTACCTTGTACGATGAGTTTGGTTTTGATCAAGAAAAACTTGATTGGGTAAAAGAACAAAAAGCCAATCGTCAGCCTTTATTTGAGTATCACAGAAAATTTGGCGGTAGCGGTGTTTGGTTGCCAGGACAAAAACCTTGGCAGTTTGACGGTGATATTGCCATCCCATGTGCCACCCAAAATGAAGTAACTGCAGCCGATGCAAAAGCCATGTATGATCATGGAATTCGCTACGTAGTTGAAGGCGCTAACATGCCGCTTGACGCTGGTGCTATTGATTTTGTTCGTGAAAACAAAATGCGTTATGCCCCAGGAAAAGCGGCCAACGCTGGTGGTGTGGCAGTATCTGGTCTTGAGATGTCACAAAACTCAGTGCGCCAGTACCGTACTTTTGATGATGTTGATAAACAGTTGCAAATCATCATGAAAAACATCCATGATGACGCTGCACAAGCTTCAGAAGAGTATGGCTTTAATAAAGATGGCTGCATTGACTACATGTCAGGCGCTAACATTGCAGGTTACAAGCGTGTCGCTAATGCATTAGTTGCTTACGGTATTTTAAACTAAGTAATTGGCAATTGGCTACGTGCTTTTAAGTACGCAAGCAAAAGGGTGAACTATTTTAGTTCACCCTTTTTTATTGGTTTTTATTGAGCCTCATTGGTTCATTAAAGGTTATTTTCTGGACTACCTATTACTTGATGATAGATAAAATCTCTAACGGTAGCTCTATCGTCTCCAATATAACCTTAAGCGGGATGACCCCTACTTCAGCCTGAGTTTTGACTCTCTTGTCATTCACTGAATATATTTTGGCAGCTATACTATGCCCTAATCTAAGTTGGCCATCAATATTAGTTAAGGGAGCATACATACCGCCTAGCAGCTGTAACTGACAGTCATTATATGAGTGATCTATTGATGAACTGTCTGAACAGATATGCTTTAACACACTACGTTGTTGCAGACTTAAACTGGGATTTTTGCTCTGAGTTTCTGCATAACTAAAGCTGAAGCTAATATTGACACTATTGTCGGGATAGCGATGAATTGAGATGGGTTGTTCAATGGCGAGATTGGCAGTAGGTAGCTGTAGTATCAACTCTAACGCTTCATTACCTGTCGAAATAAGATAGGAGTAATTATCACCTACCAATATAGTCCCCTTTTGTCTGTAACCTTTATGGGTGGGATAACCGACAAGGTGAATTATTTCTGAGACCGCTACCTGTTCTTGGGTCTGGAAAAGTTTTCCGCTCCCTGCTCCGCTAATTTTTGTGTCGCTGGATTGATGAGTGGATTGATAAATATGCTCACTGCAGCCCAATAAGTTCAGACTGACTATGGCCAATGTTGCACCAAGCGCTGTTTTGTTAATAATCTTCGGTACCACAGTTCGTATTTGCGACAACATTCGATTCACATTCCTGCTAAGCTTAACGTTTAGTTTGAATTTTAAAAGGCTCAGAGAATTGTAGAATAACGAAGCCTACAATCGATAAAATGATCGCAATTTCATAGCGACCCGTAGCGACCGAAATACCTATCGCTGCAGTATTCCATAAGCTGGCAGCCGTAGCAGTACCTTTTGCTCCCTCTTCGTTTTTGAAGATAGCCCCACCACCAATAAAGCCCATGCCAGTAATAATGGCATACATGATTCTAGCTTCAGCGTCATCTTTATATATATCCATACCTACCAGCATAAATGCGCACGAAGCAATAGTCACTAATGGAAAGGTTCTTAAACCTGCCCCACTTTCCTTCATCTCTCGATTCAAAGCGATAGGCAGTGACAATACAAAGGCTATACATAGCTTCAATAAGTGGTAGCCCATCAATTCAAAGTTAATATCTATATCTACCATACCCTGCTCCTATTATTAGTATTATCAACATCCTTATTGAACGAAATAATAACGAAAATCAGAGTATAAAACTGTTTATAGTCAGTTAATTTTTAGCAGGACTGGCATGGATTTTGCTATTTGAGTTCAGTAATTTATTGATATTTAATACTTTTATTGAGTTTAATAGATGTTCATATGTTCGTTTTTACTTGCTTAGGCTATTTTATATCCTATATAACTTTATAGTCCCACAGTATATGGCCCTACATCTGCTTTTGATTCACCCGCTTCATCAAATCCTCTGCACTCTCAACCCTTTCTGAATATCTATCTACCAAGTAATCAGACTGGTCTCGGGTGAGCAAGGTAAAACGTACTAACTCCTCCATCACATCGACAATGCGTAAGTAATACCCTGACGGTTTCATACGCTTGCTAATACTCCCATCAGGATTTTCTACATCGTCAAATTCTAAGAATGCCTTGGGCATTGAAGACTGGTTTGGGATAGTGATCATCCGCATCCAGCGCCCTAATACGCGTAACTGATTTACGGTATTAAAAGACTGCGATCCCCCACACACTTGCATCACTGCCAGCGTTTTACCTTGCGTGGGACGCACTGCTCCGAGTGATAATGGTATCCAATCAATTTGCGACTTCATAATGCCGGTCATTGAGCCGTGACGCTCAGGAGAGCACCAAACCATACCTTCACTCCACTGCACCAGCTCACGTAGCTCAGTAACCTTTGGATGAGTGGTGTCCTCGCTATCGGGCAAAGGCAACCCTGTTGGATCAAATATCTTAACCTCAGCGCCCATGGCACTCAGAATACGTGCGCACTCCTCTACTACCAGACGACTATATGATACTTCACGTAGTGAGCCATATAACAGCACAAACTTTGACTTATGCGTGGACAGCTGACGTTTAAAGTCTTCATTATGCGGTACTTGAAACTGATTGGGGTCAATATTGGGTAGATCCCTAAGATTGGCTTGCGATATATTAGTCATAGTGAACTTCTTTCAAATTAGTCAATTAAGGGTGATGTGAGGTTATAATTAGTTAAATTTATTTGCTTAGGCTATTTTACTAAATTCAATAAGGCTTGCTTGCGTTCTATTTCCGGCAGCTCTACTACTTGTAATAATTGCGCTACTCTCTGCTCAATAGTAGTAATGGCTTGCTCGAAGTTGGCTTTGGTCTGCTCTTCATTCTCTGTACTCTTTGAGGGGTCAGCCATACCCCAATGCAGTTTAGTTAAGCCGGGCAGACTGCCTAGCCAAATCGGGCAGGTCTCGCCAGCTGCATTATCACAAACAGTGATTAATAAGTCCGGTTGAAAGTCGCCCATATACTCACTATCTTCCCAACTGTTGCTGGTTAACCCTTGTATTGAATACCCTGCTTCAGTTAAATACTTAAGGGTTAAGGGGTGTACCTCCCCTGCCGGAGAACTGCCTGCGCTTTTGGCAATGAGCTTAGGTTCATCACCCTTTTCAGTTTTATTAGTGATGCCTTGTTTAGCGGCATATTGATTGGTAATGGCTTCAGACAACACACTACGGCAACGGTTATGGGTACAAATATAGAGGATTTTTAAAGGCTTCATGATTTAGGTTACTTTTATTGGTTAATATTTAAGGGTAATTCCGAGCGTCTGAGTAGAATAATTTTATTCGCTTAGGCTATTTTTATAAACATTTAACGATTAACTAATAATAGGTAGCCATATTGCCAACGCCGTTAATGTCGCTACTAGCACAGGCACCGTCAAAATAATACCTACCTTGAAATAATAGCTCCAGGTAATAACTACCTCTTTACTTGCCAGCACATGTAACCATAGTAGAGTCGCTAGTGAGCCAATCGGAGTAATCTTTGGGCCCAGGTCAGACCCTATCACGTTGGCATATACCATCGCTTGGGTAATAGTATCTGGCTGACTGCTATCTGCGATTGCTAGTGACTGAATCAGCACTGTGGGCATATTATTCATGACTGATGACAAGCCAGCAGACATAAAGCCCGTACCAATGGTAGCGGCCCATAGACCCTGCCCCCCTAAGATATTCAGTGCCGCCGTCAAATAAGCGGTTAATCCTTCATTCTTAAGTCCGTATACCACCAGGTACATACCCAATGAAAACACCACCACTTGCCAAGGGGCATCTTTGAGCACAGTAGGCACAGACAGCTTACGATTGATTAAGGCAGTAATCAGTAAGGTGGCTGCCCCTACTCCAGCAATAGCACTAATGGGAATCCCCATAGGCTCTAGTACAAAGAAGCCTAACAATAAAGCGGCCAGTACTAGCCAGCCCATATAAAAAGTCGCTGAATCTTTGATAGCGCTAACTGGTGCAGGCAGACTCGCGACTTCATAATGCTGAGGAATATCGCGTCTATAAAATAGATACAGCACCGCCAAAGAGCTCAAAACAGAGACAATGTTAACTGGCATCATCACTTGAGCGTAACGATCAAAGGTAATGTTAAAAAAATCGGCCGATACGATATTCACCAAGTTTGAGACCACCAAAGGCAGACTGGCGGTATCAGCTATAAATCCAGCGGCCATAATAAACGCTAATGTAGTGGCTGGCGACACTCTCATCTTCACTAGCATCGCTATCACAATAGGCGTTAGGATTAAGGCAGCCCCATCATTGGCGAACAAGGCGGCTACCACAGCTCCTAGCAATACGATAAGCACAAACAGCTTATGAGCACTGCCACCGCCAAGACGCGCCACGTGTAATGCTATCCATTCAAAGAACCCAGCCTGATCTAGCAGTAAGCTAATAATGATGATGGCAATAAAGGCAAAGGTAGCGTTCCAAACTATGTCCCAAACCACCGGAATATCATGTAGAGATATAACCCCAGTAATAAGAGCCACTAGCGCACCTAAGCTCGCACTAATGCCAATTCCTAGCCCTTTTGGTTGCCATATAACAAATACTAGGGTGATGATAAATACTAATGGAGCGACAAGCATAGAACCTCTCTAGTTTAGAGTTAGTGTGCTAATATAATTTAGGAATTAGTTCCACTATTGTATTATATTCGGATAAACGAATATAGGCTCTATTACACAAAATTTGAATTTATTTGATTTAACTCCATTCGAACTTTGCAAAAATTACCGAGATAAAAAATGCAGCCCGTTACTTTCTTCAAGGCTTTATCTGATCCGACGCGACTGAAATTAATCATAGAAATAAGCGCTCATGACTGTATTTGCGTTTGTGATTTGATAGAAAAACTGGAACAACCGCAGCCCACAATATCGCGTCATTTAAGCCACCTACGAAAAGCCGGCTTGGTAACCAGTGAACGCAAAGGAACTTGGATGTGGTATGCCATAGCCCCTGATTTGCCACAATGGTGTGCTGAAACCATTAGCCATATTGAGCTGAAGGATGTCTAGGAGCCTCCAATTGAGCAACTAAACGGCTATTGATAAATAAATTTTTAATACTTATATTGGTAGTAAGCTATATACGATTCATCAAAACAAGGGAATGGATATGACTAATACTAACAACAATTACTCCATTGATAATGGCAATATAAATCAGGAGCACAACACTGAGACATCGGACAAAACCATCTTAGCCTGTATTGATGGCTCTAATGTGACACAGTCGGTTTGTGATTATGCTGCTTGGTATGCCAATGAGTTAAATCTATCTGTCAGCCTATTGCACGTCATTGATGTCCCCAAATCCTACCGTCATGATTTAAGTGGCGCCATAGGCATGGACAGTCGACACAGCCTCATGCAAGAGCTCTCTTCACTTGATGAGCAAACAGCGCGTATTGCCAACCAACACGGTGAAGCTTTACTGCAAGATGCCAAATCGCATATCTTAATCTCCTATCCTCAGGCGAATGTATACAGTCATCTACGCCGTAGTAAGCTGTTGCCCGCTATCGAGCATCATGCTGATGAAAGCCGTATTATTGTTTTGGGTCGCCGCGGTAAAGACCATCAAAATGATTACGTTAATATTGGTAGCCAAATTGAAAGCGTAGTGCGAGCTGTTAGTCGCCCCATTTTAGTTTGCTCTGATGGTTTTATTACCCCAGAATCCTTTATGGTGGCCTTTGATGGCAGCGAAACCTCAAAAAAAGCGGTAGATATCATTTGTAAAAACGAACTCGCCAAAAACTTAGTCGGCCATATTGTCATGGTTGGTCACAAAGACACCATCAATGAGACCGAGCTTTATAAAGCTCAAAAGAAAATGAGTGATGCCGGATTTAATATTACCGCACACCTTATCGACAGCACGAAGATGGACTATCCTGATGTGGTCACTGCTCTAACCGCATTTCGTAATGACAATAACATCAGTATGTTTATCATCGGCGCTTATGGTCACTCTAAGTGGCGCCGCTTCTTCGTAGGCAGTACCACTACTAAACTATTGACTAAAACTACTGCCCCTGTAATCTTGCTGCGTTAAGAGCTTTATCTGATGCTTTATATCTAGAACACCAATAAGATAAACACTACTAATAAACCACACCAATAAAAAAACCTGAGTCAATCTCAGGTTTTTTTATTTCAGCATCAATGAATCTTGGCACTTACACCAAATCCAAGAAGTCTGCCACAAACTCACTTGAGGGATTGTTAATCAATTCTTCTGGCGTACCAATCTGCTCAACTGAACCGTGGTTCATGACCACAATTTCATCAGACACATCACGGGCTTCTTCTTGGTCATGCGTCACCATAATACTGGTCACTCCAAGCTCATGGTGAATATTCTTCAGCCAAGTACGCAGCTCTTTACGAACTTTGGCATCCAAGGCTCCAAACGGCTCATCCAATAGCAATAGCTTCGGCTCAACGGCCAAAGCACGAGCCAAGGCAATACGCTGACGCTGACCGCCTGAAAGTTGATGAGGATAGGCATTGGTCAAAGTGGGTAACTGTACCAGCTCCAATAGATAGTCTACTCGCTTCTTGATATCAGTATTGCTTGGACGACGATCCTTGGGTAATAGCTTTAAGCCAAAAGCGATATTCTCAGCAATGGTCTTATGACGAAACAAGGCATAATGCTGAAACATAAAGCCAATCTGACGCTTTTGAACTGGAGTATCGGTCACATCCACCCCGTCAAATAAAATACGACCGCTATCAGCATATTCAAGACCGGCAATAATACGCAATAAAGTGGTCTTACCACAGCCAGAGGGACCCAGTAATGTGGTCAGTTTACCAGTTGGCACAGTCAATGAAATGTCTTCTAAGGCCACAAAGTTACCAAAGCTTTTATGGACGTTTTGAATATCGATGCTCATGTTTATACTCTTTATTTTTTGATTGGGCTTAAGGTTAGTTAGACTTAATACGTAGCTTATGAGTTGCTATTACTAGAGACGGTGACCGCCTTGGGCTTGGTAGTATCTACCACAAGCTTCGGCGCTGCGATGGCATCACGATTGATGCCTTTGGCGTATTTGCGCGCCTGCATCTTGCTCATGATTTGCTGTACCACCAAGGTCAATAACGCTAGGCCTGCTAATAAGCTCGATAAAGCAAAAGCTGCGGTGAAGTTATATTCGTTATAAGCAATCTCTACAAGTAAAGGCATGGTGTTGGTTTCACCGCGGATATGACCAGAAACCACACTCACTGCCCCAAACTCACCCATAGCGCGGGCATTGGTCAGGATAATACCGTATAACAGTGCCCATTTAATATTAGGTAATGTCACATGCCAAAATACCTGCCAGCCTGAAGCCCCCAAGGTTAACGCTGCTTGCTCTTCGCTATCTCCCTGAGACTGCATTAAAGGGATTAATTCACGAGCAATAAACGGAAAGGTAACAAACAAGGTAGCTAGAACAATACCAGGCACTGCAAAGATAACTTGGATACCCATTGACTCAAGCCAACCGCCCACGGTTGAGTTAAGACCAAATAACAGCACAAACATTAAGCCGGCGACCACAGGAGAAACTGAGAATGGCAGATCCAATAAGGTGGTTACCAGCTGCTTGCCTTTAAACTGATAACGGGTTACTAACCATGCGATCGCTAGACCCATAATAATATTGATGGGTAACACAATAGCCGCTGTCAGTAAAGTTAGCTTGATGGCAGCCACAGCCTCAGGCTCAACCAAAGCTGCAAGGTATAAATCCCAGCCACCTTTAAACGCTTCATAGAATACCGCCATTAGTGGAATGACCAACATCACAACCATAAATATCGAGGCGACACCAATGAACAAAGCGCGCACCCAAGGCGCATCGCGAGTAGCGGCATTGTCTTGATAGTTGTAATCATTAGAGATTTGCATAATGCGGTCCTAATTTTAATATTCTAATTGTTCAATAGGCTGGGTTTAACTGGGTACTACAACAAACTGGGTCGGCCTATTTAGCCCCAACACGGCGCGATAAACGCCACTGCAATAAGTTGATAGACAATAAGATCACAAAAGAAATCATCAGCATAAATAACGCCACTGCAGAAGCTCCCTGGATATCAAACTGTTCAAGCTTACTGATAATAATCAGCGGTAGAATCTCTGACTGCATCGGAATATTACCGGCAATAAAGATCACTGAACCATACTCACCAGTAGCGCGCGCGAACATCATGCCCGCCCCCATCAATAGCGCTGGAAAAAGCTCAGGCAAGATAACCGTACGAAAGGTAGTCAAGCGATTGGCACCCAGTACCGCGGCGGCCTCTTCATATTCCACTGACAGCTCTTCTAATACCGGCTGTACTGCACGAACAATAAAGGGAAAACTTACCACCACCAGAGCCAACCAAATACCAATCGGCGTAAAAGCCACCTGAATACCCACCTTGTCAAAGAACTGACCAATCAAACCATTTGGGGCATATAAAGTAGCCAATGAGATACCAGTAACCGCTGTGGGCAAAGCAAAAGGCAAATCAACCAAAGCATTAATTATGGATTTACCAAAGAAGTCATAACGCACCAACACCCAAGCTACTAAGGTGCCAAAAACCATATTGGTTAACATCGCATAAAACGACATCTTCAAGGACAAGATAATGGCCGCTTTAACTTGAGCTTGGCTAATGGCCTCGATGAACCCAGTCCAGCCCATTTGGGTGGTGGTATACGCCATCATCGCAAAAGGTAAGATAACCAACAGCGATAAGCTGAGTACGGTAATCCCCATAGATAAGCCAAAACCAGGTAGCACATTACGTTGACGCAGCTTGGTTAACCAAGAGCGTTGGCGTACGGGAGTCGCTGTCGATGTGGTCTGCTGGGTCATGGATATCTCACTGCTTTTATTTATATTTATGGTTGCTACTGCTACAGCCTAATTGCGGCGGTTTTATTGATGGTCATCATGCTAACAGGGCTTAGATAGTAAGTTTAATGATGATTAAGGCTATCGTAGTGAATAAAAGGAATATAGCTCAGCTACTTAGCTCATTTAACGGGTCGCTACCTAACTTTTAACTGGGTTAACTGCCAGCTGATCAAACACGCCGCCTTCTTTGAAGAATTTAGTCATGATCTCATCCCAGCTGCCAAAGACTTCATTGGCACGGAACGTCTCAAGGGCCGGCAGCTTATCGCTATTGGCAGCCAAAATACTGGGGTTACTTGGGCGTAAGTAGTTGTTAGCCGCCACTTGCTGAGCCTCATCGCTCCATAAGTACTGAAGATATTCGGTGGCCGTTTTAGTGGTGCCTTTTTTGTCAGTGACTTTTTGTACCACAGCCACTGGGTTCTCAGACTGGATGGTGTAACTTGGGTATACAATCTGCACCCGTCCTTTACCAAATTTAGTCGCTGATAGGTTGGCTTCGTTTTCAAAAGTGATTAGCACATCACCGATATTACGCTGCACAAAAGTAGTGGTCGCAGCACGCCCGCCATTTTCATAAACCTTCACATTGTTAAGTAGCTGCTTTATATAGGCTTGGGTTTTTACTTCATCGTTATTAAATTGATGCAAGCCATAACCATAAGCGCCTAAGAAGCTATAACGACCACTGCCGGACGCTTTTGGATTGGCAATGACAACTTCTACTCCCGGCTTAGCCAAGTCATCCCAGTCTTTGATCTGCTTAGGATTGCCTTCTCTAACCAAAAACACTGTGGTACTGGTAAAAGGTACCGCATTATTATCAAAGGATTGGCTCCAGTCGTCTGCGACTAACCCCTTGTCTTGCAGCAGCTCAATGTCAGAGCCTTGGTTCATGGTCGCCACGTCAGCTTGAAGCCCATTAGCCACCGATAGTGCCTGCTTACTCGATCCTCCATGTGACTGACTGATGCTTACATTGCTGCCAGGGTGCGCTTCTTTATAATGCTTCACAAAGATCGGATTGTATTCTTTATAAAAATCACGAGAGATGTCATAAGACACGTTAAGCAATTGCACATTTTTGTTTTCAATGGTGGTAACACTGCCATCTGCATTGGTCACTGTGCTTTGCTGCTTTTGATTGCCACAGGCGCTTAAGGCGAGCGTTAAGGTGGCTAGACCGGCGAACATGCCCAATTGCCTAAAAGAGGCTGGCAGGCGTACAGAAGCCAAGTAAGCTTTATTTAAATATATGCGGTTGGAGTATTTGATATTAGCCATGAGTTATTTTCCTAAGACACGCTAGATAAGTCTTTATCGACCTAGATGTGCTCATGCTAACAGTCGCCCCTTATTGTATTTAGTGATTAATAAATCTATCTTAATGAAATATAGGAATATAGAAGTCGCTTGAGTTAACCTGAAATAAAGGGGTTAGAAGCATGAAAGCTAAAACAAAAAAAGCAGTGGCCCAAGGGAGGTTATCTTAAGAGGGATAACCGCTTGAGCGCACTGCAGGGTATCAATCAAAGCCCACTGTTAGGTGTTAGATAAAAACGAGCTTTGACTAATTTGGGACAACAAGATTGTTAATGGCTTTAATGTCTAAAATCTGGATCTGTCCTTATTTAGGGGCGTTAATGGCTAATTGATCAAATACACCGCCATCACTAAAGTAAGTGTCCATGATCTCATCCCACGTGCCAAACACATCGTTAGGACGGAAAGTATCTACTGGTGGCAGCTTATCGCTATTGGCATCTAATACTGACTGCACGCTTGGACGTAAGTACAGATCGGCGGCCAACTGCTGAGCTTGATCACTCCACAAGTATTTTAGGTATTCTGTGGCAGCTTCAGTAGTGCCTTTTTTATCCGTTACCGCATTAACCACGGCCACAGGACTTTCTGACTTAATAGAGTAATTAGGATAAACGATATCAACTTGGCCTTTACCAAACTGAGTGGCGGCTAGGTTTGATTCGTTTTCAAAAGTAATTAACACATCACCAATGTTACGCTGAACGAAGGTAGTGGTTGCAGCACGGCCACCATTTTCATAAACCTTAACGTTCTTTAATAAGTCTCTGACATACGCTTTGGTCTTGTCTTCATCTTTATTAAAAGTATGTAAACCATAACCATAAGCGCCTAAGAACGCATAACGTCCATTACCGGTTACCTTTGGATTGGCCATCACAATCTCAATGCCAGGCTTGGTTAAATCTTCCCAGCCTTTAATGCCTTTTGGATTGTCTTTACGCACTAAGAAAACAATAGTACTGGTAAAAGGTACTGAGTAATCAGGGAATGCTTCGGTCCAATTGTCTGCTACCAAGCCTTTTTTCTGCAATAGCTCAATGTCTGAGCCTTGGTTCATCGTTGCCACATCCGCTTGAAGCCCATTAGCTACCGATAGCGCCTGCTTACTAGACCCCCCATGCGATTGGTTGATGCTGATATTAGCGCCTGGATGCAGCTCTTTATAATGCTTAACAAACATTGGGTTATAGTCTTTATAGAAGTCACGCGCCACATCATAAGAGACGTTTAGCAGCTCAATGTTTTGGCCTTCTGCAGTGTTAGACGCAGCACCGTCAGTGCTGTCTGCGGCTGTGTCATTTTTTTGATTGCCACAAGCGGTTAACCCTAAAGCCAAAGTGGCCACGGTAGTGATAGAGGCCAGCTTGGCAGCCTTAGAGAAAGAGTTTTGGCCGAATTTAATGGTTATCGCCATGGGTTGTATCCTTAATAAGCGTTATTTGGTATTTCACATACTTTAATGTTCTTTGATGGGGTCTATGCTAACAGTAGCGACATATTATGTTTAATAGCAAATAAGGCTATCTAAGTGAAAAATTAGAATATGCCCCTTAATAGTGCTAAAAATTATCAAAATATATTCATTTGTGGCATAATCGGCTTATTTTTCTGTGTTAAATCTTGTAATAATTGTTTTTATCCGCATAATACTGATAAGCACTTGTGTTAATGAACAGTGATTGGTATTAATTTGTAGCAAGGATGCTGCAAGTCGCGATTAAGCTATGTATAGCATTTAAGTCGGTATATTTATGAACTCTATTCTAACCCCGTTGGCGGTTATCAAAGTTTTATTGCTAGGTGCTTTATGCACCGGCTCTTTAACCTCTTGTTATGTGCAGCCCAACTCGCAAGTGGGTATCTCGGGGCAGCCTAAAGCGACCCAATTGCAGTCTTCAGCCAATCAGGCGATGCCCATGGGTCGTTATGCCAAAGTTGATAGCCCTCTATTAATTGAGGTGACCAAAACCGGTATGGCGATGCCGGCGAAAGAAGTGCAAATCAAACTAAGCTCACAGCCTATCAATGATCAAGCTAATAAAGCTTCCTGCAGCTATCAAGGTGTGGCCACGCTCATGGGCCAAGATGCACTGCATGGTATGGTTTATACCGCCCCGATTAGCAGCATTAGTGTGCATTCCAATGAAGCCAATATCGGTGTCAAGCAGGACAAAGGGCTGATCTTTTTCCGATTTAAAGACAATGTGTTAAGCATAGACACCAATAACCCTGACGCTCTTAATGAGCTGTGCCAGGGCAATGTCACCCCAAAAGGCGACTACACCAAAGTTAACTAATTCATAACCGCCAAGATTTGCCCGCTATTTGCTATACATAAAAGTTCTAACACAGTGAAAATTTAAGACTTTAAAAAAACGAAGAAAATCGTATTTGATAGAGGTGTTAGCATGATGCCTTTTGACTTACCAAAATTGAAGTTCCCTACTGTCAACCTGACCCTCGCTTTAGTGACAGCCACCACACTGATGGTGGCCTGCGAGGTCAATGGTGACACTCCCTCCCCAAATCAATCTTCTGCTTTAACCTATAATGATGGTGCGGCTATAGAAGATAGCGCCGATGTTATTTATAAAGCAGATACTAGTTATAAAACAGAGGCTATTCATACAACAGGCACAGTAGATAGCCCAGACAGCACCACAACTCCACTTAGCAAACCTACAGATAGTAAAGCAGCCAGAACAGAGCTTGCTGATTCTGAATGCCCTATTGCCGGCAATCTGATTATTGCCAAAAGCGTACGGGTTATTGACGGAGATACTCTAGAGATTATCCCCACTGAAGGCGCATCAGAACGTATTCGACTATTGGGTATTGATGCCCCGGAATCCAATCAAGCCCATGGCGCGTATAGTACCCAAACCTTGCAGCAGTGCGTCAATCAAGGGCAAGTCAGCGTAGAATGGTTTGAACAAGACCGCTATCAACGCTTATTGGGTAAGGTGCGAGCCAATGGCGTTGACTGTAACCTAAATCAAATTAAGCAAGGCGCTGCTTTGCACTATAAGCAGTATCAAAACAGTCAGCCTGAACGTGACCGTTTTACCTATGCCAACGCTGAGGTCAATGCCCGCCAGCAAGCGATGGGACTTTGGGCCAATGCCTTAGTAACCGCCCCATGGGATTATCGCCGCGGCAGACAAAACAACTATCAGTTTGATAACACCTTATATCCGGTCGAGGGCACCAAATGTACTTTAAATGGCCGACGTACTGCAGAACACAGTAGCCTATCTAATACTCAGGCTCCCAATCAAAACTCGAGCCAAAGCTCTAATCAAAGTACTAGCCAGCCCAATGCCTTGTTGTCAGCACCGGTTGTAGTGCCTAGCAATGGGGCAAACTCTTTAGATTGTAGTTCTATGATCAAAAAGACTTGCTCCCAAATGAGCTCTTGCGAGGAAGCTAAATGGCAATTGGCTTGTGGCAATACGCGGTTAGATGGCGACAAAGACGGCGTACCTTGCGAGAGTATCTGCCCAGGTGGTTAATATCAACCAACCACCTAAGCCCTAAGCCATTAAGGCCAGACCATAAAAAAACCCAGTGCGATTTCACACTGGGTTTTTATTTTTTTGCCGAATAACCGCTTAACTGGAGGTTGGCTTATTTGGCAAACTTATTATTTAGCACACTTGTTGTAGTACTGACGGATGAAGTTATCTACTTGCTTGTCTTTGTCCGCTGCTGACTTAGCTTGTGGCACTTTGTACGCTTCAGTAATGATATTCTTCGCTAAGGTTTGGTAGGCTTCATTATCGCTATTGGTCTTCTTGGTCACTTGAGCTTTAGAAACACCATTTTGTCTATCATCCATGATGTTACCGGCCAAGCTCGCAATATCAACGCAAACTTCATTTAGATCATTGTTTGCAGCTTGTGCGCCCACAGAAGGCAGCATCATGGTCGCTGCCAATGCTACTGCAGCAAAAGTTTTGTGTTTCATATTGGTCATAGTTGACTTGGCCATAATTTATGATCCTTGAATTTTAATATTTAAGTATTTGGTAAATTGTCTTTTATAAAGCTATTTTTTTATAACAATTATAATTATAAGGTTAAATAGCTAGGTCATTCACCCTATTGGCTTTATTGATCCCAGTATATGGATATTTCATTGCTACAATCATAACTATTCGTATCAATAAGGTTGCTGTAGCAAAAAGAGTTAACTCTAAAAAACACCCAAAATAAAAAAACCTCTTAATCTAAGCTAAGAGGTTTTTTATTGTTCTAATTGAAATAACTGCTTTTTACCGCTACTTCTATCAGTTAGGACAAGCCACTTTTTTAGCCGACTTATTGATACAAACTTCCTGATCATTAATCATGGCCACTTCAGCAATACCATTATCAAAGATGAAGTAATTGGCACCCATATAGTTTACGCTGTAACGCGCCACGTTTTCGTCCGAGAATTGAAAAGGAATGACTGTCTTATTGGTGCCATTGATGAAGCCCCACTTACCATTTTTTAGCACGCCAGCGACGCCTTCACTAAAAGGTCTGATTTCATCATAGATAAAAGGTATGGCAACTTTACCGGTTTTGGTGATATAGCCCCACTTCTTGCCATCGGACATGCCAGCCAATCCCTCTTGGAATCCGTAGTAGCCACCGAAGTAACCGTCAGTGCCTGCGTATTTAGGAGCAATCACTTCTTTACCGTTCTTATCGACAAAGCCATATTTACCAGACTGTGACTGCACCAGTGCCATACCTCCCTTTACGCCATCGATAAAGTTGTACTTACTGGTAAATGGTAGAATTACCTTGTTTGAGGTATCAATAATGCCGTATTTACCATTTTTTGCAACGACGATACGGCCTTCAGAAGCGTCATGTGACCAAGTTTCGTCATACTTAGAATTAGGGTCTATCAAGTTATCATAAATAGTAGGTACTACTAGCTTGCCTTAAGTGCTGACATAGCCCACCTTGTTATTTTTCATGACTGCTAACACCCCATCACTGACAGTCCAGCTCACAGAGTCATAGCCTTTTAAACTAGCAACAACCTTACCCTGTTTGTTTAATAAGGCTTGTGCTTAACGATCTTTGTTAAACCCTATGAAGTAATTGCTATCGGTAGTGCAATCAACTTCTGCATAGTTGGACTTGGGCAGCTTACAGTTTTCCCAATAGTTGGCTTGGGCTGGCAGGGCAAAATAAGCTGTGCCAATAACAGCAGCAAGTGGAATAAGTTTGGTAGTAAATGAAGCTAAGGTAGGTTTGGTAGACACGGTAAATTCCTTTTCGGTGTATTTTAGGTAAGGTTCAGGGTATTAATTCCCTATTATCAACCCGGATATTACTAATGCTGTATTAAACAAATTATTGTGATTTTATTCAATAACAAATTTAAGTTTTGCTTCATTTTATTTTATAGATTAACTTAAGATTTATTTAGCATTTTTGACGACATATATTGTCGTATGACGGGTTATTGTCATAGCCGTTATA
>NZ_FUGE01000128.1 GCF_900162825.1 Psychrobacter piechaudii
TAATTTTGACTTACAACCCTTTAACGACTTCTTACGACAGTGTGTGTCGCCTTATATCCACCCCCTGAAGTGGGTGGTTTTACGGCGACTGGTGATAAAAAATAATTCTCACAGTATAACAAAAGCATTTAGCTAAATTTGAACAATATATAGGCTTGCCATATCTACGCTGCCTTTAGCTATTGGTTGCATTCGGCGTATAATCAGCTTATCAATCAGCAGACAAACCACTCCTCTAGGGGCCCTCTGGACTGCCCTGCTATTTACAACCCAGTTTATATTGTTTGGCAATTATCCCCATTTTTTTTATAAGCTCAATCTAGGCTTCGCTATGTACTCCTATACCCCTCAGACCTCTCAGCCTATTACTCATCACCACCTAGCCGTATGTGGCTCAACCAATAATGAGCTTATGCAAAGCTTGGCACAGCAGAAGATAGACAGCAATCAGCCTTACTTACTAACGGCCAGCCAACAAACAGCAGGACGAGGTCAGAGAGCCCGCACTTGGCAATCCCCCATTGGTAATATCTATCTGTCGTTATATCATCCCTTGTCAGTGCCGATATCTGGCTTACTGTCTTTGGTGGTCGGCTTTCATCTCACTCGCCTGCCCATCATTCAACAAATCAACCGTCAACGTCATGCGGTAAATCTTCCCCTTATTGGGGTGAAGTGGGCCAATGATATTGGTTACTATGCGACAAAGGATACCATCGAGAAAAACCCTGAAGGTAGTAGCTTTAGAAAGTTGGCCGGTATTTTAATTGAGCCGGTAGCGGTGGATAACAAAGTTACTGGGATCATTGTGGGGGTTGGAATAAATATTGAGGCTGCTCCTGTACTAGGCGATGTTGCCCAAGAAAGCATGGGGTATCAAGCGGTCAGCTTAACCCAAATAATTAATGAAACTGCTCAAGCCCAAACGGCTCTTAATACTAAAAACGAGAAGGCACCAAACCAGATTGCTCACAACCAAGCGGGACCATCTACTCTGAAGCTTCCCTACCCTAAAGCAGATGACTTATACCTACCTGTTAGCACCACAATTTTACGCGCCATCCATCAATTCACCAGCTTTAAATACCAAGCTTATAGCTTACCGAGCTTCATTAATGACTATCAATCAGTTAATGTGTTAGCAGGTCGTCAAGTACAAATCACCCAGCAACCTTTAAAAAACATCAATCAATCGGATTTAGAGACTGCAAAACCCGTGGTTTTACAAGGAGAGGTGATGGGTTTAAACGAAGATGGGAGTTTACAGCTTAAAACGCATTTAGAAGATAAGATTCTTAAAATATACACGGGTACCATTCGCATAATCTAAGAGGCTTCATAGGCAGGGGCCGATTATTAAAATCGTAAATTAGAAATGAGTTCTATTCATTATCGGCCAGTTGGCAGTGGGCCTCTACTGGCTGATAATACCACTCAATCTGCCTATCAAACCCCACCTCTAACAAGCTGGCCAATATCTTCCCAGTAAGCCCCCAAACCACTTCACCGTCCACTCTCCAGCAGGGCGTCTTAATGTGAACGGTTTGACCTCCCATAGTATAAGGCAATACATAATCACAAGTGGGCTCAGTGATTATCTTCTCAAAATCTCCCCAAAATATTCGGGCAATCTCCCCAAGCTCAGGAACATAAGTCACCGGTGGCTCTACCAAGGCCACGATAGGTCTGACCTCTAGTCCTTTTTTGGAGATCTGGGTGGGCAGCTGACCGATAATTTGTGCCTTACTGGGCGGCAATGCAGTTTCTTCACAGGCTTCACGTAAAGCGGTAACCACATTATTACCATCGCCTGCATCATACTTTCCTCCGGCGAAAGAGACCTCGCCGGCATGACTGCTTAAGTGTGCCGCCCTTCGAGTCAACAATATCTTGGGCTGTGGCTCATTGGTAATAAGTACCAATACCGCGGCATCAGCATTTGGTGTGGTTATCAGATGATCTAATATGGCTTTGACTCGACCAATTTCTCCTTGGCGTTCAAGCTGTTGGCTATCTGTCCTACAATCCGCTACGCTATTTTGAAACATGGCCTGTTGTACTCGCTGCGCCATTTGCCTTAGCTCAGGGTGAGCAATGTACTCCGGCAACACCACAGCCAACTCTTCAAATCGAGGAGAGTGACTGTTTTGGTATTTCATTCTTATCGCCGATGTCATTTTAGTAGAGGATTTCATAATACCTTTTTTATCATTTTCAAACAGTTAACAGACTAAGGTTAGACTAACGTATTGCCTTTAAGTATGCTATCTTGATGACTTGCACGTTTCAGTTCTTTTGTATTATTAATGATATCGAGCGTATCATAATATAGCTATAGCCCTCTTACTAAAATTAAAAAATCACAATATACAATAATAAGGACAGCCCTATGGCGTACTGTTTACAATGCGGCCACCAAGCGGAACATAAGATTCCTGATGGAGATAATAAACCCCGTTTGGTTTGTCCCAATTGTCATTATATTCACTACGAAAACCCTAAGGTTATCTGTGGTGCCATCGTCATCCATGAAGACAAAGTACTGCTTTGTCGCCGTGCGATTGAACCCAGATATGGCTATTGGACTTTGCCTGCAGGCTTTATGGAAATCGGTGAAACCATGGCACAAGGGGCAGCGCGTGAGACGATAGAAGAAGCCGATGCCGTGGCCATCAATCCCCATCTTTATTGCTTGTATGACATTCCACACATTGGCCAAATTTATGTGCTGTATCTGGCTGAGCTACAGGAAGGTAAATATGATGTAGGTCCCGAAAGTTTAGAGTGTGCCTTATTTGAAGAAGCAGATATTCCGTGGGATAACATTGCATTCGAAGCGGTCAAACGTACCTTGAAACATTATTTTAATGACCGTAAAACCACGGATGATCCGGCAAAGTTCCCGATTCATGAAGAGACCATTCCTAAAGACAAGGGCATTAAACGCTATTAAATTCAGTTATCTTAAGTGTTCACTGCAGTCTCTTTCCGCCTTATCTGGACCAAAGTCCCATGCCACTTCCCCTGCATTACTGTTCAGTACCCTACCCTATTGAAATCAATAGGGTGCTGAGCATTTTCAAGACAGTAGCCATAGTTGTTCTCTTTGCAGTCAGTAGCAGCTTGTCTCAAGCTCAACCAAACACTGATTATAAAACCATCTATAAGACTGTTGGTAAATTTGGTGAAATTAAATACTCTCAGTTTGCCCCTGAATCAAATACTAAAACAGAAACAATTCAAATGCGAAGTGATGGTAGACCCAGCCAGCCTGGACTTTTTGCTCCGATTGCTACAGAGCCAAATAGAGTCAGCTCAAATTCCACCAACAATACTACAAAAAACTCCACTGCTACCAAGACCTCCGACCCCAATGCAGCTACTCCCTCGCAATGCCAAAAGCTCAGAAATAATCTGTCTAATTTGCAACTTGGTGGTGAAGTCTATGAGTCTAAATCAGATGGCGCACACCGTTATTTAACTCCTGCCGAGGTAGCTGTTAAAATTGAGAGTACTCAAAAGCTGTTTGCGCAATATTGCAACTGATAAGCCAACAACGCTCATAAAAATTAGCGCACTTTAAACGACAAGGTCTCGTATTCAGCTAGGCTAGGGTCTGCTGTTTAAATATCTCACCCACTTTTTGTGGCATATCACTGGCTTGCACCGCCCAGGCTCCTTTAATGCGCTGTAAATTATCGCCTGCCATGGCGTGCAACATTACTGCTTGCTGTAAGCTGCGGGTACTTTTGGCTAAAGTAGACTGTGCCAGTAAGCCTGCCGCCAGACCTGATAACACATCCCCCATGCCAGCAGTGGCCATGCCAGGATTGCCTGCTGCACAGACATAGGTTTGCTCATTACTAATTACCAGAGAGCCTGCTCCTTTTAGCAGCCAACTGCCTTGATATTTACGCTGCAAGCTGGACACGGCAGCCAGCCTATCTGCTTCAACTTCGCTTGCCTCAGTGTTTAATAGCCTCGCAGCTTCCCCACTATGCGGTGTGTACCAGACCTGATGCAGCCTAGCATGCGCTATTAACTGCTCAATTAGCTGTACATCTTTATCAGCTAGGGTTGCCAAATGATACAAACCGTCGGCATCAATAATTAAATCCTTACCTTGCTCTACCGCGTGCTGCAGATATTCTTGAAACAAGCGAAGGCTTAAATCATCTCGCCCTAAGCCCATGCCTATAGCGATGACCTCACTCTGTTCAATTAACGCTTTTACCGCTTTAGTATTGTGTAAGTCCAAACTCATGGCATTTGAGACACTACCAATCAAACTGCTGTGAAAGGCGGTATGACAAGCTACTGTTAGTTTACCCACCCCTGTAGCGAAGGCGGTCATGGCGGACAAAATAGTGGCGCCCCCCATTCCTTGGGAGCCATCGACTTGATTACCGCCTATGATTAAAGCATGGCCGAAGCTGCCTTTATGAGTATTATTTTCACGCTCAATTAAGGGCGCAGCTTGATACTGTAACCAAGCGACAGGAGTCTGATTAAGAACAGTTGGTATCAACGGTATATCCACGATTTGACCACAATAATCCATCGCATCTTTGATATGTAGCCCCAGTTTTCGGGCGACTAGACACAGAGTAAAATCGGCTTTAACGGCACAGCCCGTGAAAACCTGTCCGGTGCCAGCCAGCACCCCACTCGGAATATCGACACTAACGATCGTTAACCTATCTGACCGATGGCGTTTATGCTCATTAATTAAAGCAATGGCCTCTGCATAATCATTCGCCGGTGCTCGGTCCAAACCAATACCAAATAAAGCATCGATATAAAGATCTACGTCAGTCGTATCGGCTTTATACTGTCCTTCAGCAAAGGGATAAACAACCACTCCGTCTTGTAAGGCTTGATTTCTTGCTAAGCTGGCATCGGCCGTTGATGCTTGCCCTACCTCGATAACAGATACCTTAGCCCCCCACTGATTCAAGTAATGCGCTACCAACCACCCATCACCGCCATTATTACCACTACCTACCCAGACACAAACTTTCAATGCCACAGACTCTACAGCAGGCCTGCCTTGTTCATCAAGCTTAGGATATGCTGTTGCGACAATATTTTGGTTCACCCAATGCGCAATTTGCCAAGCCGCTTGTTGCATTAATGAATAACTCACATTGCCACTATCAAACCACATTTTCTCTATGGCATAGACTTGTTGGGGGGTATACAAAGCAACGGGCTGTCTATCTTGCTGCTTATTTTCTTGGTCTACAGTATGACGTAGTGACATCTGTTAATTACTCCTATTATGAGTAGGACCTAGCCAAGAGAAGAGGGTTTTGGCGTAGGTTTTATATTTGTCTAATAATAGCTTATCATACTCCTTTATATAAGCTTCGAGTCCTCTGTCTATGCCAGATTCTACCCCTCCAGATTCATCCGCTTTTCGATCCCTTAACCCCAACCCTTTTAATGATGCTCAAGATGTCAAAAACTGGATACGTGAGCAGGCATTGGCATTAGGCTTTGCTGACTGTGGTTTTATCGGTGTCAATCACCCCGTTTTCTCGCAGCAAATGCAAGGGTTACGAGACTGGCTCGCAGCAGGACATTATGGTCAGCTCAACTTCATGGAGTTAAACCATGACAAGCGGGCCAATCCTGGTCTATTGGTAGAAGGCTCGCGCACTATTATCTCAGTACGCATGGACTATCTAGAGGCCACTCCCAAACCGCGACGTATAGAAGACAATCATCGTCCCAATCATGCCATTATTGCTCGCTACGCGCGAGGGCGTGATTATCATAAAACCATGCGTTCGCGTCTAAAACAATTGGCTCAAAAAATCGAAACTATGCTACCGCAGTGGCAACACCTAGATGTCAATGCAGACCAACCTTTTGTGTTTCGACCTTTTAGTGATTCAGCCCCTATTTTTGAACGTCCCTTAGCTGATGCTGCAGGATTGGGGTGGACGGGCAAACATACCCTATTGCTTAACAAGCAATCCGGCTCATTTTTTGTGCTAGGAGAGTTGTTTTTAAGCTTGGCATTGCCAGATGATAGCCCTGTAACTGCTCACTGTGGCAGCTGTACTGCCTGTATTGATATCTGCCCTACTAAGGCCATCATTGGCCCCTACAAGCTCAAGGCAGATGCTTGTATCTCCTATTTAACGATTGAGCACGACGGTGTTATTGACGAAAAATATAGAAGGGCCATTGGCAATCGAGTTTTTGGCTGTGATGACTGTCAGTTGATATGCCCTTGGAACCGCTATGCCAAGCTTAGCCCCATCGATGACTTTTTAGCGCGCCATAACTTAGACGACAGCTTGCTTATTGAACTATGGCAGTGGTCAGAACAAATATTCTTGGATAAAACTCAGGGCAGCCCCATACGCCGGACTGGCTACGTCAATTTCCTACGTAACCTAGCCATTGGTATCGGCAATGCTCCTTACACTGCTGACAATATAACTGCCCTTGAATCAAGGTTGGGCACACTTGGCGATGTGTTAGATGAACACATTCGTTGGGCGATTACAGAGCAACTTACCAAAGCCAATTAAGACCACAATAAAATTAGCTTAAAAAAAAGCACCTATCCAATTAGATAGGTGCTTTTTTATTCTAGCTATTTTTAAGTGCTATCACTTTTAAATGATTTGCCTTAAAAATTATGGCTTAGGAATACGAAGTACTTGGCCTGGATAGATTTTATCTGGGCTAGAAAGCATTGGCTTGTTTGCTTCAAAAATCTTGTTGTACTCATTGGCTGAACCATAAACTTCCTGAGCAATCTTAGATAAAGAATCACCAGATTTTACAGTGTACATGGTTGACTCAGGAGCATCTTGTTTAATATCGATATTATCGATAACTTTTGCTACGTTCTGAACGTTACCAATGGCGATAATTGCCTTTTCGCGGTCAGCTTGAGTCTCAGCATTACCACTGATTTCTGCAGTATCGGTGGTCGCATTGTACTTAACTTTTAGGTTAGTAATATTAAGGTTCTGCTGTTGAATGCGCTTTAATAAAAGGTTAGCAACTGACTGAGCTGATGGCTCACCTGCTGCTGGTGCTTTATTGGCATCTGCCTGTGATTCTGTTTCTTTTTTTGCATCATCACGATGAAAAATCTTGTCGCCGATATCCTTTGCAAAACTAAAAATTCCCATGAATTTCTCCTATAAATTATTGTTGATATATAAGCCACATATAATTTTAATATCTACTATTATTATTCAAAGCAACTTTTACTAAGTTTTCTACCAAGTCTTTTGTTTACGTTATTAATCCACTTAATAAACAGCTCAATGTGTGACTTACTTATAGTTGTTAGTTGTGTTGTCCACTTTTTAAGTATACTGATTACCCAGGTTATTTATTACTATACGAATGTAGATAATTGTTAAGTTTTATTGCTTTGCAAATAATCAAACCTGCTCACTACCTGATAAAATTTTAAATAAAAAAAGACCATAAATGAATTTATGGTCTTTTTTAAGGCAATCAAAATAAGGCTTAAGATTCAAGTTTTGACTTGATGTAATCTACCGCTTTTTGTACTGTGGTCAACTCATTTGAGTCATCGTCAGGAATAGTGATATCGAAATCATTTTCGAAAGTCATTACCAGCTCTACCACGTCTAAAGAGTCAGCACCTAAGTCATTGATGAATGAAGAATCATTATTAATATCATCAATATCAACGTCTAGTTGCTCAGCAACTGCTGATTTTACTTTTAATTCAATTTCTTCGCTCATAGGAATCTCCATCCTTATTTTTAGTTTAAAAACGCTTTATTTAATTTAAAACAATTTTGTAGCACTAAAGTCTAGATTAAAGTCTAAAACACGGTAATGTCAGTCCCAATCTAGCTTTTATAAATTCTGACACAGCCATTGACCAATATTTTCATTCATTGGATATGGCTGACTCGCTCATTACCTTAATTCAACTTAGGTTGTGTGTACACTTGTTTTCTGTATCTGCTGTGTATAATAGCAAAAGCCATAGACTAATTCTAATAAATTAGCCTATTACATGTACATACCACCATTAACAGGGATCACCGCACCGGTTACATAGCTGGCTTCATCACTGGCTAGATAAGAGACGGCTGCAGCCACGTCTTCTGGCTGCCCTAAACGTCCTACTGGTACTGCATCAAGCATAGAGTTAAGTAAACGCTCGTCTAACTCATCGGTCATATCTGTCTCAATTAGACCAGGCGCCACACAGTTGACGGTTACTTGTCTTGAGCCAATTTCACGGGCCAAAGTACGGCTGAAGCCTTCTACCCCGGCTTTGGTTGCCGCATAGTTAGCTTGACCAGCATTCCCCATTTCAGCCACTACAGAGGTAATATTAATGATACGACCTTTACGAGCCTTCATCATGCCTCTCATAGCGCGCTTACTCATGCGATAGATGGCGGTTAAGTTGGTATCTACCACCTTATCCCAGTCTTCATCTTTCATACGAATCAATAAGCCATCTTGTGAGATACCGGCATTGTTTACCAGCACTTGGACACTGCCATAAACGCTTTCAATTTCTTCAAACAGCTTTTCAATCTGTTCTTGATTGGTCACATCCAAAACACGACCAATGCCTCCTGCATCATGCAGATACTCATCGATGGACTGTGCCCCTTGAGGGGTAGTCGCAGTTCCAATGACGAAATGGCCTTGCTTAGCAAAACGTTTGGCAATCGCCTTGCCAATACCACGACTGGCCCCTGTCACTAAAGTAATTGTACGACTCATGGCTATTCCTCATTCAACTTCTCAAATAGTTTAGCGAGACGCTCCGGCTTATCAGTAGGATAGGTGATGATGGGGGTCTCTTGTCTTTTTGCCAAGTTACTCAATACCGTGCCGGCCCCACACTCAATAATCATATTGATATGCTTGTCGGCGAACTTCTGCATGGTCTGCGTCCATAGTACAGGATTACTTAGCTGTTCAGTCAATGCCTTTTTGATAGTAGCGATTGTTTTCTCTTGCGCAGCATGCCTATTTTGAATCACAGGAGTCTCAGGCAATTGAAACTCACACTGGGCAAGTTTTTCAGCCAAGGCATCAGTAGCGGGCTGCATTAAGGCACAATGCGAGGGTACGCTAACTTTAAGTAGCACCATTCGCTTACCCATACATTGAATATGTTGGCTAAAAATGTCAACGCCTTCTGTGTTACCTGCCACCACCACTTGACCGGGACTATTGAAATTGGCGGCACTAACAATTGCTCCCTCATTGTTGCTTTCTACTTGCTCACAAACACTGATGACCTGGCTGTTTTCCAATCCAAGTACGGCCGCCATTTTGGTGTCCACCCCTATCACCGCTTGCTGCATATACTGGCCACGATCATGAACCAATTTAATAGCATCTGCAAACTTGATGCAGCCAGCGGCACAAAGAGCACTGTACTCACCTAATGAGTGACCTGCAAAATATAAGGGCTCAAACTGTACATTTTCTTTAAGAATACGCCAAATAGCTATACTGGCAGCTAATAAGGCAGGCTGAGTGTTTTCAGTTTTTGCCAGCTCTTCTTCATCCTGACACACTGCCCATAAATCAAAACCTAACGCTTCACTGGCTTCACTAAAAGTTTGCTTTACGATTGGATATTCTTCGCTTAGCTCATTTAGCATACCTACAGTTTGCGAACCTTGGCCAGGGAATACAACCGCGATACGAAGTGGCTTATCTGGTTGACCTTGTTTTCTAACTGCTTGCGACGATTTAAATGACATTTTCAGCCTTCTTGTGCCTAAACATACTCATAAAAAAAGAGCCAAGCGCCACTAATGATATAGAGGTCATTAGTAAGGCTTAGCTCTTGTATTAAACCACAATCATTATAAATGATTGTAACTTAGTCTTCTTGGCTCGCTTTAAACAACTGACGGCCACGGTAGAAACCATCTTTAGTCATGTGATGACGACGATGTTTTTCACCAGTAGTAGCGTCGATGCTTAGCTCAGCAACTTCCATATGGTGGTGTGAACGACGCATATCACGGCGTGAGCGGCTTTTACGACTTTTTTGAACAGCCATGGGTCTTGCTCCTATTCTAAAATATGCTGTATTGATGAGGGCCCTGTATTTTATATAAACTTGGTTATAAAATACAATATGCTCACTTAGCAAAATGAGTTCTCTATTGACCTCAATAAGAGCAACTCTTATTAAAAATCAAATAGGTTTAAAATCTGGGAATAATAAACGAGGGATTATACTCGCTTTAGACAATAAAATAAAGGGGTAATACTTTACCAAGTTTAATCCGCCTAATAAATCGTTATAAAAACCGATTCAAAGTGCAGTTATAACTTTCCTTTTAAGGCTTCTAAAGCTGCAAATGGATTTTCAGGCTCTTCCTCGATAATTTCACCCACTTGCTCAACTGCCATTTCACAGTCATCATGTTTGGCAGAAAGCGGGATGTCTAATAACAGCTCGTCTTCCACTAACTTCTTCAAAGGCAGTAGTCTATCCCCTTTTTTGTTCTCTGGCTGATCGGCCAATAACTCTTCTAATAAAAGATAGTCATCTGCCTCATCAACCAAGCCTTGCTGATCCTCATATTGTAGCAATATCAGCTCGGCATCATGCGTGATATCGATACTCATAGGCGTCAAACAACGCTGACAGGTCAACCAGATATCACCAGTAAACTGCATTAACAAAGTAAGCAGCTGACCTCGCTTCATCAGCTCACATCTTAACTCGATGGGAGTGTCTTGATACGCTTCAGGAACGGTATCAACCAGTCTGCTCATCATGCGTGGTGTAATGGTGCCAGACCATACATAACCGGCATCTTCCCACTTTTCCAAGTTAACATGGTTGGGTAACTGTTGCGCGCTTTTTTCGGTATTGCTATTGGTTATAGGGTTACTCAATTTAGAATCCGTCAAGTTAGTGGACATATTATCCTGGTTGTATTTTGTCATACTTCTCTCTCATTTAAAACTGATATCGATTTAACAGCTAACAAAAAGGAGTTCAAAGACTCCTAACCGCTTTTCACCCTGCCAAACCTAGCGTACCTGTCATGGGGCATGTTTTTATTTATGACAATAACTGACGATAACTACTATAAGGTTGTCAGTATTAAATTAATTGATAGAATGGCATATCCTTTAATCTTTTATCTGAGGGCTTGGGGACACAATTACCACCCCCCTGCCTTTTTCTCTGATAGTTACCTAGGAATATCTCATATTCTATGTCTGTTATTCATTTTTCTAAGTTGCCCCTCTTTAAGCTGGCGGATTATCTAACCCATCAAGTTGTGGCACCTCTATCTTTATCACATTGCTCTGAATCCAGTGCTACTTCTCTTGATTTGCAAGCGTTTAGACAACAATGGCAGCAGTTACAACAGCTGACATCTAATGAACCTGATCAGTCAACGCCCTCCTCTGCTGAATCTATAGAGGCCCTTCAAGTGGATTGGCTAATAGACTTATTCAATACTTTGTTTTCAGCTCAAAATGTTAGGTTGGTACGCGGAGAAAGTGAACCTGAATACTTTCCCGCTACTGAAACTGCTCCGGCCCGTATTGAATTTGCGCATGGATTTTTTCAAAGTGCTTTGCACGAAATAAGTCACTGGAGCTTGGCAGGTAAGCATCGCCGCACCCTACCTGACTTTGGCTATTGGTATGCTCCTGATGGGCGTACAGAAGCCCAACAACAAGCTTTTGAACAGGTTGAAATAAAGCCTCAGGCTATTGAATGCTTATTGAGCCTGATGTGTGGCAGAAACTTCAGAGTTTCTCAAGATAACTTACATGCTAACTTTGACACCAGTCAAAGCACTTTTGAGAAAGACGTTTACAATCAAGCCAAACTCTATATCGATGTTCCACAAAACTTACCCACTGATGCAAAAACGCTGTTAACATTTCTAGCTTTTGTGTGTCATGATACTATAGACAGTTAGAGTAATAGAAAACCGTGTGGTAACACACTTCTTTGCAGCTACCAACGGCTGTTGAGACCCACTAATACTAATTAATAATAGAAACACTCTAATAATAAAACCGCTTCTAAAATATTGATAAAGCATTAATAAAAGTAAAAACAGGGAGGCATCTTATGCAAACTTTATATATTCATCCAGAAAACCCACAGCCCAGACTAATTAGCCAGGTTGTAGACGCTTTAAATCACGACCAGCTCATCGTTTATCCCACTGACACCAGTTATGCCTTTGGCTGTAAAATCGGCTCCAAGAACGCCATTGAGAAGCTAAGACTGATAAGACAACTGGATGATAAGCATCAGTTCACTCTTTTATGTCGCGACTTAAGCGAGATCGCCACTTATGCCACAGTGGACAACCAACAGTTCAAGCTTTTAAAAGCAACTACTCCAGCTCCCATAACTTTTATCTTAGATGCCACAAAAGATGTACCCAAAAAGCTATCTCATCCAAAGAAAAAGACCATAGGTATTAGAGTGCCCTCTAACCCCATCTCTCAAATGATACTTGAAGGCATGGGTGAGCCCATTTTGACCAGCTCTTTAATCCTACCTGACATGCCATTGGCTTTAGATGACCCTTTTGATATCGAAGACAAGCTCGGTAATAATATTGACATCATGATTAATGCAGGGATACTGACCACCAAGTTAACCACCATTGTCGATATGACCACCTTCCCACCAGAGCTGATTCGTCAAGGGGCTGGTGATGCCAGTCAGTTGATTGATCCATAGATATCTAGAGTTTACTATATAAACCTAATACATAGCTTGATAGCTAAATTCAACCCAATATAAATGGCGGATTAATTAAATTAATCCGCCATTTATTTTTTCTACCGAAGCCACAAGCATTTAAAGTAGACATAAGAAAACCTCAGCAACTGTATAAATCATGAAATACAAAATTTATACCGCTACTGAGGTTTCTTAATACTGATACTAGTACCAGTAAAATAACTAATAAAAATTAGTCACGGTCTACTAGTTCAACATAGGCCATTGGTGCATTGTCGCCATCACGGTTGCCACATTTGATGATACGGATGTATCCACCTGGGCGCGCTTGATAACGTGGTGCTAATGTACCAAATAACTTACCAACCATATCTTTGTTACGCATACGGCTGAATGCTAAACGGCGGTTAGCAACTGAATCTTCTTTTGCCAAAGTAATTAAAGGCTCAGCTACACGGCGAAGCTCTTTAGCTTTAGGTAATGTTGTTTTGATCAGTTCATGCTCAAACAGAGAGTTTGTCATGTTCTGGAACATTGCCTTACGATGGCTGCCGGTGCGACCCAGCTTAACTCCACTCTTACGATGTCGCATGGTCAAATATCCTTAATAGTTTAACGGCTACGATAAGAAAAACGGTCATCAACACGTAGATCCGCTGGCGGCCAGTTTTCTAGGCGCATATCCAGTTCAAGACCTTTAGACGCTAATACGTCTTTAATTTCGGTTAATGATTTCTTACCAAGGTTTGGTGTTTTAAGCAGTTCAGTTTCTGAACGCTGAACCAAATCGCCGATATAGTAAATGTTTTCAGCTTTTAAACAGTTGGCTGAGCGAACCGTTAGTTCAAGGTCATCTACTGGGCGTAATAGCACAGGATCAACCTCTTCTTTCTCTTTCACAGGCTCTGGCGCTTCTTCTGCTTCTAAATCTACAAAAATAGAGATTTGTTGCTGCAAAATAGTTGCTGCTTTGCGAATTGCTTCTTCAGGATCGATCGTACCATTGGTTTCTAATTCAATGATTAGACGGTCTAAATCCGTACGCTGTTCAACACGAGCGTTTTCAACTTGGTAAGCCACACGTGAAACTGGGCTAAAGCTAGCATCCAATTTCAAGCGACCAATGGCCTTAGTGTCACCATCTTCACGGCGAAGGTTAGCAGGCTCATAACCACGGCCCATAACCACACGTAAGCGCATTTTTAGATGACCACGGTCACCTAGCGTACCTAGAACCAAGTCAGGGTTAACAATATCAACGTTATGTGGCAGTTCGATATCTGCCGCAGTGATAATGCCTGGACCTTTTTTGTCTAGCGTTAAAAACACTTCATTTTGATCGTGCATAGTAATTGCAAGACCTTTTAGATTTAACAATAAATCCAAAACGTCTTCTTGCAGACCTTCAAGGGTTGAATATTCGTGATCTACCCCTTCAATTTCTGCTTCAATTACCGCTGCACCAGGTAACGAAGATAAAAGAATGCGACGAAGGGCATTACCTAAGGTATGCCCAAAGCCGCGTTCTAACGGCTCGAGCGTGACTTTTGCGTTGGTTTCATCAACCGCATCCACATTAATGGCATTAGGGGTCAGAAACTCAGTAGCATTTAGCATCATATTGTCACCTCGATTAGTTAATCAAATTATTGTTAGCGATTATTTAGAATACAATTCAACGATTAAGCTTTCGGTGATTTCTGCAGGTAGATCAATACGATCTGGAGCTTGCTTAAATGTACCTTGCATTTTGCTATGATCAACGTCTAACCACTCAGGGATACCACGTTGGGTAGCAAGTTCAATAGCATTCTTAATACGTAACTGTTCTTTCGCTTTTTCATGAATAGCGATTACATCGCCATCTTGAACTTGGATAGATGGAATGTTCACACGAACAAACTCATCACGACCAGCTTTTTTCAGCATAATCGCACGGTGGCTTACTAACTGACGTGCTTCAGCACGAGTTGAGCCAAAGCCCATACGATATACTACGTTGTCTAAACGACGCTCTAGCATTTGCAATAGGTGTTCACCAGTTGCGCCACGAGCACGGGCAGATTCTTTATAGTAGTTAGCGAATTGACGCTCTAAAACGCCGTACATACGCTTAACTTTTTGCTTCTCACGCAACTGTAGCGAGTATTCAGAAGCTTTATTACGAGTGTTGCCATGTTGGCCAGGTACGCGACCTGCTTTTTTAGTTTTAACGTCATAAGGCTTAACACCTGATTTTAATTGTAAATCAGTACCTTCACGACGCGACAACTTTAATTTTGGACCTATATAACGGGCCATGCTTGTGTCTCCTTGAGTTACGTCTTAATAGTAACTTGTAACGGTAATTTCGTCTTAATACACACACCGTATAATTTGCTATAAATTAAGCAAAAAATACGGTAACAATAGTTTATACGCGACGCTTTTTAGGCGGACGGCAACCGTTGTGTGGGATTGGGGTTACATCAGATATGCTGTTAATTTTATAACCTAATGCACCTAAAGCTCTTACCGCAGACTCACGACCCGGTCCTGGACCTTTAACCAGAACATCGACATTTTTCACACCATAAGTTTCTTGGGCTGCTTTACCAGCAACTTCAGCTGCAACCTGGGCTGCGAATGGTGTAGATTTACGTGAACCACGGAAGCCTTGTCCACCTGAGGTGGCCCAAGCCAATGCATTACCTTGACGATCAGTAATCGTTACAATGGTGTTATTAAAAGACGCATGAATGTGGGCTACGCCCTCGGATACCGAACGACGTGCCGTTTTTTTACGACCACGGGTGTCTTTTGCCATCTTTTAGCTTCCTAAGTTAATTATCTTTTAATTGAACGAATCGGACCCTTACGAGTACGAGCGTTGTTCTTCGTGTTTTGACCTCTTACAGGTAAGTTACGACGATGGCGGATGCCACGGTAACAACCTAAGTCGACCAAACGCTTGATATTCATTGAAACTTCACGACGTAGGTCACCCTCTGTCATGTAGTTACCAACTTCTGCACGGATAGCATCAAGCTGCGCGTCATCTAATTGACTTACTTTTGTAGTAGGTTCGATACCAACTGCTTCTAAGATCTTCTGAGCAGTAGTACGACCAATACCAAAGATATAAGTCAATGAAATCACTGCATGCTTGTTATCCGGGATGTTGACGCCGGCAATACGAGCCATTGATTTCTCTCCAGTTATGAAAAATGAGTCTTTATTATATAAAAATATTTTCAGACTTATGTTTCAGATTTTGCCATTCACTTTATTTTGTGTTTGGTAGTTTGATTTGAGACCAAAAAACCAAATAAAAGTAAGTAAACGACGGCAAGTGGCGGAT
>NZ_FUGE01000147.1 GCF_900162825.1 Psychrobacter piechaudii
TTTAGTGATTGTCGCAACCAAGCAACTAGAAACAGTGGATGCGATGACAAGCTATGCTAAGCGTTGGGAAATTGAGACTTTATTTGCTTGTCTAAAGGGCCGTGGCTTTAATCTTGAAGATACCCACTTAACCCATCTTGATCGGGTCAGTAAATTAGTCGCAGTGAACGCCTTAGCGTTTTGTTGGGCTTATCATGTCGGTATTTATAAAGACAAAGATAAGCCGTTAAAACGCAAGTTGAAGTCAAACGCTCGACCTCAAGCCAGTTTGTTTGCGCTTGGCCTGGATGTGTTGATTGAGGGCCTTCGCTTGGTGTTTTTTAACAATGATAAGACTGTCTTTCGACAGTTAGTTAGCTTTTTAACCCCTAAACCTATGAAAATCCGGTGGGGATGATTTTTTTGGCGTGTGCAGAGATTTATTTGTTAATCTAGATTCATTTAACTATGTGGTTAGTATTTCAGATTCTAAAATCGCTGTCGCGCAGGTTTTTGTTAAGAAATACAGTGGCTTGTAAAGGGATTAGGGGTAGGGTTAATTTTTGTTGCTCTTATCTAAACTTGTCATGTAGAAGTAGACCTCTAGCACAATAATAAAAATGAGGTATATTGGTAAGTTAGCCCATAATGTGTGATTTCAAAAAAATAGATTTAGTTATCTTAAAAAATATCGAGGACTTAAAAAAACTATGAAACAAGTGAAAGTAGCAGCGGCAATCATTATCAACAGTGACAAAATACTTTGTGTTCAAAGAGGGTCTAGGGCGTGTCCCTAATTTGAAAAATACAGATAAAGCCTTATTTTAATCCTATATATCAACAAAATATAGGGAAACTCACACGATGGCGAGAACAGTAA
>NZ_FUGE01000226.1 GCF_900162825.1 Psychrobacter piechaudii
GGGCTATTATCATTAGGCTCAAACAATTGATTCTTGCCTTGTTCATACTCAGGTTTTGGGTTAAAGTTTCACTAAGTCTGTTAAAGTTTGGCATGGTCTGATTCGTCTTAAAAATTACTATTATGCCTTTGCTTTAACAGACTTTTTTGTTTTTTTGTCGTGTGCAGAGAAACTCAACATAAAAATTTAGAATTAAATCGATACTTTGGTGACCACCCTTCGTCACGGGTATTCAATATTTGGTGGTGTTCTAAAAAGTATGCTGGCGCTAAAAGTCAATAAGAAGTCTATGCTAAGTTCTCTGATTATATATGGCTTTTAAAGCTTCAAAAATTGTTCAAATTTTGATCAGCATACTTTTTGACACACCACCTATATTTTTATGCCAATGCTGCTAGCTGTGGGAGTGCTATTGTCGCGGCGCTGGTGTGTGGCGGACGCAATATATTACTTTCTTACACCATAACTGTACCTTTTATGGGTGCGGTTTTTCTACCGTTACTGGGTGCTTTTCAATTACCATTGTTTTGCTTACCCTTACTGGGCAAATATATGGCAAAACGCCATACGACTCAACCTATAGATTTAAAATCAGGTTTCTGAATCGCCCTGACTACTTACAGATAAGCTATCGTTTAGAGGACTTTTTTGGGTATCCCCTAGCGAAACTAGTTCTTCTACCTCTCAAACGTATTAACAGACCACTTATAGCAGACTATTTTAGGTGGTTATGTTTATAAAAGCGTATCTTAGAGCATCAATAAAACAATAAGATGCTAAGCATGCCAAAAATTAGCTTATATATATTGCTAATGGTCATAAAATCGCTGCGTTTATGTCTAGAATGAATCAGGGGCAAAGCTAGTACGTACAAAGCTCATGCAGCTGATCGAAGACGCCCATGCAAACGATGTGATTTTGGTTGAACAAATAGACAGACTTAAGTATCTAAATCCACGCGCCCGTGATGCAGGCGAATTTCATAGTGCTATTACGTTAATCATAAAGTGATCTCTAATATTTGACAGTGCGACGCTCTCCATTAATCACTTCCCGATTTTATAAACTCAGTTTATTTAGAGCCTTCTAAATTTGTATTACTCTTATTCGAAAAGCCAACTCTAGTAAATACTCATACCTAAACGACATTATGTGTCGTGTTTTATCAGCCTGACTATTGTTTAATTATATTATTTTGACTATAGTAAAACCATACATCTGATATGGCTTTTGCCACAAAATGGAAAGATAATGAGCAAACCTAGCAACCCCTATACCGACAATAGCTTTGTCTCTTCAGATCTCAAAACCATTTTGCACTCCAAACGTGCCAATATCTACTATCTGTCGCATTGCCGAGTCATGCAAAAGGACGGGCGTGTGCTGTATCTTACTGAAGATGACAAAGCTAACCTCTATTATAATATTCCTATCGCTAACACTACCTCCATTCTACTTGGTACAGGCACCTCCATTACTCAAGCGGCGATGCGCCTTCTATCACAAGCAGGCGTGTTAGTTGGCTTTTGCGGTGGTGGTGGTATGCCGTTATTTATGGGCACAGAGCGTGAGGTCTATGTTGAGTGGATGACTCCGCAAAGCGAGTATCGACCGACTGAATATATTCAAGGCTGGATGAGCTGGTGGTGGGATAATGATAAACGACTTGCCGCAGCCAAGCAATTGCAAATAGCTCGCGTTGCTTATCTGCAAGCGGTATGGAATAAAGACAGCGACTTTAAGCGCTGGGGGTTTGATAGCAATATCGATGCGATACAGAAACTGCTCAATGATAATATTCAGCAAATCGATAAGCAGACAGAGGTCATGCATTTATTGCAATTGGAAGCCCGCCTGACTAAACAGCTTTATAAATTAGCCACCCAAAATACGGGTTATGACGGCTTTACCCGTGAGCACGATGGTATCGATAAGGCCAATGGTTTCCTCAATCATGGGAACTATCTGGCGTACGGTCTCGGTGCGACGACCGCATGGACACTTGGTATTCCACATGGCTTTGCGGTGATGCATGGTAAGACTCGGCGCGGGGCATTGGTGTTTGATATCGCCGATATCATCAAAGACGCGCTGGTGCTGCCCCTCGCCTTTATTTGCGCTAGCGAGAACATGAGCGAGCAAGAGTTTCGCCAAGAGTGCATCAACATGTTTACCAAACATAAGGCGCTGGATTATCAGTTTGAAGTGGTTAAACAGTTGGCGATGACTAAGTGGGAAGTGTAGAAAATGATTGTTACCTTTGTCTCCCAATGTGAGAAAAAATCACTTAAGCGCACACGGCGTATCTTAGACTCCTTTGCTAACCGCATTGGCGATAACGTTTGGCAGACGGCTATTACTGAGGATGGGCTAGAGACGGTTAAGCAGCTCTTGCGTAAGTCAGCGACCAAATCTACGGCGGTTAGCTGTCATCGTAATAAGACTCGCCAGCTGACAGAGCTGGTGTGGATCATAGGTAATAAACGTCAGTTTAATGAGATTGGCATTGTACCTGTTAATTTTACAGAAAAAGACATCTCTGTTTATCAAGACGATTATCAATGGCGAACACTGATCTTAATGAGATATGCCACTGCCATTGCTGGATTATTCCATGATTTTGGTAAAGCTAATGTTCTATTTCAGAAGAAAATAAAACCCAATCTTAAAACAGATTCGTTCGAGCCTTTTCGTCATGAGTGGGTATCTCTACGTTTATTCGAAGCTTTCATGTTCGGTCAAACAACTGACCAAGACTGGCTTGATAAATTGATTGATGGTGATGTGAGTGACGATACTTTTTTATACAAGGATGGTATTCATAAACCTGAAAACTTTACCAATCCGATAACTACCCTACCTCCCTTTGCTAGATTAGTCGCTTGGCTTATCGTCTCACACCACAAGCTACCTTCTTATCCTAAATGGAAAAACGAGCTTGGACATGAGCCTGATTTCAGTAATATTGATCAATGGTTAAATGAGTTTAAACCGTTATGGAACTCACCTAACTGTCAAGACTATGACCAAAAACAGCGTTTTGATGACAATTGGTCATTAACCGAGCATGGATTGCCTTTCAATAGTCAACAATGGACTTCTTATGCTTGTTTGCTTGCCGCGCAAGCCAAGCAAGAGCTACTACCCTTAATCAACGACAACACCGACTACCTTCAAGACGATTTATTTACCGCCCACCTATCAAGGCTTGCGCTCATGCTAGCCGACCATCACGTCTCTTCATTTAGTATCAATGAAACTCGTGAACTTTTGGGACGCCATGGCTGGCGCAGCAGTCGTTACCCTGTTTATGCAAATACTCATAAAACAGATGAGGATATCATCGTTTATAAACAACAATTAGACGAGCATCTGATTGGGGTAGCTTATCATGCCGAACGTATCATAAAGGCTTTGCCAAAATTTAAATCAGAACTACGCGGATTGTCTAAAAACAGTTTTTTGGAAGACAAAGTCAAGACTACACTGTCTTATGACATTACAGGTGTTGATAAAGAGCAGAAAATTGAAGCTTTGCTCAAAAAATTTAAATGGCAAGACGCTGCTAAAAAAATAGCGGATGATATCAGTGAGAAAACACTGCAACATGGTTTTTTTGGTATCAATATGGCATCGACAGGTAGCGGGAAAACCTTAGCCAATGCCAAGATAATGTATGCGCTTGGTAAGGCATCAGGGCAGATTCGCTTTAATGTCGCATTAGGGCTGCGTACGCTCACCCTACAAACTGGCAAAGAATTTCAAGAATCATTAGATTTATCAGATGATGAGCTTTCCATTGCGGTAGGCGGTATCGCTGTAAAAGCGCTGTTTGAAAATCAACATAATAGTAAAGACAAAGATGAGGATGATAGTGAAAATGAGGTGTTGGGCAGCGCTTCGGCTGACGATTATCTTAACCCTGATTTGTATCTTTTGTATAACTCCGATGTCAAAAAGACCCCTCACTCTCTATCGAAATGGACAGCACGGCGCGGCAAGGAGCGTGTAGAAAAGCTATTACAGCCGCCAGTCCTTGTATGTACGATTGACCATCTCATCCCAGCAACAGAAGGCGTACGTGGTGGGCAACAAATTGGCCCAATGTTACGCCTACTCTCTAGCGATTTAATACTAGATGAACCTGATGATTTTGGACTGACTGACCTGCCCGCCCTTTGTCGTCTGATTCATTGGTCAGCCATGCTAGGTAGTAAAGTCATGTTATCTACCGCTACTATGCCGCCAGCCCTCGTTTACGAATGCTTTAATGCTTATCAATCAGGCTGGAGAGCATTTGTTAAAGCCAACCTTGATAGCTGGGATGAGTCGATACAGTGTGCGTGGTTTGATGAGATGACCACCCCTATTCAAAGTCTTGAAGATAATATCAATAACTTTAAAGAAACACACAATAAGTTTGTGAAAAAACGCATTAAGAAGTTAGAAGACTTACTTCCTAAGCGCAAAGGTAAGGTCGTTATCGTTGAAGAAAAGCCAAGCCAATCAGTCTTCGAAAACGTCGCACAAACTATCTATAACAGCATCACAGAATTACACCGTGATCATCGTCTAAGCAAAGAGGATAAGACACTGTCTATAGGTTTGGTTCGTATGGCAAACATTGACCCTATGATAGGCGTTGCAAAACAGTTACTCAGCATGGATGCACCGAGTGATACTTGTATTCATTACTGTGTGTATCACAGTCGCTACGCTCTAGCTGTACGTTCTCACTTAGAAGAAAAGCTAGACAATATCTTAAGTCGCAAAGATTCAGAACGTATATGGCATCCCGACGATGGACTGGGCAATATCATCAATAACCATCCTGCCAAGCATCATATATTTGTCGTGATAGCTTCTCCAGTAGCAGAAGTTGGACGTGACCACGATTACGATTGGGCAGTGATAGAGCCTTCTTCTATGCGCTCCATAATCCAAATAGCAGGACGGGTTTTACGTCATCGCGACCTGTACCCAAAAACGCCTAATATCCATGTTTTGAATAAAAACATCAAAGCGCTAAAAAACAAAGATATCTGCTTTGAAAAACCCGGATTTGAATCTAATAATGCCAAATTCACCCTTCAAGATGGCAACACTTATCATATTAAGCTTGCTTCACATCAGCTCAATACCTCCGCTAATAAGCTAACAGACAAGACCTTAAATAGTGTCTTGCGAGAAGGTGAAATAGATATTATTAGTGCTATTCCTCGTATCTCGTTATCTCCATTTGAGGCAGTATCTTTAGCTAAAAACGATAAAACAGCTTTACAGTACAGGCATCTAACGGCTTTGGAACATATGGCGTTATTTGAAAAACTCAAGCTAGGCCAAAGTCCTGCCAATGTATGGTGGACAAAACAGCCGCATTGGTGCGCAGAAGTACAACGTCAGCAGCGCTTTAGAGATTCCAAAAATGATATCAGCTATCGCCTTTGTTTTGATGATATTAATGAAGAGATGACTTTTAAGTGGATGAATACGGAGGTTAAACCAGCCGTATTGGGAGAGGCTAAAGATATATTTAACATAGATGACTATCAAGCTAGTGGTAAAAACAGTCAGTTCTGGTTTGATTTAAACCCGCTTAATATATACCAACATTTAACCCAAAGTTTTGATATGTCTCTTGAGGAGATTAGTAAAAATTTTGGCGAGTTTCGCCTGACCAAATATAGCGATGAGCAAGATACGTTTCTTTATCACCATAATTTGGGAATATTCAAAAATACTAAGGAGAAAAATTATGACAAATGAGAATGATAAAGAGTGGGAGCAGCTGATTGTAGATTTTTTACAATCAAAATTTGATACCGATTTAATTAAATTTATCAAAGAAACCTTCAAAGAGATTCAAAAGCTGGCTTCAAAGTCTAAAGAGGTGTCTGAGGAGTTTGAAGCGTTTTTGGACGCTCGCAAAAATAAAAAGCCTGACCATTTAACTGAAACAGATTTTCAAAAGGCTCGTATGATCGAGTTATTCGAATATCTTGACGAGTTTAGTCTTGTTGACAAAATTCAATTAGCATCTGAATACCAAGCAATGGTAGAAAAAATAACTGCTAAATATCATATAAACACTTGGATTGAAGATGCTTCCGACAACGCTAGCAGCGTAACTTTTGCCACTCACGTCTCAAAGCTTACTCATTCAAAGATTGATAGCTCATCATTAAATGATGCCATTAGCTCTGCTAGAGACGACTTATTAACCACCTCATCATTACCTAATCCCATCGTAGATGGTGCGGTCGCTGGCAATCAGTATGCGCCAATTTACCAGTTTTTATCTTTAGAGATAAATGGCGTCACTTTAGCACAAGCGCTCGCAGAACCCTCTAATACTATTTTACAAGCATTTGCTAAAAATGATGCTCAGTTAAGCGAATGGAACAAGCATTTTAAAGAGGTTACTCAAGCATCAACTCTATCTACACATTTTTTGGCCAAGCAAGTTTACTTCCCTATCAATACTGAACAAGACCAGTATCATTTGTTGTGTCATATGGTGTCCTCATCTTTAGCACAGCACATTTTCGGGGCATTATTCAATGATGAAAATAAACAAATAAGAAATCAGTATTTTGATAAAAAATATCATTCAGAAGTATTCTACGATTTTCCTGCTAAAGCAACGCTTGCCGTCACTGCCAGCAATCATAGTAACGCTTCACAATTAAACGGTAGACGCGGCGGTAAATTGTACCTCTTCAATACTCAGCCGCCTATTTGGCAAAGCCAAACCAAACCTCCTGCCAATGAGACTAATCTATTTAACCACTATCTACTCAATCAGATGAGTCGTGACAACATCAATGGATTTTGCGCCATGTTTTTAAGCGCTATTGAGGTATATCGCAAACCGAACATCATGCAAGGTCTAGAAAAATGGCTGCAAGCCATTACTGATGATGTGATTGCTTATGCCAGCACAGTGCAACAGCTTCCTGCGGAATGGTCTATAAATAGTGAACTTGAAGCCAATAGGATTGAACACTGCTACTTCTTAGATATCGATAGACAAGACGAAACATTTATTACTGCTCAAAGAAATAATGAATGGCAATCTGTGGTCGCGCGTGACTTTGGTCAATGGATAAACAATAAGTTAAGTTCTAAGGGTAAAAACTTTACCCCACAACCTGAACATCGCAAACTTTGGCAAAAGTTTTTTAGTGAGCATCTACGAGATTATATGAATATTGTCTTGATTGATGATTTAACAAAGGAGAGCGAAGTCCTATGAACCATTATATATTGATCGACCACGTTCAAGTTCAAGATGCCAATGCTATTGCTGGTTTTACATGGGGCTTTCCTTCTATTACTCACTTCTTAGGATTCGCGCATCTACTACAGCGCAAAATGAAAGCGCATAGTCAATTTAGTGATATAGAACTTGGAGGCTGCGCTGTGATTTCTCACGACCAACGCACAAGCACTTATCAACATGGCTCATCGGTCTCTTTTACTCAGTCTCGAAACCCACCCTATCTTGACTCGCATGATAAAAAATCACCGCCGCCCATTATCGAAGAAGGCAAAATGTCGATGACGGTATCCTTGCTTATTGAGGTCAAGGATTCTATTGCTCAGTATGGGCAAGCACTTGAAGCGTGGATTAACAAGCAATGCTACTTACAGCGGCTAGCCGGAGGCAGCATTCAAAACGTAAAATCAGTCTCATTGTTTTCTATAAAGTCAGAAGATACTGCTTCTATAAGAGCACTACAACGTAGATTACTGCCGGGATTTGTACTGATTAATCGTTCTGAATTATTGAGTCAGCATTTAGAGCAATTACAAGAGACTGATTCTTCTATCGAGCTGTTTGATGCTTGGATAGATTTTATCGGTTTGAAACGTCGTGCTAGACCTGCTTATGAATTGATTAACCAACATCTAACGCAATTAGCTAAAGATAAAAACGATTTTGCCATTAATCTGCTCGATAAATGGCAGCAGCATTTAAAAACGTCCTACGATTCAGACAACATACCAAAAGATTTACTGAATTATTTTACCAATATGAGTGATACAGCAAATAAACAACACAAAGCATTGATAAGCCAATGGCAACACTATATAAATCCTGATTTAACAACTCCAGCACAATGGGAGTACCAGCCCAAGCCTAATAAAGGCTATCTCGTACCTATAATGTGCGGTTATAAAGCCATCTCTGATGTCATAGATAACGAAGAGGTTTTAGGTACACGAGATAACGAGACAGAAGTTTGTTTCGTAGAGGCGGTACATAGTATTGGTGAGTGGCGTAGCGTTCACCGCTTTAAAAGCTTAGACACTATCAACAATGCCATGTGGCAATACCACTATGCGCCAAACTGGTATCTATGTAGTCAGCAGCAAAGTTTTGACGTTATAGATAACAGCATAGATAACCGCAACGATGACATTATCATCCAAGATCCAACTGAATTTTAAACCGTAACTTTTAACCTGTGATTTTAAATAAAAGGAAGACAACTATGAGCAAAATAACCTTACCAAACATGCTAGCTTTTGAGCGTAAATTTGAAACATCAGATGCTTTGATGTTCTCTGGAGGCTGGTCTGATAAAGAAAAGCCCAACACTATTGAACAAGCTGTCGAAAAAGATAAAGGCGAAAAAGAGGATGCTGTTATTTGGCAACCTATCAAAATCATTCCTAGACTTAATCGCTCTACCCAAAGCGCACATGGTATCAATGATGCCAATAAGATCAAACCAAATCCAGTGGCTGCAAGTAATGACGATGCAAACCTGCCCTCAGAACACGATACTTTGAAGGTGAGTTTTACTTTACGCATTATCGGTAATCTAGGCTTACCATTCTCATGTAATCAACCTGACTTTGAAACTGCGATTACTCAAAAAGTAAACGAGTTTAAACAAAGCGCAATGATTGATGAGTTAGCCAAACGCTATGCTTATAATATTGCCAACGGACGTTTTTTGTGGCGCAACCGAGTAGGTGCAGAAGAGATAACCATTGTGGTAAACATAAAAGGTCAAGATAATGCACTAACATTTAATGCTTATGACTATAGCTTGAATAACTTTGAACATAATAACGGTGATCTTCAGATACTTAGTGAGGCAATCAAACGAGGTTTGATCGAGGATGATAACTACGTTCTTATCTCTGTCGATGCTTTTGTCAAATTGGGCAATGGTCAACACGTATTCCCTTCGCAAGAGATGAATATGAATGAAAAACGCAAAGTATTATTCAAAATAAAAGACCAAGCGGCTATGCATAACGTCAAGATTGGCAATGCTCTGCGTACAGTAGATAATTGGTATAGCGATGACGCTGAGTTTCCAATTGCCGCAGAGCCTTATGGCGCAGTTACTCAACGTGGTCAAGCCTATCGCAAGAGCAAAAATGACCTGTATAGTCTGATGGTAGATTGGGTGAATGATAAAGATATAGAACCTGAACAACAAGCCTATGTCGTCTCTAACCTTATTCGTGGCGGTGTATTTAGTAAAGGAGGTAGCTGATGCAACTGACACATTATCAGGAAATAACCATAATCCCTGACCCTGAGATTGCGCCTTACTTCATCTGGAGTAAGCTATTTACCCAATTTCATATTGCCTTAGCGGAGATGAAAAACAAGCACGGCATCGAATCTATCGGTGTCAGCTTCCCTGATTATCATTATGATGAAAAGGGCAAATCATCTAAACTTGGTTTAAAGCTACGTGTCTTCGCTCAAAGTCAAAAGGATTTAGAAACTCTAGATCTCGATAAATGGCTAGAGCGATTGACGGACTATGTGCATGTGAAGCGCATCAATGAGGTTGGTGACAAAGCCAAAGGGCACGTTGTGATCAGACGCTACCGCCGTAAAAACGTGCTCAAGCAGGCTGAAGCATTCGCTGAGCACAAAGGCATTATGCTGGAGGCGGCACTGATACACTGCGCCAAACACAAGCAGGATAACAAACCCTATCCTTATATCAACTTAAGGAGCCTCAGCAACAATCAACCTTACGCATTATCTATCATTCAAGAAATGGCAGATAATGAGACTCAAGGGTCGTTTAACAGCTATGGCATTAACAATGCGGCAGATAAGGTTACTGTGCCCCATTGGTAAGCTACTTATAAGGTAATGACGAATTACCCAAAAATTGGGACAAAAAACCCTTTTTTTGAGCTATTTAAAAACTTTTAATAAAATCAATCAGTTACATTAGGGCGAAAAACGGAGGGTAAAACAGGGTGTTTCACTCTCCACGCCTTGTTGTAACTGAGTTTTTTGAGGTATAATCCCCCTTCCTCACCGCATAGGTGACTTAGAAATACAATGCCGCTATCACGAGTTATTGTTAAAGCTTCCTCACCGCATAGGTGACTTAGAAATAGCAAATGCCAGACGAGTTACTGAGCTATCACTTCCTCACCGCATAGGTGACTTAGAAAATTTAAGATAGGTATAAACAATAAAACATTGACTTCCTCACCGCATAGGTGACTTAGAAAAATTTTCCAGATGCTTTGAGGTCGTACAGTAGCTTCCTCACCGCATAGGTGACTTAGAAACTAAGGCTTTCAAGTGAACTGTCGCAAATACTCTTCCTCACCGCATAGGTGACTTAGAAATTAAAAGATTAAGCTCG
>NZ_FUGE01000148.1 GCF_900162825.1 Psychrobacter piechaudii
ACAAATAACTCGATTAGTCTGCTTTGTTTATACCAACTTAGTTTACTCTTTCTCATAGTGCTATCCTAAATAATTTTACTTATCTAGGACAGCCCCTAAAGAATTTCAAAATAACCTAGAAATCGATTATGCCTTCTATATACCCGAAATGGGCCGCTTTAGAGTCAATGCATTTACTCAAAACCGAGGAACAGCTGCTGTATTTAGAGTCATACCTTCCAAGGTTCCTAGTTTAGAGCAACTGAACTTAAATCGCTCTGCTAATTTGGACCTAGCTTCCTCTTCCACTAACCGCAAAAAACCTCATCCCGATACCCTAACTACTTTTGAGAAAATCGCCAACCTTCGCCAAGGTCTGGTACTGGTTACCGGCCCCACAGGCTGTGGCAAATCTACCACAGTAGCGGCTTTAATTGACCATATTAATAACACCAAGCCAGTCCATATCCTTACCATTGAAGACCCTATTGAGTTTATTCATGACTCAAAAAGAAGCTTGGTAAATCAAAGAGAGGTGTCTCAGCATACTTCCGATTTTAGCACTGCGCTTCGCTCTGCTTTAAGAGAGGATCCTGATGTTATTGTCATTGGCGAGTTAAGAGATTTGAGCAGTATCCAGTTGGCACTTACGGCAGCTGAAACCGGGCACCTAGTCTTTGCCACCTTGCATACAAATTCAGCAACAAAAACTATAGACAGACTTATTGATGTCTTTCCTGCAACCGAAAAAGAGATGGTTAGAGCCATGCTGTCAGCATCTTTACAAGCAGTCATCTCTCAAGTCTTAGTGAAGCGTATCGATGGGGGACGTATTGCAGCCCATGAGATTATGATGACTACTCCAGCCATTCGTAATTTAATTCGTCAAAATAAATTAGCGCAGATGTACTCTGCCATTCAAACCAGTAATGCTATTGGGATGCGCACTTTTCAGCAGTCGCTACAGCAGTTGGTAGAGAATAAAATTATTGCCGCAGCTCATCTGACTGACTGATTCGCATAAAAGAAGATATTCTTAGTTAACCTGAGTTCGGGATAAGCAGGTCAAAAAAAAGCAAAAAAAAGAAGTCCAAAATTGTTAAAGTTAATGTACTAATAAAAACTCAACAAAAA
>NZ_FUGE01000231.1 GCF_900162825.1 Psychrobacter piechaudii
AAAAACCAATCTAGCTAAATCAACATACGATGCAGGATGGTTTGAACTTAAACGACAACTGGAATATAAATGCAAGTATGCAGGTTGTCAGCTTGAGATCGTAAATGAGAGTTACACTACCCAGACCTGTTCGTGCTGCCTTAAAATAAGTGACAGTAGCTTGAGGGTAGAGCAGGTTTGCGAATAAGAGGATGGAGGTGTGCTGAGTGTGGCACATGGCATGATAGAGATATCAATGCGGCTAAGAACATCCTTGCGGTCGGGCTTGACCGTCTAGCTGTAGGAATCCCCTCAGTTTAGCGAGGGGAGGAGGTCAAAACTGCCTTAACATCTTCAATATAAAGGCAATATTTACACAAAGTAATGACTCGTTGCTGTAATAATGGGCTATTATTTTATTTTTAATAATTTAAATTTAAAGTGAATAGGTAACTTATGTCTATGGCACCAAATAATACTCGCTCTAATACTGTGACAGCAGTAAAACCGAATAAGTGGTCTTCTGCGGTAAAGATTTTTCATTGGGGTAGTGTACTGCTGCTTATTGTTGTCTGGGGGATGATAACTTTACATAAGGGCTCATCAGCAGGGGATACCTATTTAGATTTACACCGAGCCTTTGGGGTCAGCTTATTGTTCTGGATGATTGCTAGGGTCATCAGTCGTATTATTAGCCCAACACCTGCTAGCGTACCCATGCCGAAGTGGCAGACTGCAGTGTCGCATCTGACTCACTTACTGCTGTATGTGTTGTTATTTGCTATGCCGTTATCAGGTATCTTGATGACTTGGTATGGGGGAAGAAGTATTGATATGTTTGGACTATTTCAGCTGCCCAGCATTTTGGCCACCGACCGAGGTCAGGCAAGATTTTTTAATAACCTACATACCGATGTGATCTGGCCAACCTTGTTAGTATTTACAGCCTTACATATTTTAGGAGCGTTACAGCATCAATTTATCAAAAAAGACAATATCATGTCGCGGATTAAATAATCTTTTATATAGATTATATCGACCGCTATACTTATTGATACGCTGTATTCATTGATACTTATTAGAAGCATAAAAAAAATCGCCCATTGGCGATTTTTTATTACAAGTGATGCTAAGGCTTACTTAGCATCAGGTAGGTTGATGTTCATTTCTAACACGTCAAGGTTATCTTCATGACGGTGATTGATGTTCACATCATTAATCTGTACGCCGTTGACATACTTATTCACCACTTCAAGAATTTCACGCTTCATTTTCTCAATGCGGTCAGCGGTAAGGCGAGAGTTTAGGCGGTTTTCACTGGCAACAATAACTTTAAGTCGCTCAGTCGCTGTGTTGGCGCTACCAGAGGTTTTGGTCTCTGTGCCAAACAAGCTACTCCAAAATCCTTTTTTTCTAGACATACTTAACCCCCAAACCAGCGTTGTAAGAAACTTTTCTTCTTAACATCAATATGACGTAACGGTCTTTCTTCACCTAAGAAGCGTGCAACGATATCATCGTAGCACTGACCCGCTACTGAATCCTGATAGTGAATAACAGGTTCACCATGGTTAGAGGCTTCAAGAACACTATTGCTTTCTGGAACCACCCCAAGTAAAGGAACCTTCAAGATATCGTTAGAGATGGTATCGATATCCATCATTTCTTTTGCGGCAGCGCGTTCAGGGTTATAACGGTTAATAACCAAGTGTTCGCGGACGGTACCTGTGCCTTCTTCTACTTTTTTAGTGCGGCTTTGTAGCACACCAATAATGCGATCAGAGTCACGTACTGAAGAGATTTCAGGGTTGGTAACGATGATGGCTTCATCTGCATGATACATGGCAAGCTGCGCACCACGCTCAATACCCGCTGGCGAGTCACAAATGATGTAATCAAATTGCTTTGATAACTCTTCTATAACTTCAGCAACCCCTTCATCGGTTAGGGCGTCTTTATCTCTGGTTTGGCTGGCAGGAAGAATATATAGATTATCTAACTGCTTGTCTTTGACCAAAGCTTGCTGCAAGCGGGCGTTTCCTGAGATGACATCAACAAAGTCATAAACGATGCGGTTTTCACAGCCCATAAGCAAGTCAAGGTTACGCAAACCCACATCGAAATCGATGACCACTGTTTTGTAACCACGTAATGCTAAGCCTGCGGCAAAAGAAGCACTGGTCGTCGTTTTGCCGACACCGCCTTTACCTGAGGTAATTACAACGATTTTTGCCACTACGGCATACTCCTATAAATCTGAAAGTGGACAATGATTTGCCCATAACTAAAATAAGATGGGTTAGGTTGTGCGGTTAAACTCTCAGCTTCTTATAATGAAAAAGCCTGTACAGCACAACTCAGCCAATAAAGTCAAATTTTGTGCCATTAGATTATCACAGATAACATTGAAGTAACAGCATTCGCTTGATTATAAAGGGGTAAGCAGGGTTATGTTTGTGAATTTAATGCAAGTTTTTATTTCTATTTTCTTACTGGATACGTCTTATTCATCTAATTTAGGACAAATCGTAAGGGTGGCTTGTTAGTTTCAATAAGTTCTCATTATAAATAGGGAAGTGGCCCCGAACTATAGAGACCATCCCCCAGTTGACAGCTATTTATTCCTGATTTAGCTGTCTTTTATAATTTCAAATACTAAGCCTTGACCTTCCACAAATCTAACCTGAACCGGTTTATCAATCATTTCAGCTGGAATACTGTCATGCAAACAATAGGTGCCGGCGACAGAGACCAGTGAAGGGTTAAAACGTTGACAGAAAATTCTAGCGTCTTTATCACCCGTGGCACCAGCCACTAAGCGACCTTGTGCTCGGCCATAAACATGCAAGCTATTATCAGTGATGGCCTCAGCCCCATTATTAACACTATCGGTCAATACCAAATCGCCTCCCACATGATTAATGCTTTGCCCTGAACGTAGCATTTGATCATAAAACAACGTGGTCATCGCGTCAGCTTCAGCGAAAATTGTCTCTTCAGTAGGCACTGCTACCTCATTAACTGTGCTTTGTGCCTGGGCAGGGCTGACTGTTTTAGTACCTTCCTCATTCTCCGTAGTTACCGTGGCGTTAACAGTAGCCTGAGGGATAGAAGCCGCAGCAGCGGTCTGTTTTTTGGTGGGTCTAAGTAGCTCAATACGTTTTCCATCGCCAGGGAAGATAGCCAAGCGTAATGCTTTGGCTGCTTCATCAAGGATACCGGTGACTACCCCGATAGGCTGAAGCCCCCAAGACCAAAAAAGGTCCACTAAGGCGTCCAAATCCTGTTCCACATTACTATCAATGATGACGGGGATTTGGCTGTTTTTATTACTCAAGTTAGCGGCCAAATAAGCATCAATCTCACTATGATCAGCGGTTTCAAGCTTGATGCGAGTAAAAGTCAGCATCTTGCCATACATTTTTAATGACGGAGTAACCTCTGTAGCGGCGGTCATAACAAATCCTTAAAGAAAAAATAGCAAAGTTTTTAATAAGTTGTGAGTCTTGTAGGGGAATAATTAGTGTCTTTTTTATGATGTTGTTGTTAGCACTGATTATTATAATAATACGCTATAGATGCAAGTATTCTTGATGTTTCCATTGTTGAACTTTAACTTGTTTCTCAAATGCGCCTAAAGCATCTACTACTATACTGTTCACCAAAGCATCTAGCTCTGGGTTTTGTAAGTCGATATTCGCCACTGCTTTTGCAACCTCATCCATGATGGCATCTGTAATGTGGCTTTGAGTTAGGTGTGAAAATAAGGTCTGAGTAATGTTCTCACCGATATTTTGACTAATGCTATGTAATTGCCCTTCAATCAAGCCTCCTGCTATAGGAATCATACGAAGATAGCGTCTTAATTCTGGGGTATTGTTTAAAGCTTCTTGAACCGCGACCCCGACCTGTATCGATAGTTCATGCGTGGCTTGGCTTTGTGCCATCTGCCTAAGCTGGGGTCCAAGCTCTTGTTTTAGTATAGACGATAACATAGCTTGGATTTGCGGACGATTTTTATTAAAAGTTTCATCGATAAAACGTTGATTAGCTTGCTCATCGGCGAACTGTTGACGTAAGTTATCTGTGGCAGTCAAGATAACGCGGTCCGACAACTCTTCAAATACTAAGTCATAATAAAACTTACCCCGATTAATCCATTTTTGGGGCAAAACTTGGTAGCCGAGTTGGTACAGCTTACGTCCAATAAAAAATGCCCGTAATAATCGCAAGGCGCGAAACTGTGGGAAACAGCCCAGCACCTCATACCAATGGGCAAAAGGGAAGAAAAACCAGCGGCTGTATCGCTTGCCCAATATTGATAAAAACCAACGGAACACCAATTCTGCAATTAGAAATATAGTAAAAAAGCCACCCAATACCCGCAAAGGGTGATGAATATTTTCTACGTAAAACTGTAAGTGTTCGGACAGGTTTACCCACTCAGCAACCTGGCCCATGAACTTACTCATTAATAGCAAGTCGAGGCTGATAACACTTAGGTCAATCACGATGACCAGCAGCATTATAATGTCATACCCCAAAGCCAATCTCGTTGCAGTTTTACTTCTCAAAGGGTTGTCTGGTTGGCCGTGATTATTGTTAGGATGCTCAGGGCCGTTATCAGAGCTGTATAAGAGTACATTGCTATTGGTATTATAAGGGTCAGTCATCTGCTGCTATGCCTTTAGAGTAAAAGGGCCTTAAGCCTTGAGTAGGTAATGAATGAGTAAGAGTTGAACACAATTTATAAAACCAATATGGCAAAGCCATAAATCATTATAAATGATTGAATCTATAAAGATTTAGGTGAGTTTTCGAAATCGGCTTTCATGCGTGAGATTTGCTCATCCTTATTTTTCCATACTTCATCCAACCAAGCATACATGGTTTGCTTCATAGCCTCATCATTGTTGTAGTCGCCTTCCTCAATAGCGTCGAATAACTCTTGCGGGATATCAATATGCTGCACATGAACCCCTAGGCGTTTGACATTGCCTTTCCATAAATCAGTATAAGACGGACTGCCATCGGGATAGACAATGGTCATGTCCAAGATACCATCGATTTGAGGCCCTAACGCTTGAATGGCTAAAGAGATGCCACCGGCTTTCGGTTTTAATAGGTTTTTATAAGGGGAGTTTTGAGCCTCACGCTTTTTGGGCGTAAAACGCGTGCCTTCTAAATAATTGAGTAAGGCAAAAGGTTTGTCCTTGAGTAATTCGCAGGCCCGCTTCGCCTCTAATATGTCTCTATCTTTTAGGCCCGGGTTTTTGGCGATTTCCTCTTTAGAATGCCGCTTCATCATAGGGAAGTCTAAGAAGTAGAAGGCTTGTCCAATAAAAGGAATATAAATTAGGTTGTATTTAGTAAAGAAGCGAGTCAGAGGCAGGCGATCTTGGCTGATATATTGCACGATACTGGTATCGACCCAAGACAAATGATTACTGATTAACAGATATTGCTTATCCTCTTCCAGGTCGTCGGGTAGGTCAATACGCCAGTCTCGCTTGGGCAGTACGCTATCTATGAGTAAATTATTGGTATTAATCCAATGCTTAGCAATTTTGATGACTTTTTTGTCGGCAACGCTAGAGCCGGTAGCTACTTTAGTAGCGCCTAGCAACCATAAGGGGATGCCATAAGTTAGGGTATTAGTGCAGATTACCCCAGCTGCAGTAGCAAAAGAAGCGGCTTTACCGACAATGGGTGCTTTGGCATGTACGTTCTGATATATATTTTTTATTTTGTTTTTCATAAAAAAGACCATGTAGGGTGTTCAAATAGCATAAGTGGATGGTAGCTCTGTTGCCAAGGTTACTTGTATTGGCTTAAATTAAAAAGCTAAGCATAAGGGTACCCAAGGCTTTAAAGCACATGACTGTATGAAATACTAGTAAGGTTTTAGTCAATACAGTTTATAAGGTTTTAGTCAATACAGTTTACGATTGTAAACCACCCCATACCCTGATAACAATATTAAATGCCAATATTAAATGTCGGTATCAAGTGCTAAGGTTCCTTGAAATAGGGAGTATTTTTTCTGCGCTCTTAGCATTGTGTCATATAGTGCATAGATGTCATACATCAAAACCACAAATTATTACATAGCATAAGATAGAAAACGGCATAATATTCTATGAAACATTTGCTAACCTCGCGATGGCTGGTCGTTTCTTTTAAATAATATAGATTAAAATTTTTAAGTCTCTATTTAAGGATATAAAAGCCGGTAAGGTAGAATAAAAAGGGTAAAAATAGACTTTCTATAAATAAGTAGATAGGTTAGGCAAATAACCAATTAACACGTTTGAATTTTAAGGATTAAATATGAATAATAAATTAATGATTGCAGCTCTAGCTTCATCTCTTGCTTTAGTAGGTTGTGCTACTGATCCTGTAACTGGCCAACAGACTATTCATAAAGGTGCTCTAGGCGCTCTAGGTGGTGCTGCTGCCGGTGCTGGTATCTCTAAAGTTACTGGTGGTGACAAAACAGGCCGTGATGCTGCGATTGGTGCAGTTCTAGGTGGTGCTATCGGTACTTACATGGAAAATCAGCAAAGACAGCTTGAAAGAGACATGGCAGGTACTGGGGTAGAAGTTAAGCATGATGGTCAAGGTAACATTGATCTAATTATGCCTGGTAACATTACTTTTGCTCATGACAGCACTAATATCAACCCATCTTTCTATAATACGTTAAACAAGTTGGCTTCTACTATGACTCAGTATGACCAAACTACAGTTACTGTAATGGGTCACACTGATAGCGTTGGTAACCCAACTTATAACCAAGGTTTATCACAGCGCCGTGCTCAATCAGTAGCTGGTTACCTACAAAATCGTGGTGTTGCAAGCTACCGTATCCAAACTTTAGGTTATGGTCAGAGCCAGCCAATTGCTAATAACAACACTGAGCAAGGTAGAATGCAGAACCGCCGTGTTGAGATTAAATTGAATGCTCCACAAAACTTAAGATAATTATTGCTTTAAGGTGATTTTTGATTAAGCTCTAAGCTTATATTAAGAATTAACTTTAAGTATTATGGCTATGGATTTACCATAGCTTATAAAGATAAGCCGACCTAGTGTCGGCTTATTTTTTTGTCTAGTGTTTTTATAGCCAAGTTTTATAGCCAAAGATGGTATAGTGAAAGAACTTATAAACTGTTACAAAGCCAAAGAAAATAAAAGAACAAAGTATCGATACAATGCAGACGCCAGTCTTTACGT
>NZ_FUGE01000074.1 GCF_900162825.1 Psychrobacter piechaudii
TGCTCAAAGCACAGCGCATTAACATAGTTCCACACGAAGTTCACTGAACCGCTTAGACGATTCAGCTCTTTTATGTGCTTGTCTTTAATGCGTAGCTTGAGTGTTTTCATATGCTTAGTATGGCAAGATTAATTTTAGCTTACAACCCTTTAACGACTTCTTACGACAGTGTGTGTCGCCTTATATCCACCCCCTGAAGTGGGTGGTTTTACGGCGACTGGTGATAAAAAAGGGCTGGATTATTTAATAATCCAGCCCTTTTTGCGTTTATTTAAGTCCAATATAGGCTACATAAACGGCAGGTTAACAAATATCTGAAGTACCGTGGCGTTGACGATATCCACGAAGAAGGCACCCACCATAGGCACGATTAAGAATGCCTTTGGAGAGGCTAAGTAGCGGTCAGTTACGGCCTGCATATTGGCAATAGCCGTGGGTGTCGCTCCCATACCAAAGCCACAATGACCCGCTGATAACACCGCCGAATCGTAGTCTTTACCCATGATTCTAAAGGTCACGAAATAGACGTAGAGTACCATCACCAAGGTCTGTACCATTAAGATAATTAGTACCGGACCAGCAAGATCGGTTAACTGCCATAGTTTTAATGACAATAAGGCCATGGCTAAGAACAGACTTAATGAAGCGTTACCAATCACATCGATGGCACGGTCAAACATATGGAAATCAAAGACTGTGGTTAACACGTTACGGATAATTACCCCGCCAGCAAGCGCCCAAACGAATGTTGGCAAATCAAACCAAGTGTCCTTGCCAATCACAGTCATAAAGTCAGCGAAGGCCAATGCAGCTGCAAATAAGGCTAACGACTCAATGGTTGATGAGGCAGTGATTAGACGGATATTATCTGGTTTTTCGAAAATCTCTTTGTTTCTATAGGCGTCTTCTTCGTTGTGCTTGGTACTATAAAGCGACTGTTTACTAGCCAACTTTTCTGTTTCACTGGGGTTTGGGTTAACCGGCTCTGGTTCAACGCCCAGTTTATTAATCAATCGGCGTGCAACAGGACCCCCGATAACACCACCAGCAACCAAGCCATAAGTAGCCACGGCAATGCCTAATGTGGTGGCACCGACTACGCCATATTGCTCTTCTAAAGTGAGACCCCAAGCGCCGGCAGTACCATGACCACCAGTTAAAGCGATTGAACCCGTGACTAAGCCTAATAAAGGATCAAGGCCTAGCAGCGTGGCCATAGAGACGCCAACGATATCTTGCACCACAATAAATAATGACACCACAGCAGTGAATATCAGAAGCGGGGTGCCCCCAGCTTTTAAGCGTCCGAAATCTGCACTTAATCCGATAGAGGCAAAGAACATCAACATACAAGCAGTCTGTAGCTCTTGTTGGAAGATGAAGCTATAGCCCCAGATAATATTTAGGGCATAAACGATGACGGCAGCTACCAAGCCACCTGCCACCGGTTCAGGGATATTGAAGTCTTCTAAAAACTTTACTTTCTTTACCAAAAAACGCCCCAGGAGCAGGACGAGTGTGGCTAAAATCAGGGTGTAATAGCCATTTAAAGTAACTTCCATGAGTACTCCTTTAATAAGTGTAAAGTCAACTTAATTTGGAATGAAAAGTTGGGTTACTACATCCCAAATTAAGGCGTACTTAACTGAACTCTAGTTTTTCGTAAGGTTATGGTTAAGCCGTTTATAATTAGTCAAACTTCGGCTATATTTCAGGCCGATTGGTGATGCTTATGAATTATGTTTGGCTTAATTTTGAAAATAGAATGCCTGTAGTGCATAGCAACTGAGCATTATTACAGTAGGCATCATAATGTTAGTAATAACTATAAAACTGAATTTTTTGAGAGTGCCAAACGGGTAGCATTCTGAAAAATTATGCAACTGGCTTGGCTAATAGCTTATATAGCTCAGTTTTCGTTATAGGGTGGGACAAGAGTAAAAAAGGCGCTGATTTGAGGTGGCCTTATCTATGTCCAAATTGAAGGGCTTATCTTACTAAATTTAGCATTCCAAAGCACCCTATATCTACCCAAATAGCCAAACTTTAAAGTGAGCTAATTTAACCTTGGTCTTAGCGAAGAAGTAGCTGGTTTTAAATACTGAATTAACAATTAAGAATATATGAATAAAAAAACGCCAACCCTAAAGTTGACGTTTTTATTTATTACAAGAGCCCTCGAGGGCTAGACGTTAACGAAAGCCTTTAACCTCGCACTTCGCCATGACCATAAACAATCCATTTTTGTGAGGTCAGACCATTTAGACCGACTGGACCTCGGGCATGAATTTTATCCGTTGAAATACCAATTTCGGCACCCAGACCATATTCAAATCCATCTGCAAAGCGGCTAGAGGCGTTAATCATAACGCTTGATGAGTCCACTTCACGAATAAAGCGCTGTGACTTGCTGTAATTGTCAGTAATAATCACATCAGTGTGATGGCTACCGTGGGTATTGATGTGAGAGATGGCCTCATCAATTCCCTCAACAATTTTGATGGCTAAGATGGGCGCCAAATACTCGGTGTCCCAATCTTCCTCATTGGCATCATTAAGATGACCTTGCAGCTTGGCATTGTTTTGCAAGATGGCTTTTGATTCAGCATCTAAGCGTAGTTGCATAGCATCATCCGCTTCGATAATGGCTTCAGCAATCTTAGGCAATAAGGTGTCAGCAATGGCCTCATCTACCAATAAGGTTTCCATCGTATTACAAGTACCATAACGATGGGTTTTGGCATTGACGCTGACTTTAACAGCAATTTCAGGGTCTGCATCACGATCGATAAAGGTGTGACAGTTGCCATCTAAATGCTTAATTACCGGCACGCGAGCATCATTACTGATACGCTCAATCAAGCCTTTACCACCCCGAGGCACAATCACATCGACAAATTCAGTCATGGTGATTAGCTCACCAACAGCAGCACGGTCGGTAGTTTGTAGCACTTGTACCCCATGCTCGGGGAGTCCGGCTTGTTTTAGGCCGGCCAAAATACACTTAGCAATGGCTTGGTTTGATTCAAAAGCTTCGGAGCCACCACGCAATATAATGGCATTTCCTGATTTCAACGCTAATGAAGCGGCTTCTAAGGTGACGTTTGGACGAGATTCATAGATCATCCCCACCACACCCAAGGGCACCCGCATTTTACCCAGTTGAATCCCCGAGGGGCGATAAGTCATGTCGGTCACTTCGCCAATTGGGTCGGGCAAAGCAGCCACATCTTTTAAGCCTTTTAGCATACCTTCAAAACGGTCATCTGTTAGCTCTAAGCGGTCTAGTAGGGCAGCCTCTAAATTGTTTTCATGACCCTTATCCATATCAACTTTATTGGCGGCCAAAATATCAGATTTTGCTTTTTTTAATTGCTCATAAATAGTTAAAAGCGCGTTGTTCTTATCCCCAGTATTGGCAGCAGCTAGCAATCTTGAAGCTTGTCTTGCTTGTTGTCCCACTTGTTGCATATAGCTTTTGACGTCCGTTATGTCTTGTGACATTTATTACTCTCCTAGGATGTGGATTTTAAAAATAAGATTCATTTGCCTATAACATAAAGCAGATATAGACAATAGTAAAGCCAGATATCAGCTTTATAACAATAGGAGAGGGCGTAATATTTTAAGCACTAGCTTATATTTTTAGCCAACAATTTTGAGATTAAGAAGTTTAAAACTAAGTAACTTAATTTGAATTGAAAATATTCATTAGCCTTTGGAAGGCCTATAGCCAATATTTGCAATTACCATAAATGCTAATAAAACAACTATTTATCTAAAATTTAGCTAACTAAACACATAATTAATTACCAGTATTTACTACTTAGATTACTTATTCTACATAAATGCTTATAAACCACTACGAAAATTGGCTGAAATAAAAAAATAGAGGAGTAGGATAGGCAATAACAAGCTTTCAACCGAGCTTCGCTTTTATAAGCAAGATTTATTGAAAACTTACTCTGAAAAATTAACTACAGGTAATGATATGAAAAATCTAAAAAAATCAATTTTAGCGCCAGTTTTCGCAGTGGGTCTATTAAGTATGGGGGTTACTGCTTGTGACAATGCAGCCAATGCTCCTGAAGCTGAAGAACCGGTAGAATCAAGTTCAATTGAGACCCAAGATAATACTGATGCTATGGCAACCGATAGCAATATGGGTACCGTAGAGGAAGGGCATGAGATGAATAATATGGAAGATCATGGTATGGGAGAAAACGCCATGCAGGATGAGAGCATGACAAAACCTGAAGGCGATTCGACCCAACCTGATCCTAATGCTTCTGGAGCTGAAGGTGAAGTTGACACTGATATGCTAGATCAAGACCAAATCATCGATGGTACGGAAACAGAAGAGCATATTTCTACTAATTAATTGATTGTAGGTTAATGGGCTATAGGCTTCTAAATAAGCCGAGTCTTTTAATTAACAAGTTTTTAATTAAATATCAGCCCTCTTTATTGCATTTTTAAAATGAAATGCGGTAGAGAGGGTTTTTATTTTAACAATAATTAATCGCCTTCTAAGCAATTAATTGACTAGCTTATTTAGTAAAAGCTAAAAGATTAGTAGATTGGTAAAAGTTATCCTGACTAGTAACTTAAAAATACGCTAAGTCATAAGGTTAATAGGTAAAAAATTTGCTTATCAACTGGGTTTTAAGAGACAATACGCTATTAAAAATTATCGCTTAGGGTAGTCTACCTATTTTTTGTTATACCCTTTATTTTATTGCTTACAACTATTTCGGACACTAGCCACTGTTATGCCACATTCTACTTCAGATCGACCTATTGCCCTTGATTTGCAAAATATTCATAAAAGCTACGGCTCGCTTGAGGTATTAAAAGGGGTCTCACTCACAGCCTACGACGGCGATGTGATTTCTATCTTGGGATCATCCGGCTCAGGGAAGTCCACTTTATTGCGCTGTATTAATCTTCTAGAGAAGCCCAATCAGGGCACCATTACCCTAGGCGGTGAGTCTTTGGACTTGGTCCCTGGTAAATCAGGTGAGTTAGAAGCCGCCAATCGGGGTCAGCTAGAAAGATTCCGTGCTCGTGTCGGCTTTGTTTTCCAGAACTTTAACTTATGGCCACATAAGACTATTTTACAAAACATCATTGAAGGACCGACTCAGGTCTTAAAAATAGGTAAGGATCAAGCCATAAGAGAAGCTGAGCAGCTGTTAAAAAAAGTGGGCCTGCTCGATAAAAAAGATGCTTATCCTGATAATTTATCAGGGGGTCAGCGTCAACGTGTGGCTATTGCTCGTGCTTTGGCCATGAATCCACAAGTATTATTGTTTGATGAGCCGACTTCAGCCCTAGACCCAGAGCTTGTAAATGAAGTGCTAGCGGTTATGCGTGACTTAGCTGCAGAAGGCCGCACCATGCTTATCGTTACCCATGAAATGCGCTTTGCTCGCGATGTATCATCGCAAGTAGTGTTTCTCCATCAGGGTCGTATTGAAGAAGCGGGTACCCCAGAGCAAATCTTTGATAACCCAACCTCACCTCGAGTGCGTGAGTTTATGGCTTCGCACCATGCCGATGCCAATAAGCTTAGTTAGTTATCAATCACTTGCTTGATTGTTTATTAACAAGTTGATTAATAAATGGTGGGTTAATAAGAGTGAGTGTCTATGGGTACTCACTCTTTTTTGTGAGACTGCGTAACAATGTGACAATAAAATGATTTGTTTTTACTCAAACCCTCATGTATTATTTTTGTGTATGTAGATTACACAAACCTTATCGTATATCCCTCATTATCACTATATCTAGTTCAAGGCTTTAATTGGACTTAAAAGGCCACTAATTCGTTTGGCAATATCCATAAAATTTTAGCCCACTTAGTTTTGTATAGGCCACTTTTTGGCTTTGGAGAAAGAAGAAATGTCATTATTTGATATGCAGTTATCGCGCAAGGTTTTCCCAGTACTAGTCATGGCTGGTATGGTAGGGTTAGCAGGTTGTTCACAGTCTGATACCAAGGCAGAGACAGAGGGTGCTACTTCTGTAGAAGGCAAAACGGTTCGTATCGCTACTGAAGGGGCCTACCCTCCATTTAACTACACCAATAATGACGGTAGCTTAGGTGGCTTCGATGTTGACGTTATCAATGCTGTTTGTGATGAAATTAAAGCCAAGTGTGAGATTACCTCTCAAGACTGGGACGGTATTATCCCAGGGCTATTGGCCAATAAATACGATGCCATCATCGCCGGTATGTCTATCACGCCAGAGCGTGCAGCAACTGTCGACTTCAGTGCGCCTTACTTCTCAAACACTATGGTTTGGTTGGCCAAAAAAGATGGTACCTTCAGTCCTGATGACATTACCAATAAAGACTTAGGTAGCCAACGTTCCACCACTTTGGGCGAGTATCTGTTGGCCAATTTTGATAATAAAGAGGGCAACAAAGTTAACTTATATGACACTTATGAGAATGCTTATCTGGATCTAAAATCAGGTCGTGTAGATGCTGTTTTGGCTGAAAAAGTATCGGCAGCAGACTGGTTGCCTGAGAACCCTGAGTATGCAGTAATTGGTGAAGAGATTGATAATGATGACAATTTAGGGATTGCGTTCCGTAAAAATGATCCTTTAAAAGCTGAGTTCGATAAGGGCATTGAAGCGATTCGTGCTAACGGCAAGCTGGCGGAAATTGAAGCTGCAAACTTTGGTAAATAAGCCCAAGCTATCGTAGCCTTATCAACGAAATTTTTGTTATCAACTATTAGACAAAACTAGGATCACATCATGACAACTGCAATAAAATCAAAAAGTAAATGGGCTGTATTATCTGTGGCTTTATCTGGCTTAATGCTGGCTGCTTGTAACAACAGTAGTGAAGCTCCTGCCGCCAGCGACTCGACAGCTGCTAGCAATGCAGACAGCACAGAGCAAACCATTAGAATCGCCACTGAATCAAGCTACAAGCCCTTAAGCTATACCGATGCTGATGGTAAGTTAATTGGCTTTGAGATTGATTTAATCAACGCGCTTTGTGATGAAATGAAGGCTAAGTGTGATGTCACCTCTCAAGAGTGGGATGGCTTAATTCCAGGTCTACAAGCTAAGAAGTTTGATGCCATTATTGCGGGTATGTCAATCACGCCTGAGCGTCTACAAAAAGTAGACTTCACTGAGCCGTACTTAAGTAACGGCCTTATCTTAGTGGCGAAAAAGGGTGATGAGGTTAGTGTGGCCGATGACTTTAGTGATGTGTCTGTGGGAGCTCAGCGCGCTACCATTGCGGCTCAGTATATCGAAGAGACCCATCCAAAAGCCAAACTTAACTTATATGACACCCAAGAAAATGCTTATCTAGATTTAACTTCAGGTCGTATTCGTGCTCTGTTCTCAGATAAAGTGACAGCCGCTTACTGGTTAACCAGCGAAGAAGGCCAAGCCTTTGAGCAAAAAGGCGAAGAGTTTAATACGGACGACACCATGGGTATTGCGGTGCGTAAAGGTGATGAATTGGCGGCTAAATTCAATACGGCACTACAAGCCCTAAAAGATAGTGGCAAGTATGATGAAATCTCAGCGCCTTACTTTGGTACCAGCAATACTGCTGCTGCTCAAGCTGCGGCTGCTCAGTAGACTGTTATTAAGTAGGGTTTTGTCTAAATAGTAAGATAACAAATGAACACCACGGCTTAAGGGCAGGTGTTCAGGTTACTGGCTGAGGTCGTAAGTCTTTAAGGGGCTACTTGGTTTTGATAAGGCAGCTAAGGCGATAAGATTTCAGGCCAGATTTTTTTGAATTTATAAGGACATAAGCATGCTTAAAAGCCGAGTAGCACCTAGCAACATATCCCATAGTCTTATCAAAAAAGGGGCTATCACTCTTATTGCCGCGTTGTCTGTTTCTGCCTTAGTAACGGGCTGTAATAATGCCGATAGCACCAGTGAGACTGCCGCTGAAGGGGCTGATGCACAGCAAAAAGTACTACGCGTCGCCACTGAGGGGGCCTATGCTCCTTTTAACTATACTGATGCTGAAGGCAACTTAGCGGGCTTTGATGTGGATATCACCAATGCGCTTTGTGAACAGATGCAGCGAAAATGTGAGATCACCGCTCAAGACTGGGAAGGCATTATTCCAGGTCTTAAAGCCAAGAAATATGATGCCATTATCGCTGCGATGTCAGTGACTCCTGAGCGTGCCGAGCAAGTAGATTTTACTGAGCCTTATTTCACCAACTCTTTGGTATTTATTGCCACTAAAGACAGTGGTTTTGATCCTAGCAGTGCCGAGACTATTAATAGTAGTGAGATTGCTGCTCAGCGTTCGACCATTTCCTCGCAGTGGTTAGAAAGCAACTATCCAAAAACCAGCATTAAAATGTACGACACATTGAATAATGCCTTTTTGGATTTAGAGTCCAATCGTGTCGATGCCATGATTTCTGATAAATTACCGGCTTTAGAGTGGTTATCTAAGAACGGCTCAACGTTTGAAATCAAAGGCTCAGAAATTGAGATTGATGATAACTTTGCTATTGCAGTACGTAAGCAAGATGCGTTGAAGCAAGAGATCAATACGGCGTTGGCAGCGATAAAAGCCAATGGCACTTATGACCGTATTAAAGACAAGCATTTCCCAATGCCTTAGTAGAGATAGCACGATATCAACAATTAGCCTCACCACACAGTGAGGCTTTTTTATGGAAAGAAAGCTTTGCAATGGCTTTAAGGTTAGGTAGTAGCGATTTTTAATGGCACAGGCTGTCGACAAAGTCATGCTTACAGGTCAATAGCCATACTTAGAGGTCATCATCTACTTAACTAATGGGCATATAATATGTTAGAATTCGCCGTTTGCATATAATCATAAAATACGATTTAATCTCAGTGTTGTTCAATACACTTGATGACGGCCCCAGCTTTAAGGGCTGTTAGTAAGTATTCAGTTTTACTACCCCGTATCATATATAGTCGTTTATTCTACTCTCATTATTTAGGTTGCTTCTCACGTGTTTGATTTGCAAGGTTTTGGACATCTCTTACTTAGTGGCTCGTTGATTACCATCAAACTTGCCTTATCAAGTCTTGCAATAGGTTTGGTCTTGGGGCTATTAGGGGCTACTGCCAAACTTTCTAAGATTTGGATATTTCGCAAACTGGCGACAGTTTATACTGCGACTATGCGTGGTATACCCGAGCTGCTATTGGTATTGTTCTTGTATTACGGCGGCTCCATGCTCATTATGGCGGTGCTGCAGAAGTTCGGTTACAACGAATATATCGAAGTCAGTCCGTTTTTGGCAGGGGTACTGGCCCTGTCTATTGCCTTTGGTGCCTATGCGACCGAAGTATTTAGGATGGCCATTCAAGAGATACCCAAAGGTCAATGGGAAGCGGCTGAAGCGCTGGGTATGAAGCCCATGCAGGTTTACTTCCGTATTATTGTGCCGCAAGTTTGGCGCTTGGCCTTACCGGGCTTGGGAAACTTATTCTTGGTGCTATTAAAAGACACGGCATTGGTTTCAGTGGTGGGGTTAAAAGACATCATGTATCATGCTGCACGCGGGGCTCAAGCAACCCAGCAAGCCTTTACTTTCTATATGGCTGCTGCTTTTATTTACTTGGGACTTACCATCGTGGTGACTGCCTTTATGATGTGGCTTGAGTGGCGGGCAAATCCTGCTCAGCGCTATGCAAAAAAACTTGCGAAACAGCACGTTTCGCAATCAATTAATGCAGCTAAAGGGTAGGGGGCAGACATGGACTGGAATTGGCAAGTAATTTTTACCTACCTACCTGACTTATTAAGCGGTGTCGCACTAACCGTTAAGCTAGTGGTTATCTCTGGGATCCTCGGTTTTATTTTTGGTTTGGGCCTAGCTTTACTACGCTTATCTTCCAATAAGCTAGTGCAAGTATTACCGTTTTTATATATCTTCTTTTTCCGGGGAACCCCGTTACTGGTACAGATATTCCTCATCTATTACGGTCTATCACAGTTTGAATTCATCAAAGAGTCTTTCTTGTGGGAGCCTGTACTAAAACAGCCGTTTTGGTGTGCGATTATCGCTTTCACTCTAAACACCAGTGCTTATATAGCAGAAATTATTCGGGGGGCTATCCAGTCTATCCCACCAGGTGAGCTGGAAGCAGCCGATGCCATTGGTATGTCACGCTGGCAAAAGTTAACCCGTATTACTCTGCCTCGTGCCTTTGGCATCATGATCCCTGCTTATAGTAATGAAGTTATCTTTATGCTAAAGGGCAGTTCGCTGGCCATGACCATCGCCTTGATGGACATTACCGGTATTGCCAAGACCATCAGTGCTCGTACCTATACTATCTTTGAGTTGTACTTTGCGGCTGGGATTATTTACCTAGTATTGTCTTGGGTAATCTTGCTAACCTTCCGTTTGATAGAAAAGCGGATGAACCGTCATGTCAGCTATGTGCCTCCTGATGTAGCCACCAATACCATTCCTTAATGAGTACTGCCCCTTAGTCAAACCCTTGTTAACAACAAAAACAGCCAGCTATTCATATATGCTGGCTGTTTTTTTATCTAAACTTAGATGATAATGTGGTCATTAATAATGTTGATTGATAAAGCCCCTGTAAATTAAATTGTGAGAGTTAATATGACAACCTCTATCGAAAGTCACGGTGACATTAATCACTTAGGAAAAGTGGTGTGCGTTGGGCGTAACTATGCTGCCCATGCGGCCGAATTAGGCAATGAAGTTCCAACACGACCTATATTATTTATTAAGCCGGCGTCTAGTGTGATGGGTATGGACTCGTTGATTCCCAGTCAAATCAGAGATGTGCCAAGAGACACTGCGTATGAGGTGCATTATGAAGCTGAGCTCTGCGTACGTATCGGGGCACCTCTAAAAGCGGCCTCGGTCGACTCTATCAAAGCGACGCCAAAAGCAATCGATGCGGTCACCTTAGGACTAGATTTAACCTTGCGTGAGTTACAAAGTGAGCTCAAAGCCAAAGGTCATCCTTGGGAGCGTGCCAAATGCTTCGATGGGTCGTGTGTGCTGGCGCAGTGGGTCGACCCTGAAACTTTTTCTGACTTTAGTAGCGTAAATTATGAGCTGTATATTAATGAGAAATTGACGCAAGAGGGCAATACTGAGCTGATGCTGTTTCCGATATATGAGCTGTTAAGTGAAATCAGTTATGCGTTTAGTTTGCAGCCTGGTGATGTGATCATGACCGGTACCCCAAGCGGTGTGGGAATATTAAAGGCAGGCGATAAATTGAGCTTAAAGTTGGGTGAACATCAGTGGCAGGCTGAAGTGGAGTAATAACTTGGGTCGTTCTTTCTGATTGGGTCCATAAAAAACCGCTATTGAAGGTTAATTGTGGTTTTTTTATGAGTAAAGAAAAGGGAGGTTTAGGGCTGAGCCTGTAATAATAGGTCTACAAAAACCTCAAGCGTGTAACACTTGAGGTTTTTACTTTATTTATAAGACAGGCTAATATGAGAGCTCTATCATAACTTACTTTATTAAAATATGACTAAGCCAAACTCTGTTGAAAGTTACAACTTATATGAAGCGTGTGAGCTGGTTACTTCTTCTCGTCCGGTATTCTTAAATGAGCTCCATGAAAAAATGGACACCCTTGATATTCTTGATGAAGAAGAAATTATCAGAATGGCGGCTACCGACTTAGGTAATCCTCGCAAGAGCACTCCGCTTACGATAGGGGATGTGTTTGAGGGCTTGACTCAACTTGCGACCTCTGGCGTACTGGAAGTCACTGAAATTATAGAGTCATTGCACTCGGAGCTGCTGCTTAGACCTTTGGGCCGTTTTAATGAGGATTATTTGACGCGCTGGCAAAAGGGGCTTAATCGTAAGTTTTATAATGGAATGCGTCATTTAGTACAGCAAGTGGGTACGGGTGTCACTGAGACCAATACTAAATTGGTGCGTAAAGCATTGAGACGGCATCATGATCGAAGACTATCAGGGGCTATAAAGCAGGGCGTTAATATTATTAATGGCATGATAGGTGATCATTTAATTGCCCAGCAAAATCCACTTGCTGTGCCCATGACTATTTATGATAGATATGGTCAGCCTCTAGGCAATAAGTTGTCGGGTAGAATAGTCTTACTGTGTCATGGCCTGTGTTTAAGTTACCTAAGCTGGCATCCTTGTGAGGAAGATAGCTTGGGCGAAAACATTGCTTTGGCTCAGCCACAGACGACCGTTCTCTACTTAGATTACAATACTGGTAAGCGAATTTCACAAAACGGTCGCCGTTTATCGCACATCATGAAGCAGTTGCTCGAAGATAATCCAGACATCACCCAAATTGACTTAGTTGGGTATAGCATGGGCGGGCTAGTAGCTCGTAGTGCTTTGTTCTATGCTGAACAAGAGGGACTTGATTGGCTGGATCGAGTCGGCAATTTGATAACCTTAGGGAGTCCGCATCAAGGGGCATTGCTTGAGCGTACCGGTCATTATTTATTAGACATTGTGGGTAAGGTGCCTTTTGCGACTTCTTTATCGAAGATGGGTAATATCCGCAGTGCTGGAATTATTGATTTGCGTCATGGCAGTATTCGTGATGAGGACTGGAAATATCTAAAACAGCGGGATGTATTACCAGAAGAGTTTCGCCATCCCACCAAGCTGCCTCGCCATGTCAGGACTTATTTTATTGCCGGGTCTATAGTGGAAGGGGTCTATGACTCTAAAGCCACTAACCTAGTAGGAGATGGCTTAGTAAATATTGAGTCTGCATTAGGAGAAGCTGGAGAGTTGCATACGCTCTATGTGCCAGAAGGGCGTAAAGCCATTTTCTATGGAGTGAGTCACCTAAATCTGCTGTATGACCGCCGGATTCACTATCAAGTTATAGAATGGCTAAAGGATAATGGCAGTATTGACTCAGCGCTAAAGTCACGTAAGGAATCATTTCCTGAAGATGATATTGAAGTGGTGGTCTAAAAATACGACCATAAAAAAACCTCCTAAGCTTCGGCTGTAGGAGGTTTTTTTATGTCAATTAAAGGCTTGATTAACCGAAAATCTCTTCAATATCGGCTTTATTGAATTTATAGATAGAGCCGCAGAATCCACAGTCCATCTCAAAGCTGCCATTTTGTTCCTCAACGATTTCTAAGGCTTCTGCCTCACCCAGTTGAGCAATCGCCGCTTCACACTTATCACGAGAACAGGTACAGCCAAATTCCAAAGCAACAGGCTCTGGGGCCACCACACTTTCCTCGTTATATAAACGATAGATAATCTCATTGGCATCCAGAGTGGTCAGCTCTTCAAATTTAACCGTACGGGTAAGTAAGGTTAAGCGGGTCCATAAGTAGTCATCAATACCTGCTGTCTCATCTTGTTCTACTTGGTACTGCTCTTGTGCAGTACGAGGTAACATCTGCACTAGGATACCGCCGGCTTGCAGACCGTCACAAGCTAGATTAATCAAGGTTGGGATCTGTGCTGATTGTAGTTGATAGTGTGCCAAACATTCGGCCAAATTATTATGACTTCTTTCAACAATACCTTGATAAGCTTCGCCTTTGGCGGGCTGAATATTAATGAACATCACCCCTTTGCCCACTTCACCTAGTTCAGCAAAAGCTTCATCGGCACTGGTTTTATCCGCCCAAGCTTTTTGCTGCTCTTCGGTCTCCGCTTTCCAGCTGGCTAAAGCACGAATGATACCTGACTGGTTACATTCTGCCATGGCCCAATTGAGTAAACTGCTTTCATCGGAAGACTGTAGCTGAATAGATAAAGTCCCATCAATTTTAAGCGTACCAATCAGTAAACTGGCTGCTGTCAACATTTCGCCCAGTAAGCGCTTGATTGATTCTGGGTACTCTTTTTGCGCAGTTATGGTGGCATAGCTTTGTTGTAAGCGGACCACATCACCACGGACAGGCGAGTCTGCGATAAAAAAGCGTTGACGTAAATCAGTAAGTTCGGTCATTTAGTGTCTCAATCAGTTATATAGTGCGGTTGTAAATAAAATAATCTTGAATGGGTTAGAGAAATTATATGGGGGATGATGCTCAGTTTATCAATATAAAAATGCATAGGAAAGCTAAGTTTTTTAGGAGTCACTTAACCAAATAAAGCTAGAATTGACCTGATGAGTTAGTAAATAAGTGACACTTGACAGGCGGCTTAGGTTGACAGTGGCTAGGATTAGCCTTTATATTAGGGCAGTAAACAGCTGTGTCCTGATAGTCAGTGGTTGTAAGACTAAGCTATTGTTTTAAAAATAAATAACCCATTTAATAAATTTTTATTGCCTACTGTCTATCATAGAAGAATTAGGCTTATGGGATATCAGAGCACAGTTGCGGTGACCTAGAAAATGTCATCGATTTCATAATTATCCAAAAGGACTTTGGGCAGGTTAGTACCTCATCACTGTTAATGCTAAATAAGCAAAGTAGAGTACTAGACCTTTGTTATATAGTTAATAGCTTTATATAGTTAATAGCTATGTGATTTTAACCTCAACGTTAATGGTAATAACGTTATAGCAACAACGAAAGGATTCGTTATGATTGGTTCTGTCAACGCTTCAAGCAACAACTCCAACGCAGTTTCTGTTTCCAAAAAAACTCCCTCTATAGATTTAAATGCCTTAAAAGGCGTCAGTATGGGCGCCAAATCTGCCAATGCCCCTTTAAAAATGAGTCAAGATCGGGGACCAGAAACCCTGCTTATTGAGGCCACTATCGGTGATTTTTTTGACGCGATGGTTGAGTGCTATCCTGATAGAGAAGCCTTAGTGGTTTGCCATCAAAATATTCGCTGGACTTACCGTCAATTGCAGCAGCAAGTCAATCAATTGGCCAGTGCTATGATTGAGATGGGTCTGGAGATTGGTGACCGTGTGGGTATTTGGTCGCACAACAACGCTGAGTGGCTATTAATGCAATTGGCGACGGCTAAAGTTGGCGTTATCTTAGTAAATATCAACCCAGCTTACCGCAGCTTTGAATTGCAATATGCCCTAAATAAATTGGGGTGCACAGCCTTGGTGCTGATGCGTCACTTCAAGAGCAGTGATTATGCCAATATCATCCGTGAGCTGTGTCCTGAGATTTATCATAAGCCCTACTATCAATTAGATTTGGTAGAGATACCCACGGTAGAGCGCATCATCTGGATTGATGAGCCAGAGACCGATGAAGAATTCGGCTTTATGCAGAAGTTCTCAGAGTGGATGAAAGAGGGCGATGCCAACGATCCTCGAGTCGCTGAGCGTCAAGCACAACTAAAAAACACTGACCCCATCAATGTCCAATTCACCAGTGGCACCACAGGTACCCCAAAAGGGGCAACGCTTACCCATCGTAATATTTTAAATAACGGCTATTTTATTGGTGAGGCGATGGACTTAAGCGAAGAGGATCGCTTATGTATCCCTGTGCCATTGTATCACTGCTTCGGCATGGTCTTAGGCAACTTGGCTATTTTGACCCATGGCGGCTGTATCATTTATCCCAATGACGGCTTTGAGCCGCTGAGTGTATTGCAAGCAGTCCAAGACGAGAAGTGCACCGCATTACATGGGGTGCCGACCATGTTCATTGCTGAGCTTGAGCATCCAGACTTTGATAAGTACGACTTATCGACCTTACGTACTGGCATTATGGCCGGCTCAAGCTGCCCTATTGAGGTGATGCGCCGTGTCATTGATGAGATGCACATGAAAGAGGTGACCATTGCCTATGGTATGACCGAAACCAGTCCTGTGTCTTGTCAAACCAATAAAAATACCCCTCTAGAAAAACAAGTATCTACAGTTGGCCTAGTTCAACCCAACTTGGAAGTAAAAATTGTCGATACTGAAACCGGAGAGGTGGTGCCGATTGGAGAAACCGGTGAGCTATTGACCAAAGGCTATTCAGTGATGAAGGGCTATTGGGGGAGCCGCTTTAAAACCCGCGAGTCGATTCAAGATGGCTGGATGCATACTGGCGACTTAGCGACTATGGATGAAGACGGCTATATTAAAGTGGTGGGCCGTAGTAAAGATATGGTCATCCGCGGTGGTGAAAATATTTATCCGGTAGAGATTGAAAACTATTTATACCGTCATCCGAAAATTAGCGATGTGCAAATCGTTGGGGTGCCAGATAAGAAATATGGTGAGGTGTTGGCAGCTTGGATTATTAAAAAGAAAGATGTGGAGCTAACGGAGGAGGAAGTGAAGCAGTTCTGTAAAGAAAATATTGCCCACTATAAAATTCCGCAGTATTTCCGCTTCGTCGAGGAATATCCAATGACCATCACCGGAAAAATCCAGAAGTATAAGATTACTGAGATGATGATTGAAGAGTTGGGCCTATAAATCCTGAAAATCGGATAATCATTAATTTATAGTAGCCATTAATTATAAATAACCGCCACTGTCGAACCACGCTTAAGAAAAAAAGTTAACACAAACAGTGGCGAGTAAAATCAAAGATAAGGGATGTCATGAGTGCCATTATTACCAGTAAGCTGAGTCCGAATTCAAAAGAATTTGCCGACAATACAGCCGCCATGCAGGCAATAGTCGATGATTTACACGCTCATCTAAAGAAGATTGCACAAGGAGGTCCAGAGCATTCTCGAGCCAAGCATTTAGCACGAGGAAAGCTATTGCCTCGAGAGCGTGTGGAGCGCTTATTGGATCCAGGTACCGCTTTCTTAGAAGTGGCACCAATGGCAGCGTTCGATATGTATGATGCGGATATTCCTGCTGCTGGGGTGATTGCTGGTATCGGTCGTATCAATGGCATTGAGTGTATGATTGTTTGTAATGATGCAACCGTAAAAGGCGGTACTTATTATCCCATGACGGTCAAAAAACACTTGCGAGCCCAAGAGATTGCCCAAGAGAACAACTTGCCTTGTGTGTATTTGGTTGACTCAGGCGGTGCTAACCTGCCCAACCAAGATGAAGTCTTCCCTGATAAAGAGCACTTTGGTCGTATTTTCTTTAACCAAGCCAATATGAGTGCTGCTGGTATTCCGCAGATTGCCGTAGTTATGGGCAGCTGTACCGCAGGGGGTGCGTATGTACCTGCCATGAGTGATGAATCTATTATTGTCAAAGAGCAAGGCACTATTTTCTTGGGGGGCCCACCACTGGTGAAAGCGGCTACTGGTGAGGTAGTGAGTGCAGAGGACTTAGGCGGCGGTGATGTCCATACTCGTTTATCGGGTGTGGTTGATTATCTGGCCCAGAACGATCTGCATGCCTTATCGCTGGCACGGGATATTGTCGGTAACTTAAACCGTCCTCAGAAGCAGATCCCGAATCAAATTGAACCCAGAGCGCCGAAATACGATGCCAAAGAGCTGTATGGGGTGATTCCAACAGACACTCGCAAACCGTTTGATATCCGTGAAATTATTGCGCGTATTGTGGATGCCAGTGAGTTTGATGAATTTAAAGCCCGTTTTGCAACCACTTTAGTGTGCGGCTTCGCTTATATTGAAGGTATGAAAGTAGGCATTATCGCCAACAACGGTATCTTGTTTAGTGAGTCGGCGCAAAAAGGCACCCATTTTATTGAGCTGTGCTGTAAGCGTAATATTCCTTTGGTGTTCTTGCAAAATATCACCGGCTTTATGGTCGGTCGCAAATATGAGAACGAAGGTATTGCCCGTCATGGGGCGAAGATGGTGATGGCCGTTGCCAATGCTAAGGTGCCTAAGTTTACGGTGATTGTTGGCGGCTCATTCGGTGCCGGTAACTACGGCATGTGTGGCCGAGCCTATAGCCCAAGATTCTTATGGATGTGGCCAAATGCGCGTATTTCAGTAATGGGTGGTGAGCAAGCTGCGTCGGTATTGGCCACAGTCAAACGGGACAATATTGAGCGTAAGGGCGAGACCTGGAGTGTGGAGGAAGAAGAAGCCTTCAAAGCCCCTTATAAAGAGATGTATGAAAAACAAGGTCACCCTTACTATGCCAGTGCACGTCTTTGGGATGACGGGGTGATCGATCCAGCAGATACTCGTAAAGTGCTAGCGCTTGGTTTAAGTGCGGCCTATAACGCCCCTATTGAAGAAACTAAGTTTGGCGTATTTAGAATGTAAGCTTTGGCTTAGAGGATAGACGCAGCCAACCCTTTTCATGGATAACAAAAAGAGAGACTTATGACCGCCAGTCAAGCCCTACCAGATGCTTTACAGACTTTAGCTGAGTTGACTACGTTAAAGGTCAGTGTAGATGACTATGTTGCTAGCGTAACTCTGGCTCGTCCTGATAAACGCAATGCTTTTAACGATGAGGTTATTGCTGAGCTAAACCAAGCCTTTACTCAGCTTGGTAGTAGTGAGCAGGTGCGAGTTATTGTTTTAGCGGCAGAAGGCAAAGCGTTTTGTGCTGGCGCTGATCTGAATTGGATGCGGGCCATGGCTGACTATAGCCGTGAGGAAAACTTGGCGGACGCCGATAAGTTGGCCCAAATGCTAAGTACCCTTTATTGTTGTCCTAAGCCCACCATCGCCGCCATTCAAGGAGACGTTTATGCCGGTGGTATCGGGCTGATATCTGCTTGTGATATTGCCATAGCAGTGGATTCAACTAACTTTTGTCTTAGCGAAGTGCGCTTAGGTCTGGCTCCGGCTACTATTAGCCCTTACGTTATCAGAGCCATGGGGGCTCGAGCGGCCCACCGTTATTTCTTAACAGCGGAAGTGTTTGATGCCCTAGAGGCACAGCGGATAGGGCTTGTTCATGAATGTGTGGCCGCGGCGGAGCTTGAAGACAAAGTAGCTTCGGTGGCCAAGAAGCTGCGTAACAATAGCCCAAATGCAGTCAAAGAGTGTAAGCAGCTGGTGCAATATGTAGCCGAAGCAACCATTGATGAGGCGCTTATCGCTCAGACAGTGGAAGGGATTGCAGATATTCGTGCGTCTGATGAAGGTAAAGAGGGGGTCCAATCCTTCCTACAAAAGCGTAAGCCCAATTGGTTAAGTTAGTATTCAGTTTTATAGAACTCTACCCCTTTATTGAGTGTCAGATTTAGCGTAATAAAGGAATAAATACATATAGGGCCAATTATAAAAGAGCCAACTTCTAAAGGAACAGCTATGTTTTCTAAAATTTTAATCGCCAACCGTGGAGAGATCGCTTGTCGAGTGGCAGCCACTGCAAAGCGTATGGGCGTGCGTACGGTAGCGGTCTACTCAGATGCTGACCGTTACGCCAAGCACGTGAGTGCTTGTGATGAAGCCGTTTATTTAGGCGGCTCAGCCCCAAAAGACAGTTATCTTAAAGGCGACTTGCTGATTAAAATTGCGCAAGAGACAGGGGCACAAGCGATTCATCCAGGTTATGGGTTTTTAAGTGAAAATGCTTCTTTTGCCAAAGCTTGTGAAGACGCCGGTATTGTGTTTATTGGCCCCTCCGCCTCAGCCATTACCGCGATGGGTCTTAAGTCAGAATCTAAGCAATTAATGGAAACGGCTGGCGTACCGCTTATCCCTGGGTATCATGGGGATAATCAAGACCCAGAGTTTTTGCACAAAGAAGCCGATAGAATTGGCTATCCTTTACTGATCAAAGCCAGCTCAGGCGGTGGTGGTAAAGGGATGCGTTTGGTAGAGCGTAGTGAAGACTTTATTACTTTGTTAGATTCCTGCCGCCGTGAAGCCATTACTAGCTTTGGCAATGATGCGGTGCTTATCGAAAAGTATGCCTTAAATCCACGCCATATTGAAATCCAAGTATTTGGTGACAGCCATGGCAATTATGTGCATTTATTTGAGCGAGACTGTTCCGTGCAGCGTCGTCACCAAAAAGTATTGGAAGAAGCGCCAGCACCTGGGGTGGATGAGGCGATGCGCCAAGCCATGGGAACCGCGGCTATTAATGCAGCGCGTGCGGTTAACTATGTGGGTGCCGGCACCGTTGAGTTCATCGTAGAGCAGCGCCCCTCAAGTGATGGCAAAGTAGAGATGGGCTTTTATTTCATGGAGATGAACACCCGCCTGCAGGTGGAGCATCCAGTAACAGAAGCCATTACCGGTATGGATTTGGTAGAGTGGCAATTGCTGGTGGCAGCGGGCGGTGAAATCCCAGTGAAACAGCAGGACCTGACTATTAACGGTCATGCCATTGAAGCCCGTATTTGTGCTGAAAACCCTGACAATGAATTCTTACCTGCGACCGGCACCTTGTTTACTTACCGCAAGCCGGAGCATACTAAATTTGACGTGGGGGCTGTCCGTGTTGACGATGGGGTAGAAGAAGGCGATGTCATTAGCCCATTCTATGATTCTATGATTGCTAAGCTGATTGTTCATGCGCCGACACGTGAGCAAGCACTAGCGAAGCTAGACCAGGCATTGGCGCAAACTAGAATTGTTGGTTTGCCCAATAATGTGGCTTTTTTACGTCATGTTTTAGCAACTGAGTCATTTAGCCAAGCTAAGTTAGACACGGCACTTATTGAACGTGAAAAACAGGTGCTGTTTAATCAGCAGCCGTTATCGCTACCCCTAATGGTGGCGTCAGCTGTGGTAAATAAGCTCAACTCAGAGCAACAAGATAAACTTGCTAAGAGTCAGACTCAAAGCAACGATCCTTTTAGTAAACTTGGCGGCTGGCGAGGCTTTAGCGACTATCAGCGTCAGTTTGAGCTGTTATTAAGTCAAGGTGAGGAAGAGCAAAATTATCTGGCCACCATTAGTAATATTAAAGCGGGTGGTGCCCAAAGTTCAGACAGCAAAGGTGGTCAAGTTTTTGACTTAACCTTGAAAATGGTTACTAAAGACGAGCAATCGCAAGCCCAAACTTCTGATTCAGTGCTGTATAACGGCAGTATTGAATACAGCACAGGGGATGCTGACAGCTATGTATTGTGGCTAGATGGCCAACGTAAAAAGTTACAAAGCTGGGTAGAAAATGAGAAGGTACATATTTTTAGTGATGAAGGCAGTGGCAGCATTACCCTGATTGATCCGATGGCACATGTCGAAGGAGATACTCAAGCAGCGGGTAGCTTAAAGTCGCCGATGCCAGGTCAAGTGGTTGCTTTCAAGGTCGCAGCAGGAGATGTAGTGAAACGGGGTCAACCGTTGGCAGTGATTGAGGCAATGAAAATTGAACACACTATTAATGCGCCTGCTGATGGCGTAGTAGCAGAGCTGTTATTCGTGCCAGGTGACTTGGTAGCAGATGGCGATGAGCTGTTAAGACTAGAGACTGAGCCTGCATAGTTTTTAAATGCTGCTTAGTCATTTTGAGTCCAAGGCGCTTTAAACCTAAGTCACTTTAAATTCAAGTCATTATAAACCCAATTAAAGACGAGTTACGCCAATGAATTATCCAGCTAAGGTTCAGATTATTGAGGTTAGCCCAAGAGATGGGCTACAGAACGAAAAGCAAACGGTACCGACCAAGATTAAGTTTGAACTTATCGAAGGCTTAATTAATGCGGGGGTTAATAAGCTTGAAGCCACCAGTTTTGTGTCGCCAAAGTGGGTGCCACAGATGGGAGACAACAGCGAGCTGATGCAGCTGATTAATCAGTCCCGCAGGCCTGAAGTTTGCTATTCTGTATTAACCCCAAATTTGCGTGGTTTTGAAAACGCCTTGGTCTTAAAACCTGATGAAGTGGTTATTTTTGGGTCTGCCAGCGAAACCTTTAGCCAAAAGAACATCAACTGTAGTATCGATGAAAGTATTGAACGCTTTGCCCCTGTTGCTGAGGCTGCTAAAGCGGCCGGCATTAAAGTAAGGGGAGTGATTTCTTGTACTGTGGGTTGTCCTTATGAGGGGGAGATTGCCCCTAGTCAAGTGGCTTATGTGACCAAGCGATTGGTGGAAATTGGTGCTGAGCATATTGGCATTGCTGATACTATTGGGGTTGGCACACCGATTAAAGTACAAAACGCCTTAAAAGCGGCAATGCAGTACATTGATGTGAAAGATATCTCTGGTCATTTTCATGATACCTATGGTCAGGCACTGGCCAACATTTTAACCTCTTTAAGTTTAGGGGTGGCTCAGTATGATACTTCTGTTGCAGGCTTAGGCGGCTGTCCTTATGCCAAAGGCGCTACCGGTAACGTCGCCACAGAAGATGTGGTTTACATGTTACACGGTATGGGTATTGAAACGGGGATAGATTTGAATAAGCTGATATATGTTGGTCAGCAAATCAGTGATTTTTTGGGCCGAGCCAACGGTTCGAGAACGGCGAAAGCCTTATTGGCTAAGCAGCAGTAGTCCTTAGCCAAAAGAGTTACCTATTGGCCGCTATTTATTTGTGGCTAAAGAGGCAGTTTATATCATAGCAATTAATCAATAATTAACATAAAAGGGATATTTATGAGCTTACCAGGGTTAGACTTTCAATTAGGGGAAGACATTCAGGCGCTTCGTGATACGGTTCGAGCTTTTGCCGAAAAAGAGATTATTCCAAGAGCAGCGGAGATTGACAGTAGCGATGAGTTCCCAATGGACTTATGGCAGAAAATGGGTGACTTAGGCTTGCATGGCATTACCGTGCCTGAAGAGTATGGTGGGGTAGACATGGGTTATGTGGCCCATATGATTGCGATGGAAGAGATTAGTCGTGCTTCAGCTTCAGTGGCGTTGAGCTATGGCGCACATTCAAATTTATGCATTAACCAAATTAAGCGTAATGGCAGTGAAGCGCAAAAACAGAAGTTCTTACCCAAGCTTATCAGTGGTGAGTTTGTGGGTGCTTTGGCCATGAGTGAGCCAGGCGCAGGGTCTGATGTGACCAGTATGAAGCTTCGGGCTGAAGCAAAAAACGGTGGCTACGTCTTAAATGGTAGCAAAATGTGGATTACCAATGGTCCAGATGCTGATGTGATGGTGGTCTATGCCAAAACCAATCCAGAGCTAGGCGCGAAAGGCATCACAGCCTTCTTGGTAGAGAAGGGTATGGAAGGATTTGGTACCGCACAAAAGCTTGATAAGCTGGGTATGCGGGGGAGTCACACTGGTGAGATGACCTTTAATAATGTTTTTGTACCTGAAGAAAATATCATGGGCGGCTTAAATAATGGGGTCAAAGTATTGATGAGTGGCCTAGATTATGAGCGTGCAGTGTTAGCGGCAGGCCCAGTCGGCATCATGCAGGCAGTGATGGACAACGTTATTCCTTATATTCATGACCGTAAGCAATTTGGTCAGTCTATCGGTGAGTTCCAATTGATCCAAGGTAAAGTGGCCGATATGTATACCATTTTACAAGCAGGTCGAAGCTTCTTATACACTGTGGGTAAAAACTTGGATCTGTTAGATCAGCGCGGTGCGGGTCATAGCCGTGAAGTCCGTAAAGACTGTGCCAGTGTTATCCTATGGTGTGCTGAAAAAGCGACTTGGATGGCTGGAGAAGGTATTCAAATCTTCGGCGGTAATGGCTATACCAACGAATACCCATTAGGCCGATTCTGGCGAGATGCTAAGCTGTACGAAATTGGCGCGGGTACCAGTGAGATTCGCCGTATGTTAATTGGTCGTGAATTATTTAACGAAACCAAATAAGACTGTAGTTGGTCTATCTTACTGATGTTCCCAAAAGATAAAATTACGTCCCATCGTCATGATTGGGGCGTTTTTTTATTGAATTAAGGGTAATACCAATTCCACAAAATAATATACAATATAACCAACTCAACAACATAATAGAATCACATGCCGAAAAAAACCCCTAGAAATCATAAACTCACAGACCACGATTTTCTGCAATTGTCTAAAACAGAAGGCAATGCCAGAGCGCGAATAAGACTACTCATGCTGCATCAACTGAGTCAAGGTCATCCTATAGCGACCGTAGCAGAGAACTTTGGCTATAACCCTAGAAGCGTCTATACCATAAGAAGGAAATACTGGTTGCATGGTATCACTAGTGTCTATGACGCAGCTGGCAGAGGCAGAAAGAGTCTTTTAGCAGAAAAA
>NZ_FUGE01000150.1 GCF_900162825.1 Psychrobacter piechaudii
GTTCGCTGCTAATCTTTTAGCAGGACTCATTGCTTACTGTTGGTTTCCCTTTAAGCCGACACTCAAAAACGTGTCGGCTTATGGACAAGCTGCAAAAAACTAAGCTGTTTCAATGATTTAGGCAAGCTCTTATCCCGAACTCAAGTTAATTAGGTTTTAAAGCACAGCTATACCTGATAACAATCTATCATAAGCCATTTTTTCTTGGACATTTTGATAGCTGGATAATTTAATATCTTCGATCAAACTCATTACTTGTTGAATACTATCCAAACTAAGGCTATTAATAGAAGTATATCCTGCCCACTCTAAATCAGCTTGCAGTGGCTTTAGCCCCAAGCTTTGACGACTAAAATCCATCAGTATAAATTCAGATAATTTTATGAAATCATCAATCCATAAGTTTTTTTGCCAATAATCGCTCGCAGCTATGCTACTGCGTTTGCCTGACCTTAAAGCCAACCAAACCTTAATCCACGTATCTCGAAACTTATACCACTCACTACTCAGCATATCTAATGCTGCTAATGGTGCTCCATTGGCCAGCTTTAATGCTTGCTCAACTTGCATAGCTAACTGGCTTTCGGATTCATAATCGATCACTTTATTGCTAGCTATATAATTGCTTATATAGGCCGTCACTTTGTCCAACTGAATATGATCTATCGCTACTTGTTGCACCCGACTTTTAATTGTCGGTAATAGCTTCGTTGGCCAATCAGTAACCAACAGCAAATGAATGCCTTCGCGTGGCTCCTCTAGAGTTTTTAACAAAGCGTTTGCTGCAGCCACTGTCATCATATCAGCATTATCGATAACACAAACTCTACGACCACTACTTCCCTGACTGATAAACGGCTGAAGCTCGCGAATATCATCTACTTTAATTGAGGTTTTAGCGGGCTCTGACGCGACTGAACTGTTTTTTTTCTGCGAGCTTTTAGAGCTGCTCTTTGTTTTTTTTGTCGGCTCTTTGCTCTCATCGTCCTGAGTTACCGGTAGACTTGATAAGGGCAATACTTGTAAATCAGGATGGGTCCCTGACTGTAACCATTGGCAGCTCTGACAATGACCACAGGCACCTTGTTGATTAGCATTGTCTACAGTTTGTAATCTATTATCACATAACAGCCAAGCCACGAATCGCCAGACAAAAGCCCGTTTGCCTATGCCCTGCATACCTGCAAACAGCAGTCCATGGGGCAGACGCTCATAACGAGCTATCAGATTGTCCCAAGCAGTTTGTTGCCAAGGCAATATAGGGGCGAAATAAATACTTTCGTCGGAGTTAAGTTGCTGTTTCATAATTCACTCTTTTGCCCTATAGTTGCCCTTGTTTTTAATCAGTATAGGTAATAAACAACAAAGTTGATTACTGTAATTCACTGATAGGCATTGCATTTAATCGATCTAAATCTTGCTGCATGTCCACCCCAGGCGGCAGCTGCACACTGGCTTCAGCAATGGCAATTTTCTCACCATTCTCTAATACTCGTAACTGCTCGAGACTTTCCAAGTTTTCTAAAATACCTGGTTCCCATTGCACAAAGTTTTGTAATAATTTTACTTTATAAGCATAGATACCTAAGTGTCTATAAGCATTCTTAGGCACCTCAAGCTGAGGCGTTACAGTGTTTGTGTTTGCTTGTTGTTGATCATTATTTTGAACCATCGCTAAGGCGTGATTTCTATCACAAGGTATAGGAGCACGGCTAAAATACAAAGCATTTTGCAAATTATCGGTCACCACTTTGACCACTGAAGGGCGCATAAACTCTTGATAATCTAAAATAGGCTCGTATAACGTGGCCATCACACATTCAGGTTTATGCAGTAATAAATCTTTGACCTGTTGCAATAATACCGGTGGCACTAAAGGCTCATCACCCTGCATATTTACCACGATATCCTCAGCATCCCAGCCTTTAATTTTGGCAACTTCACTTAATCGGTCGGTACCTGAGGCATGGCTCGCATCGGTCATTACCACGTCATAGCCTGCTTCACGGCAGACTTCAGCAATCCTATCATCATCTGTGGCAATACATAAGTCATCTGCAAACGTTGCTTGGCTCGCCTTTTGTGCCACCCACAAAATCATTGGTTTGCCATGTATATGCAGTAGAGGCTTACCTGGTAAACGTGTACTCTTGAATCGTGCCGGGACAACAATATGAACCTTTGGTTCTGATGCTTTAATATCAGTTGAATTCATCTGGCTTCTCTCTACTTATGTTTTATGTTTTTGACGTTTGGTTGGGCAGATATAGTTTCATCATCAATCTTAGATAATGATTTATTTACTTTATTGATTAATAATTATTTGCTAATAATATTTTGGTTTTAGCTATGAATACCCAGTGCCTTTAGTTGCTTACTCAAAGTTAGATAACTATTTGGACTAAGCACTGCATTGACTGGTAACACCCATATAGATAAGCTTTGTAGCTTTGGATAGGCTTTGACTAGAGGGGCTATTTTTACCGCATCTTTTGAAGTGATAATAATGGGTTTGTCGGCTAACGGCAGTAAGTCTTCTACCTCAAAGCTATGATGATCAGGCTTGGGTTTTGAGTCTACTTGGTACCCCAAATCAGTTAAGGTATTAAAAAAACGCTGTGGATAGCCTATACCACTCACAGCATAAACATTATTTATCTGACTCAGACTTGGCTGGCCGTCAACAAGTGGCTGTAAAGAAGCCGGCTTCAAATGCATGCTCAGTCTATCTTCACTCTGCTCATTTTGAGCTTGAGAGGACTCAGTACGTTCGTGATAAATAACTGTGGTTCCTTGTAAGCGACTTATCGGCTCTCTTAAAAAGCCTGTGGGCAATAGCTGCTTATTACCGAAACCTCTAGCGCTGTCCACCACGACCCACTCAATATCTCGCTGCATCTTGTAATGTTGCAGACCATCATCAGCTATGATCAATTGAGTGTCTGGTTGCTGCTTTAATAAGACCTCTATCGCTTGCTGACGATTAGGGCATACTGCGACTGCTGCCCCAGTTTCGCGCACAATCAAAAAGGGTTCATCACCCACTTCTTCAGGCTTGCTCTGTAAGGTAACAAGCTGTGGCATCAAGGACTCATCACCACCATAGCCTCTACTGATGACCCCTACTTTAATCCCTTGATGTTGTAAGTAAGTCACCAGCTCTATAATAAGCGGGGTTTTACCACTGCCTCCGACTGTGATGTTACCTACCACCATAACGGGGACGGGAGCTTGGTAGCTAGACAGAACCCCTTTTAGATATAGCTTACGCCTGATACCAGTAATGGCTCCATATAAGCCACTTACCGGTAATAATAGCCATAGCCACCACGCTTCTTTTTGCCACGCATCAACAATGGCAAGCTCTAAGTTAAAAGGCTTACTATCTTCGTTATCGCTATTGTTTATTTTGTGGTGGCTTCCCATAGTTAATCACTAACCGTCAGTTGCTAAGAGTTATTAATGTTCTATCAATGATTATCCAGCTGACTTTCCGAAAAGTCTCTATCATACATATGAGCATAACGGCCTGATAGTGACATCAGCTCTTCATGAGTGCCCGCTTCAACGACCCTACCTTTATCCATAACCACAATTTTATCAGCGGATTCAATTGTGGTAAGGCGGTGAGCAACCACTAAAGTAGTGCGATCTTTCATCACGTTTTCTAAGGCTTGTTGGATATAGTACTCAGACTCATTATCCAGTGCACTGGTCGCCTCGTCCAATATCAATATCGGAGCATCTTTTAATAAAGCACGAGCGATAGATAATCTTTGGCGTTGTCCCCCAGATAACTGAAGTCCTTCTGAGCCAATTTCACTATCATAACCTTTAGGCATCTGCATAATAAAGTCATGGGCATAGGCAGCTTTGGCCGCTGATATCAGCTGTTCTTCACTCTTCACGGCTAAGTCGCCATAGGCAATGTTATGACGGACAGTGTCATTAAATAACACCACCTGCTGGTTAACCATACCTATCTGAGAGCGCAGTGAGCTTAAAGCAATCTTTTCGATAGGCAAACCGTCGATATATATGTTGCCACTACTGGGATCCAAGGTACGGGTTAATAAATTAACCAAGGTGGTTTTACCAGCCCCACTTTTACCCACAAAAGCTACGGTCTGACCCGATTCAATAGTTAGACTAAAATCTTCTAAGGCTTTAGTGCCATCTGGATAAGACATAGACACGTTATCAAAGACTATCTCGCCTTTAACGCGCTCAATATGAGTCCCTAGATCTTCCTCTTCTACTTCATCGAGCAACGCAAAAATTGAGGCGCCAGCAGCAATCCCTCTTTGTAGCTTCTCATTGATATCAGTCAAAGTTCTTACTGGCTTACTTAATAAGCCTGCAGCAGTTAAATAAGCAATAAACTCCCCTGCAGTGGTATTGGCTATCACCTCTGGTCTTAATGCCAACCAAATCACCACCGAAAAAGCCAGCGCCATTAGCAACTGTACTGCTGGCGTATTAATGCTATTGGTGACAACAATCTTCATACCTTGTTTCAGATTATCAACCGAAGCTTTTTCAAAACGGGCCTGCTCATAGGGTTGTCCCCCATAGTTTTTGACAACCTGATAGCCTCCTATTACCTCATTGGTAATGTGGCTCACATCGCCCATCGACTTCTGAATACCTTTTGAGAGTTTTAAATAGCGTTTTGAAGCCTTTTGAATCAACCATAAAATAGGCGGTAATACTAAGAATAAAATCAAGGTCAAACGCCAGTTGGTATACAGCAGGTACCCCATCAAGGCGACGACAGTCATACCATCACGTATTAAAGTTTTTAGTGAATCGGTACTAGCGGCTGTGACCTGCTCTACATCAAAAATAAGCTTGGAGGAAATGGTGCCCGCAGGATTAGCTAAGAAAAAAGAGTTGGGCAAGCGCAGTAGCTTGTCAAACACTTCAACTCGTAGCTTATAAACCAGATTTCTTGAGATTAACGCTGAGAAATAGTTCCCTAAAAAAGAGCCTACGCCACGGATGAAAAACAATAGGATAATCAAAAAAGGAAAAAGATTCAGATCAGATTGAGTACCATCATTAATCGCATCAGTGATGAATTGAATCAGTTTGGCAATACCAATCTCTGTTGCTGAGTTTATACCGAAGCCAATAATAGTAAGGGCTATAGCCCACCAGTATGGCTTGATATATTGCATCAACCTTAGGTAGGTTTGGGTTCCCGAAGGACTTTGTGGCTTAAGGTTAGATGGTAATAAGTTTGATTCCTGGTCATTGCGACCTAAGGAAGTAGTTGATGATGCATCTTTAGGTGATGGTTTAGTCATCATATGCCTTTTTTATAAAATTCATTTTAAACTAACTTTAGGGCAATCTGTGGCTGGTAACATCGTCTGGGGTTTACACCATTAAGATATCAATACTCTATCAAGTGTCAATACCATAATTCGATGGATTACAATTTTATCTTAATACCACAAAGCCTCTTAATGGACCCCACACTACTCCCAATATATTAATCCTGGGAAGTGTAAAGAGTAGGTCCAATGCGTTAGATTATGATTTAAAGTGCTTTAATAAAGCCTCTAGCTCTTCGTGACTATGAAAGAAAATCTCCATACTACCTTTACCGCCTTTCTTCTGCTTCAGCTTCACAGTAGCGCCTAAATAGTCAGATAACTGTTGATTCAGCTTCTCAATTTCTGCCTCTGAATTTTGTGAGGCAGGCTTACTAGGCTTTTCTGGATTAAGAATAGACTTAACCAATTTCTCTGCATCACGCACAGTCATGGAAGCTTCAATGATCTTTTCAGCAATAATAGGCTGCTGCTCAGAGGATAATGATAACAAGGCACGAGCATGGCCCATATCAAGATGACCTTCACTCAAATGAGTTTTGACATCCTCATGCAAATGATTAAGGCGCAACAAGTTTGAGACAGTGGTTCTTGCTTTACCAACCACCTCAGCAATCATGGCGTGACTCATACCAAATTCAGTATGGAAACGCTGTAATGCTGCGGCTTGCTCAATCACCGATAAGTCTTCGCGCTGAATATTCTCAATTAATGCCAGAGCAATAGCCAGTTCATCAGACAAAGCACGTTCGATAGCAGGAATGGTATTTTGTCCCGCCATCTTGGCTGCACGCCAGCGACGTTCACCAGCAATAATTTCGTGAGTAATGATGTCTGATAGTTTTTCTTCGTTGGCCAATAAAGGACGGATTACGATGGGCTGCATTACCCCATGTTGTCTGATTGAAGACGCCAATTCAGCCAATGCGGTCTCACTCATATCACGTCTTGGCTGATATTTACCGGCCTGCAGACGCTCAACATCCATTTGCACTAAGGTCATCTCTTCATCAGAAGCCTCATTGACAGGCTTAACTGAAGTCGTTTCTACCTTATTGATAGCTGTCTTTTTTCTGCCCGCTGTTTTTTTAGCTGCAGTCTGTTTTAGCATCGGTTCATTTTGCGCAGGCGACTCTTTGGCCTCGCGATCAACTTGTAAGTCGTCACGTAAAGCGGCAGCTGTGATTGCTTTTTCTTTTTTGATAGACCCGAGTAGAGCATCTAACCCTCGGTTTGCAGCTAATCCACGCTTTTTTGCCATGTTGGTTATCCTCTACACCCTGCTTGCCTAAACTATTAAGTGGTATTTATTATAGTTGCTGTATTAAGCCCCTACTTTAACCCCTTAACTTTTAAAAGCTATAAAAACTAAGAAATATGATTACGCCCCTAGGGGAGCTTCATTTTAATGAATTGTGTGTCGCTTGCAAGCGCAAACGCCATTTATAGTAACTAACGGCTAGTTTATAGGTTGGGTTTACACTGCTTGCTTATCGTTCACCGCTTATTTAGCGAAGTCACAAAGCCGAACGGATCTGTTTATTGAGACAACTGACGACTTTGCTTAATAATTTCTGTAGCCAATTTACGATAGGCTTGAGCCCCTTTAGAGCTTTTCTCGTAATCCAGCACAGGCATTCCATGCGCAGGCGCTTCAGCCAAACGCACGTTTCTTGGAATAATAGTCTTAAACATCAAGTCGCCAAAATGGGACTCAAGCTCTGCAGAGACATCATTGGCTAAAGTATTACGAGAATCAAATAAAGTTCTTAATACACCGCGTATATGCAGCTCAGGGTTAAGCTCTTTTAACCTGTCAATAGTTTGGGATAAATCTGCTAACCCTTCCAGCGCATAATACTCACACTGCATGGGAATAATGACGCCTTGTGTCGCTACCATGGCATTAATGGTCAGCAAGTTAAGACTTGGGGCGCAGTCAATAATCACATAGTCATAATCGCCAATATTCTGCATGGCATTACTTAACAACAGATGACTGTCACTTTTGCCCATCAAAGTAATATCGATACCAGACAAATCACGATTGGCACCTACCACATCAAATCCTGCAGGACTAGGATAGATGGCATCTTTTAAGTCAATGCCATCTAACAAAACATCAGCTATGGTCAACTCTAATGCCCGCTTCTCAAGCCCTGTGCCTGATGTGGCGTTACCTTGTGGATCTAAATCAATAAGCAATACTTTTTTGCGTCGACCTGCAAGGCTTGCGGCCAAGTTCACTGCTGTTGTGGTCTTACCCACACCGCCTTTTTGATTTGCTATTGCCAGAATTTCCATAGGGTTACTCTTCTACCTCAGTAAAGCAGGTTGATTTAAATAGTTATTATAATATCAATTAGATAATTGGCTAACTTAGACTCTTATGGTGTGTATTGTAAAACCAGAGTATCAGTTTTCTAGATGCTTTTTTTAACCAATTCAGTTAAGTGCCGAGTTTCATGCAAATGAGGCACATCCAAAGCAATATGCTCTATCTGCCACTCATCAACCAAAGCATTCATATCTTCTGGCTCAGGAATTAATCCCTTCATGGCTTGCAGCCAACCTTCTTGTGCCAATCTTGGCTCGGCAGCTTCCACAAAATCAGTTAAACTGGCGAAGGCTCTTGAAGTAATGACGGCAAATTTCTCATGCTCCTGGGGCACAAAGTTTTCAATTCGGCTGGCCACAGGCGTAACATTGGTTAATTTAAGCTCAGACACCGATTGACGAATAAAACGAATCTTTTTTTGATTGCTATCAAGCACTGTCACTTCACGTTCCGGCTGACAAATAGCGATAACCACTCCAGGCAAGCCTGCCCCAGTTCCAATATCTAAAAGCTTACCAGATTTTAGATGCGGTAATATGGCTAAGCAGTCAATAATATGTTTAATCAAAGCTTCTTTGGGTTGTTTGATTGCGGTTAGATTATAAGCCTTGTTCCAAAACAAAAGCTTGTCTAAATACAACATCAACTTACCGCGCTGTTCAGCACTAATTTCTAGCTTTAACTGTTCAATTGAATCAAGTAAAAGTTTATCAAGCTCTTTATATTGATTAGATATCACTTGAAACTCATTGGTGTTCATCATTTTATCGCTACCATACTGTACTATAATACAGCCAAATTATGGGTTTATCTCAAGCCAAAAGGTTTAGCGTGGCATTATAACACGTTCGTAATTTTTTTAGATGTTATCCCCTACCTATCATGCGATATACTCAATATTATTTTTCATCCTAATCTTCTATTTGATCTGAGCCAACTATGTCATCTTCTAGCAATGCTATGAATCCTAAAAACAAAGCTCCTAAAAGCCCTAATAAGACTCAAAATGGCTCACATTTAACCAGTGCTGACTCAAATTCTAATTTTGAGGAGCCGTATGGTAATGCAAATACAAAAAAACTCAACACCTCGAACCAGACAATGACTCAATTATCTAAACAACAGCGAATTGCCTTAGCTACTAAAACAGTAACCCAAATAAAAGACAACTGCAAAGTAGACTCGGCCAAGTTAAAAAAACACAGTGACCCTAGTGCCCTGCCTGCTTCTACTAAATTGGCTACGCGTCTAAACTGTGGCTTCGGTCAACAGCGTTCTGTCTCTGCCTTAAATACTGCCTTTGATATCACAGCTGGAGGCTATAACGTCTTTGCAGTGGGTGCCAGTGGCCTCGGCAAAAGAACTTTTATTACCCAGTATTTGGCAAACAGTGGCCATAAGCAAACGTTATTGAAAGATTGGATTTACTGCTTTAACTTTAATAGCCCCAACTCTCCGTTAGCTATTGCCTTAGAGCCTGGAAAGGCCCCTAAGCTATCTGCTGATCTGGTCGAAATCTGGCACCATTTGACCGAAGCTTTGATGCTTTTAGATAACAGCAGCTCTGATCAAAACTCTAAAGATAAGGGAACAAATGACTTAGCTCAAAAGGCTAAAGACACTGCTAAGCAAGCTCTTTCTCCTTATTTTTCGAAATTATTGGCTGCTTATAGTAGTAATGCTAAGCTGTGTGCGTATTTACAGCTGCTACAACAGGATATGATTGTTAACGCTCCGCTTATTTTACAAGCCAAAGACTTTCGCTTCATCCCTGCACACAATCAGCAAATACCAGACAGGTATAATATTAATATCATCAGCTCATTAGCTCCTAATCCGGGCTATGAGTATGCTATAAAACAAAATCAGACCCAAACCCCTGACGGCGCTCCTATTGTTTTTGAGACCAACCCTTCGCATAGCAACCTTTTAGGTAAAATCAATCAAACCTTGCAGGCAGGCTGTACCCTTAGCAATCATATGATGATTCAGCCAGGAGCATTACACAGAGCCAATGGGGGCTTTTTAATCATAGAAGCCTCACACATCAGTGAGTATCCTGAAGCTTGGCATGGTTTAAAACTGGCTTTGAGAACCGGCAAGCTAAGTCCTATTGAGGTTAATCACAACAGTGCACTGGGTGATAATTTAATTACCCCAGAGCCCATCCCTTTAGAGAATAAAGTTATTTTACTTGGCGAGTCTGATTTATATGATCAGTATGCTGAGCAAGATGGAGAGTTTTTATCCTTATTTAAAATACGGGCTGATTTTCATGAAGAGGTGGCTCGCTCAATTGATAATGAAATTGAAATGGTTGGTAAAATGGCTGACATTATTGGCAAATATCAGCTTAAACATTTCGACAGCTCGGCCCAAGCGAAAGTATTAGAGTTTTTAAGTTTATTGTCTGAAGATCAGAATAAATTAAGCTTACATAGCGATAGCCTGATACAAGTCATGCTAGAAGCAGACCGTTTGGCAAAAAAGAAGGAAGCTGATATGGTCAGCTACCTTCATGTTAAACAAGCCATCAAGGACATAAGCTTTCGCTCAAGCTATCTAAAAGAGCTGTATCTGCAAGAGATCACCGATGGCCAACAGCTGATTAGTACCACAGGCAGTGCCATCGGTCAAATTAATGCGTTAACCATCATTGATTATGCAGACAGTGAATTTGGCATGCCCGCTTTATTAACCGCTGTGGTGCAACACAGTGTGGGCTCAGGTGATATCTTGGATATTGAAAGAGATGTGGAGCTTGGAGGGAGTCTACACGCCAAAGGCATGCTAATTATGAACAGCTATTTACGCGCATTGTTTAGCCCCTATCACCCCTTAAACTTCACCGCGTCCTTAGCCTTTGAGCAAAGTTATGCACACATTGATGGGGACAGTGCCACCTTAGCAGAAGCCTGTGCTCTATTATCTGCTTTAGCAGAGATCCCTATCTCTCAAGCGCTAGGCATTACCGGCTCCATGAATCAATTAGGCCGAGTCCAAGCCGTGGGCGGAATTAATGCCAAAGTAGCCGGTTTTTTTGATGCTTGCTCGCACCAAGGTCTAACTGGGGATCAAGGGGTCATCCTGCCTTATGCCAATATCTCTCAACTGATGCTTCGTGATGATATTATAGAAGCGGTTAAAGCACAGCAATTTCATATCTATGGAGTGAAAAGCTTAAGCGAGGCCCTCACCATTTTGGCGGACATGCCCGTTGATACCACCAATAAAAAAGGTCGCTATCGCAAAGAAAGTTTATTTGGCAAAATCATAAAAAATCTTAAAAAATGGGAGGAGCAACTAAATCCCCCAGAAGAGGCAGACGAGCCGCAACATGCTGAAGACTCTGCTTTAAAAGAGACAAAAAACAGCCGACGCAATGAATAATTGAGCTAAAACTTACAAGGCTATCGTATCCCTACTGAAATTATGCTATTTTTTAGCTTTGCTATATTCATAATTATTTAATAATCATAAGCTAGTTACTTAATAATCAAAACAATATGATGACTGATATGACCAAAAGTAAGGACACCACTCAAAACCAACGTACTCCCAACAATAGTACGGCAACCACAGCCCGTCAGTGGGAGCTACTTAATTTGTTGGAGCGTGGAAGCTGGCGCGGCACCCATCATTTGCATGAGCAGTTAAGTTTGGCTAATTTCGATGTGAGCCTGCGTACGGTACAACGCGATTTAAATGCCTTATCAAAGCGCTTTCCTATCGAGAAGAACAATGCCAAACCCCAAGGGTGGCGCTGGAAAGAAGATGCGCCTGTTCAAAGCTTACCGCACATGAACTTGTCGCAGGCTGTGGCATTCAATATGGTAGAAGCCAATTTGGCTCAGCTGCTGCCTCCTGCAATATTGGACGAACTTTTCCCTTGGTTTGATTTGGCAAGACGACAATTAAAAGACAGTAAAATTACTCACAATTGGTTAGACCGGGTTCGTATCGAGCCGGCAACACAACCTTTGATAGCTCCTGAGATTTGCCGAGAATGTAAAGACTCTATTTATCAAGCCATATTTTATGAGCGCCAGATTACTGCGTGCTATACCCGCCGCAACAAGGACAATCCTGGTGAATACGTCCTTAACCCTATTGCTATTGTCCAACGCGGTGTGGTCATCTACTTACTGGCAACTAAGGTTGATGACGTCCAACAAATCATTCGCACCTTTGCCCTACACCGCTTTACGGAAGTGACTGTTGATGAAGACTCCAAGGCTGTTATCCCTGACAACTTTGATTTAACCTCTTATTTGGATTCTGGTGGTATGGGGTTTGCCCATTATCTATTCAAAGATTTGCCCAATCACGGCAAGAACACCAAGATAACCTTAGTATTTAATGGTAAAGCGGGTACCAGTTTGACAGAAAGTCGCCTCAGTGAAGATCAAATTGTCACTGATGATGAAGAGCACAATACTCAAACTATTACTGCCACGGTGAATTTAACTTCACAATTGGTATGGTGGTTACGTGGTTTTGGCAAAAAACTGATTTCTATTGAGCCTGAAATATTAGAAAGAGCGGTTAAGCAAGATGAGGCGGGGATGTAATCCATTACCGTAGCCAATTATTTTCAGCCAAGGTAAAGTGCTATAATTGCTTATATTGAATGACTTGATTGATTAAGCATATTTCTTATTTATACGATTTTTCTCACTTAGGAGTTTCTTTTGGCCTCTACAACTCAAAGCCCGACTCAAACTGTAGACTCAGGCTCAACCCCCCAAGCCTCAACCACTCTACCGATTACCCATCTGTTGAGCGAGCTGCCTATCCAAGGAAGCACCCTATTATATGGCCTAAACTTTAAATATACTGAAGTGATAAAAAAGGGGCTTATTAACCGTTTAAAAAAGAATAAAACCACCCTAGATATTGATTTATCCTGTGTATTACTTGATCAGAAGTTACAGGTTATCGATAAGGTATGGTTCAAACAACTGCGCGACAGCTCTGAAGCCATTCGCCATCAAGGCGATAGTTTAGATGGTAAAGACAGGGGCTCTGCTGCTGAAATAGATAGAAACGTAGATGTTGAAACCATTGAGCTAAGACTGGCGCACTTACCTGAAACAGTGTGCCATATCGCCTTAGTTATATCCTCTTATAATGGCTACCCTATTCGTCAAGTTGAACGAGGCAATCTATACCTAAGTGACGATGAAGGTAATGAGATTTACTCCTCTGACTTAACTTTGATAGCCCATGACAGTGCTGCTATCTGTGTTGCCATTTTAAGCCGTGAGTTAGAAGAGTGGCGCTATACCCAAAAAGATTGGGCTTTATCCAGTCATGAAATGGGCAAAATGATAGAACAAATCCAACGCGATTTGAGCCGCATCTATGGTTAGTTTTCTATGTCAAAGCCAGTCTTTGTTGATACAAAAATTCGTTTAAACAAAGATTTATGGCCAAAAAAAGAGCTGAATAATTCAGCTCTTTTTTATGAGTGATACTATGACATAGGCTATAGATGCTCACCACAATGCGGGCAATAGTTTTTCTTATCGATTTCAGCCAGCTTTTGTTGATACTCTTTTTCGCGTAGTAACTGTACGATAACCTCTTCAGCTTGCTCTTTATTGAGCCCTAGCTCCCGTCTAATCTTATCAATCTTATATCTATCCCTTATTAGGTTCATGTCATCATCGTCAAGCAACAACTCACGGAATCTTTGCTCTAATATTTCACGGCGCTGCTCAAGCTCTGACGCCAGACCTGAGGCCAAAATACCTGCGGGTAAGGCTGCCAAACCCACCCCTAGTATGGTGATGACTGCGCCTAAAAACTTACCAATATTGGTTACTGGAATAACGTCCCCATAACCCACTGTGGTTAAAGTCACTACCGCCCACCACATAGACTTAGGGATTGACTCGAAGACTTCGGGCTGCGCTTGGTTCTCTACCACATAAATGCCACTGGAGGCAGTCACAATCATAATAATCAAGATAAAGACAACTGCTTTGAACGACTCTTTCTCTTTACTAAGTACCACCAATAAAATGCGCATCGCAGCAAAATAACGGGTTAACTTTAACAGTCTAAATAGTCTTAAAACGCGTAGGAAACGCAAATCGACTGTGACAAAATAATTTAAAAAAGCCGGTGCAATAGAGATTAAATCAATAATAGCCCCTGGGCTTTTAATCCACATCAATCGTCTTTTCCAATGAGGGATTTCTGGGTGTTCCTCTTTGTCTTTTTCGACAATTACCCATACCCTAAGCAGATACTCAATACTAAAAACGACTATAGAGAAGTATTCAAAAGCATTGAAAAGCTGTTGGTTCGGAAAATACCACGCATCTACTGATTCGGCAATAACGGCTGACACGTTTAATAAAATCAATATTATCAAAAACTTGTCAAACATTTTGCTAAAGCGAGTTTGATAAGATTCGTTTTCAATGATGTCGTAAACTCGATTGCGGAGTTGCTGATATAATTGATTGTTTATCATATGCGGCTTAGGTAGGTTGTTTTAAGAAAGTTTAAAACAGGTGTTTTCACTGGATTAAGTTACTGTAGCTTAAAGAATCAGCTATCCTGCTGGTTGCGAATATTATAGAGGACAGTGAAGTAATAGCAATATTACTTTATTTGAAAACAAAAAGGCCTTTGATTGAAAACCCAATCAAAGGCCTTGGTTTGTGCAAAGACTCTATCGTTACAGCAAGATACGTCTTGGATCTGCAAGTAATTTAGCAATGTAGCGGGTGAAGACAGCCGCATCTGCTCCATTAATCACTCTATGATCATAAGACAACGACAGTGGCAACATCAGACGTGGTTCAAACGTTTGTTTCTCTGCATTCCAACGTGGCTGCATGGTTGCCTCAGAAATCCCCAAAATACCCACTTGAGGCCAGTTAACCAGAGGTGTGAAGTAAGTACCTCCTAAGTTGCCTTGACTTGAGATGGTGAAGCTTGCGCCTTGAAGCTCTTTAGCCGTTAATTTCTTATCACGAGCTTTAGCGGCCAATTCCCCGATTTCAATGGCGATCTGCTTGATACCCTTGGTCTGAGCATCTTTAATTACGGGCACAATCAGTCCATCATCTGTGGCAACAGCAATACCCATATTCACAGTTTTACGGATATGAATTTGTGTATTGTCATCACTCAAGTGACTGTTGAATTTAGGGTGCTGCATTAAGGCATACGCCGTTGCTTTGACAATGAAAGCTAAAATAGTAAGCCCAATGCCTTGCGCTTTAAATTCCCCTTTTAGCTCACCGCGTAACTTTTCTGTTTCAGTAATGTCTGATAAATCAAACTGAGTCACTTGTGGCAGGTAAGTATTGTAGTTTAGCTGCGGAATTGACACTTTTTGTAGGCGGCTTAAATCTTGCGTCTCAATCTCACCCCAAATGTCAGTATTACTCATATCTGGTAAGCTCGGAAGACCTGAAGCAACGGCACTTACTTTCGCATCTGAAGCGTTAGCCCCATTAGACTGCATATGAGCTTTGACATAATCAAAGATATCTTCTTTTAAGATACGATCATTAAATGCTGTGCCTTGCACTTGAGTAATGTCTACCCCTAGCTGACGGGCCAGCTTACGCACTGCGGGTCCAGCATAGACATCTGTCAACTTGGCATTGACTTGTTGCTCGCTCAGCTTGTCGACTTGAGCAGCAGGCTTAGGCTGTGATGCAGTGGCAGAGGACTTGTCATTATCGCTCGCGTTCTTAGTAGCAGACTGCTTAGCGGTTGTCTGCTCAGCTTGAGCTGACTGCTGTTTATCCTTTTTCGGAGCAGCTGATGCTTTTTTAGCGCCAGAGGATTTAATGACAATGAAATCCTGACCATTTGTCACCTTATCTCCTACTGCAATTAGAATCCCTTCTACTATACCTGCCACAGGCGAAGGCACTTCAACGGAAGCTTTATCAGACTCGACCAACAGTATAGACTGATCCGCTTCAACCGTATCGCCAACACTTACCATGATTTCAGCAATTTCAGCCTCCTCTACCCCTAAATCTGGTAGAGGGTAGGTTTTTGACTCAGCAGCTTCAGATTCATTATCAGCTTCTTCAGCAACTTCGTCTGATTGCTCTGCTTGTTGGGCAGCTTCCTCAGTAGGTTGCTCCTCATTGTTTTCAGCATTTTTATCTGCTGAGGCCTGCTCTGAATCTTGCTTATCATCTGATTCAGAATCTGCATCTGCTTCAAGCTCAATAAGCACCGTTCCTTCAGTTACTGTATCGCCAACTGAAATCATAATTTTACTGACTGTGCCACTGCCTGAGCTTGGCACTTCAACGGCAGCCTTATCAGATTCTAACAAGACAATATTGTCATTCTCAGTAATTTTGTCACCGACAGAGACCATAATCTCACTAACTTCGGCGCTATCTACTCCCAAATCAGGGGCTTTAATTTCCATATCTGTTCTCCAGAATTCTTGTAATTAGTAACGTTCTTAAAAGTGAAGTAGAGATCAAAATTATTCCTCAACATCTTCATCATTTAATAGCTCGGCATCGGCTTGATCCTCTGCACGTCCTTCGCTACTAATTTCTTCATCCTCTTCTTCTACTAACTCTGGTACTGGATTTGGATTGACATTATCCGGTGCTGGAGCATCTGGGAAATGATCGTACTGAGGTTGTGGCTGCCACGCAGGGGGCTGATCCACATCAATACCCAAGCTAGTGATGGCGTCTTTCACTAAACGCATCTCTACCTCACCTTCATCCGCTAAACGCTTTAACGTAGCCACAACGATATGTTCAGCATTGACATGGAAGAAGTTGCGTAGCTGTGCGCGGCTATCAGAGCGACCATAACCATCGGTACCCAAGGTTGAGTAAGGACGATTGTCAGGCAACCAAGCACGGATCTGCTCCGAGTAATTGCGCATATAATCCGTTGCGGCTATTACCACACCATCGTGTTTGGCAAGCTGCTCGGTAACCCAAGGCACCTTTTCTTCTTCCATTGGGTGCAAGCGGTTGTAATCATCACAAGCCATGCCTTCACGAGTTAGCTCATTAAAGCTGGTCACACTCCACACGTTAGCGCTTACATTGAACTCTTCAAATAGAATCTTCGCAGCTTTTTGTACTTCACGTAAGATAGTACCTGAGCCTAATAGCTGAACATGAGCGGTGGCATGTAGATGACTGTTATCTTCTAGCAGGTACATACCGCGTTTAATGCCTTCTTCCACGCCTTCTGGCATTGCAGGCTGCTCATAGTTCTCATTCATTAAAGTAATGTAGTAATAAACACGCTCACCTTCGCCATACATACGACGCAGGCCATCGTGCATAATAACTGCTAACTCATAGCCGTAGCAGGGATCATAACTAACACAGTTTGGTACGGTTCCAAATAAGATGTGAGAGTGACCATCTTGGTGCTGCAAACCTTCACCATTCAGCGTGGTACGTCCCGCGGTACCACCCAACAAGAACCCTTGTGCCTGACAATCCCCTGCGGCCCAAGCTAAGTCGCCGACACGTTGGAAGCCGAACATTGAGTAGTAGATATACAATGGAATCATAGGCAATGCGTTAACTGAGTAACTGGTCGCTAGGGCGATCCAAGCACTCATGGCACCAGCTTCGTTAATACCCTCTTCCAGCATATGCCCATCTTTGGCTTCTTTATAACCCATTAAGGCTTCACTATCTTCAGGGATGTATTTTTGTCCTGCTGAAGAATAAATACCTAACTGACGGAACATACCTTCTAGACCGAAAGTACGGGCTTCATCAGGCACGATAGGCACCACACGGTCTTGGATATCTTTGTCTTTTAACATGGCTGATAATAAGCGAACAAAGACCATAGTCGTTGACTGCTCTTTACCATTACTGCCTTTTAATACCCGATCAAAGATAGATAAATCAGGAATGTTTAAAGGAATATGACCACTACGACGGTTAGGTAGATGCCCGCCTAATGCCTCACGGCGGCCTCGCAAGTACTTCATTTCCGCAGAGTTTTCATCGGGACGATAGAACGGAAGCTCATCTAACTCTTCATCGGTAAATGGCAAGTCAAAGCGATCACGGAAATAAACTAGGCCTTCTTTATCAAGCTTCTTAATTTGGTGAGCTTTGTTAACGGCTTGAGCCTGCGTAGAAAGACCATAACCTTTTACCGTTTTAACCAATACCACTGTAGGCTGGCCTTTGGTCTTCATCGCTTCACTAAATGCGGCATAAACTTTGATAGGATCATGGCCACCGCGGTTTAAGTGGCGAATATCCTCATCGGTTAGCTGCTCTGCCATCTCGGCAAGCTCAGGATATTTACCAAAGAATTCTTTACGAGTAAAAGCACCATCACGGGCTTCATAAAGCTGGTACTCGCCATCTACTGTCTCTTCCATGCGTCTTTTTAGAGCGCCGGAATGATCTTTATCTAATAAAGTATCCCATTTGCCGCCCCAGATGACTTTAATCACTCGCCAGCCTGCCCCACGGAACACAGACTCAAGCTCTTGAATAATCTTACCATTGCCGCGTACTGGGCCATCTAGACGCTGTAGGTTACAGTTAACCACCCAAATTAAGTTATCTAGTTTTTCACGGCCCGCTAACGAAATAGCCCCTAAGCTTTCTGGCTCATCTGTTTCACCATCACCTAAGAAGGCCCAAATCTTTCGATCTTCATCTTCAAGTAAGCCACGATTGATTAAATAGTTATGTACATGAGCATGATAAATTGACATGATTGGCCCCAGACCCATAGATACGGTCGGGAACTGCCAATAATCTGGCATTAAATAAGGATGCGGATAACTAGATAAACCTTTACCTCCTACTTCACGGCGAAAGTTTTCTAATTGCTCTTTGGTTAAACGCCCCTCTAAGAAAGATCGCGCATAGATACCTGGCGCTGAGTGACCTTGATAATAAATCATGTCACCACCAAAGTGATCGCTGGCTGCACGGAAGAAATGGTTAAACCCAGTCTCGTATAAGGTAGCACTTGAGGCAAACGTCGCTAAGTGACCGCCTAAATCATCGTCATTTTGGTTAGCGCGCATTACCATAGCTAAAGCGTTATAGCGTACCAAAGCACGAATTTTACGCTCAATACCCAAATCGCCTGGATAAGTAGGCTCGTCTTCAACAGGAATCGTATTTAAGTACGCAGTGTCCAAACGGTTAAACGGTAAGCCTTCTTGTACCGCCATGTTGTATAAAGCCTTAAGCAAAAATCGAGCTCGGTCTTTATCACTATGCTTAATAACCGACTCAAAGGCATCTAGCCACTCTTGAGTTTCGGTATGATCAGCATCATTATAGTATTTCATAAGTAATCCCTAATTTTCTTATTAGTTCGAGTAAACACTTGTATCGCCCATTAGTATAAACGTATTTAGCGAGCTTACCTATCCCTTAAACTAAATGGTTTTTGTAACTGTATTTATTAAATAAATAATGATTATACATTTTTGAGATAATCAGGGCTTATCTATTAGCTGACTTAAAATATTGCTATAACTGGGTTAAATAAGCAGGTTATGGAGATGAATACATCTCGCTTTAACTTAACAATTGTAATAAAATTATAGATAAGGCATTAACTCTTTTCTATTTTGGCTTATTAATTAAATAAGCAATTGGGTGAGATTTTTATCCAGCTTTAGCACTTTTATTTTTAACACTTTTTTCCAATTGATCGATGCTCAAATCGTAAATTTGAGATCATCGTCTAAAGACTTAAATTGAAGTTTTTTTAAATTTATCACCTATCGCCGTAAAACCACCCACTTCAGGGGGTGGATATAAGGCGACATATACTGTCGTGAGTAGTACTTAAAGGGTTGTAAGTTGAAATTAA
>NZ_FUGE01000218.1 GCF_900162825.1 Psychrobacter piechaudii
TGTACGCGGTCAGTTCTATTATCTTTATATGATTGAGGATGTGTATAGCCGTAAGATTGTGGGATGGGAAGTGTACGATCATGAGTCAGGTGAGCTTGCAGCACAGCTTCTACAGCGTACTTTAACTAAAGAGAAGTGTTTGCATTCAGGCTTAGTTCTACATTCTGATAATGGGGCACCGATGAAGGCGCAAACGATGCGAATGAAAGCTTATGAGCTTGGGGTGGTGACCTCTTATAGTAGACCTCGGGTAAGTAATGACAATCCATTTGCTGAGTCGCTGTTTAAGACGTGCAAGTACCGCCCGAATTGGCCAACAGAGGGCTTTAGTAGCCTAGATAGTGCAAGGCAATGGGTGCTTAGGTTTACTCATTGGTATAACATGGAGCATAAGCACAGTCAGCTTCGCTTTGTGACCCCTAATGAGCGCCATATGGGTGAGGATAAAGTCATTCTAGCAAATCGTAAGCAGACGATAGAGAGTGCAAAAGCATTAAATCCTGCGCGCTGGGGTGGCCGAGAGGTGAGAGATTGTACACCTGTGCCCCCAACGACTTTAAATCCAGTAAAAGAGCCAAAATCGATTGATGAAATGAGAGTCGCCTAATTCATTAAATGGTGACAACTATGTTGACAAACACCGCTTCGCTCTGCAGCATTAGCGCTAATGCTACAGAAATGTACGCTGAAGCTGAAGAGTGGAACTCTGTAAATGGGCTTCAATTGCGTGGTGATTGTAATCCACACCAAAATACTTAGTTTGATGTTTGTGACCCTGAAGTTGCAAAAAAGCTTAAAGAAGAACTTAAGGGGAAACCTAACTTCGGGAAGAACAATAATTCCATCCTAACAAGATTTTGGGATGATAGTAGTAATGCTTGGATGTATGTGGCCGTTAACAAAAAAAATAACAAGGTTCATCCTTTCTTTATGGGTATTCGTAACGACTTATACCTGTATCCTGAGTTAAAGAATGAAAAAGCCGTTAAATTACGGTTTGTCAATAATGAAAGAGTCTGCACTTCAGGGATAGGCGTTGCTTTTGAGGGGGATGGGAGCATAATGTCCCGTACAGATCAGGACAAGACAGCTGACTTCTGTACTTTTTATGATGAAGAGGAAGGTTTCACTGGTGCTGGTCTTTATGATAGCAAGACTAACAAGCTGATAATAGATAATAGATAATAGCGATACTGAGTAAGTAAAAGATAGTCAACACTGGACCTACAGGGCAATCGCACTATAGAAAATAGCCGCTTTAAATTAGATTATCTAAATAAAAGGTGTTAAACAGTTAGAAACTATAACTAAAATATTTTTATATATCTCGTGTTTTTGTTATTTGCGACCGAAAATTGGTGATAACATCTGTAAAAGGTCAATAATTAATT
>NZ_FUGE01000176.1 GCF_900162825.1 Psychrobacter piechaudii
AGTTTAATAAAAGTCCTAAGCCATTACAGTGGCATGAATTATTTGAAGCAGTCACCTCACAAATCTCTACTGATAGCAAAAAGAGGAGTAGCTACCCTGCATTTAGTAAAAATTTGATTAGAGAGGTTCAGGAAGCACTTAAAGATACTAGAGCAGGCTCCACCAACTGTATTGAGCAACTGCTAGATGACTTTCCTCAGCCAAATGCACAACGTATTTTGGGGTGGGTGCGTCATTTATTAAATGATAAAAGCATAAACCAAGAGAGTATAGCTAAATACGTAGGCTGTATAGGACGTGATTGGCTAATGCTAACAATGGATGAGGATATAGATGCGTGGGGTAGCAAAGAGTATGAGACTATCTACGAGCAAATCATTCAAAGCAAAGTTAAAGATGGCCGAAAAAAACCTGTCATGAAAAAAGAATCTAATCTCATCGGTGAGCTGGCAGGTCAGATTGAGTTTTCATATTTGAATAAGCTAAAAGATACTCAGAAATTTACCTATGGCCGTTTGCGAACTTTCCATGATTATCAGCGTGATTATTACGACGCACCTTATGTGTATTTTCCTTGGGGTAGTAACCGCCAAGTTATAAAGGCCAACATAATATCTCCTCGAATTTATCGTGCGATGAAAGCTTATATCAATAACTCAACGCTAGAGGATGAACAAAAAAGACTGTGCTTGGTTATTTTGAGCTTAGCTTACCGCTCAGGACTGCGTATAAATGAGCTCATTGGCATTAAAGTGTCGGATATCGCTGATATATATGTTAATGATGATAATTTAATAGTAGGAAAGCCTAAAATATGGCTAAGACCTAACCGTTATCGACGGCTAAAGAGTAGTAGTGCTAGTCGTGTTATACCACTAGCATGTCTATTCAAACAAGATGAGAAAAAGCTTTTTATTGAGTTTTATCATTACCAAGAAAGATTAAAACGAACATATTTATTTTCACAAGGATCAGGTAGGCAGCCGCTCCCAAGCACATTTTTTAGTAATATGATGAAAGTAATCTGGGATAGATTACTTGGGAGCATGATTTTACTTTTCATAGCTTTCGGCATACAGCAATAAGCCATTTAGCTTTAGCATTACGCAAGTCTCCGCTAGTATCTGTAATGACTGATTATGAGTTAGAGCAGTGCAATGCAATTAGTAAAAGTATTATTGGATATCATCAAGAGCAGGGGGCCTGGTTTGGGCTAGCAAGCTTTGCAGGTCACTTAACCTGTGATACCACATTCGAGCATTATATTCATACTGCTCATTTGCTGGCAGGTATTCAGATAAGCGAGTCAAAATTGAGACTGCCGCTTACAGTCTTGCAAGCGGTAACGGGCCTTAACTATAACTCAGTGTATAGAAAGGATACTACTGCTTATGATCCCGCGACTAAGTTGGTACAGTTATCGAAGCTAAGGTCGTACTTAGTTAAGAAGATTAGTGTTAGCAACCAATCTTTGTTTAACTGTGAAGATCTGAACGACAAAGCTCTACCGGCCACAACTAGTGAAAATCAAACTCACTCTCACTTAGATGAAAAAAGTAACTCTATTTTTATTCACTCGAAATATTATGATGTGATCGCGTTTTTAGAGGAATTAGAGAAGGTTAGTTTAGACAATCGGAATAAGGCGCTTCCTGAAGTAGCGATAAGGTATGGAATTAGCCTAAGCGAGGCTAGAGAGCTTTACTTTAATGCTAGGCATATTTTTATAAATGAGGAGAGATTATTGCTCGGGGCACCAAAAGGTAGTAAAAATCAGGAATTACTAGTTAGAGCCTTAGATAGGGCTTATCGACTATCTATAAAAAATCCTGAGGCTCTCAGAATTTTCGTAGAGATATTTTCAAATAAGCAAAGTTTTAACTCGTCGTCCCTGCATTTTGGTATTAAGCAAAGTCAGAAGGAGCTTTTAAAGCAGTTTTTGGATGTAGGCTGTCAACTTATTAACGCGTCACACTGGCAGATTAGAGCATCGAGTGAGAAAGCAGTCACCGACTTAAAGCAAAGTTTAAGCTTGGATAGTCAGATACGAATTGGAAGTCGTTTAAACTATCATGGTTATGAGATTAGAGTAGTGCAGAAAAAGACTATCCCTTTGCTTGGTTGGTGAGCCGCACCTCAAAACGCTGGCAGTCGTTTTTGATGCTACTGCTAATCATTCCATTTTGGACCAACTCTTTGGTTCGTTTGTATGCGGTTAAGCTGATTATGGCGGCCAATGGGTTATTAAGCAGCGCCTTAATTGGTATGGGCTTAATTAATGAGCCTTTGCAGATTTTATATACCGAAAAAGCGGTGATTGGCGGGCTAGTGTACCTGTTGTTTCCATTTATGGTGTTGCCATTGTATGCGGTATTTACAGACTTGCGGCAGGACATTGTATTAGCATCTAAAGACTTAGGCGCCAATAAGTTTCAAACCTTTTGGCATGTGATTTTACCGTTGACCACACCAGGTATTATCTCTGGGGTATTGTTGGTGCTGCTACCGGCAATGGGCATGTTCTATGTGGCTGATATCTTGGGAGGGTCTCGCAACTTGTTGGTAGGTAATATTATTAAGTCCCAATTCTTAGATGCCCGAGATTGGCCATTTGGTGCGGCAGCCAGTGTGCTGTTGACATTGACCATGGCGATATTGATTGCGGCATATTATGCCAGCAGCAAACGTATCGGCAAAACCGATCACAATGAAGTGGCTTAGGGGAGGCGGATATGACCAGTACAACAATGAGCAATGCAATGAAATGGTTCTCTCGTCTCTATTTGACCCTAATTTATTTGGTGTTATTTGCCCCTATTTTGGTAATGGTGGTGTTCTCGTTTAACGCCTCTAAAGTAGGGTATAGCTGGGCGGGCTTCAGCTTACACTGGTATCATGAGCTTTTTAGCAATGAAGCGATGATACAAGCTGCGATTAATTCAGTGCTATTAGCAGTAGTGGCGGCCACGGTGACCACAGTGATTGGCAGTCTGACCGCCCTGTCTTTTCAGCGTTATGATTTTAAAGGCAAAAGCGTCTTACAAAGCCTATTGTTTGTGTTAATGATGTCACCTGAGATTGTATTGGCAATTTCTTTATTGGCGTTGTTTTTAATGATAGGTATTGAGCTGGGCTTCGTGACCTTATTATTGGCACACATTACTTTCTGTCTACCGTTTGTGGTGATTACGGTCTCAGCGCGTTTGGCCAGTTTGGACAACAGTTTATTGGAGGCAGCGCGTGATTTGGGTGCCAGTGAATTCACCATGATTCGCACTGTATTATTGCCAATTATCTTGCCAGCAGTATTGGCCGGCTGGGTATTGGCGTTTACCTTGTCTTTAGATGATGTGGTGGTATCGACCTTTAATACGGGCGCCAGTTTTGAGATTTTACCGCTACAAATCTACTCTATGGTCCGTGTTGGGGTTAAGCCGGAAGTTAACGCTGTGGGTACGATTTTACTGGGTATATCACTAGTAGGTTTGCTCATTTCTCAATTACTACTTCTCAGAAAACGTTAAGGATAAGTTATGCCAAAGAACCATATGCCCAAAAATAACCTTGTCACACGTCGACGTTTTTTGGAGATGACGGGAGCAGGACTGATAGGCTTAACAGGTCTTGGTTTGGCAGGTTGCCAACAGTCTGGTAAGAATGAGAATGAGGTAGCAGATGCGACTTCTACTCAAAATGCACCAGCTACTAAGAGAGGTAAAGTCGTAAACGTATATAATTGGACTGAATACATCTCTGACAGTGTGCTTAAAGCTTTTACTGCGGAAACGGGTATTGAGGTGGTTTACAGTACCTTTGACTCCAATGAAGCAATGTATGCCAAGCTAAAGCTGATGCGCAATAGTGGTGATTATGATGTCATATTCCCAGGTACTGATTTTGTTGATAAAATGCGAAAGGAGAATATGCTTGAAGTGCTTGATCATAATAAGATCAGCAACTTTAAACTTTTGAATAAGACACTGTTAAATGCAGAATTTGATCCTGAAAATAAATATAGTGTGCCTTATTTATGGGGGTCATCAGGAATTGCGGTCAATACTAAGCGTATAGATTTATCGTCTATTAATTCATGGGACGATTTGTGGTTACCACAATATAAAGGTCGAGTCATGCTGATGAATGACCTACGTGACGTATTTTCTATGAGTCTTTTGACACTTGGTTATCCTACCTCAACTCAAGATCCCTATCACATCAAAGCAGCTTATGAAAAATTAGCAACATTAATGCCAAATGTGCGTACTTTCAACTCAGACGCGCCGCGTATGCCATTTATGGAAGGTGAAACCTATTTGGGATTGGCTTGGAATGGTGAGGTTATTATGGCGCAAGACCAAGGTATGCCTGAGCTTGATTTTGTTTATCCTAAAGAGGGTGTCATCATGTGGATGGACAATATGGCCATTCCTAAAAATGCGAAAAACTTAGAGAACGCTTATACCTTTATCGACTTTTTAATGCGCCCTGAGAACTCAGCGATTATCAGTGAAGAAATTGGTTACGGCTCACCGAGTGATGCTGCTCGCGCCTTAATGCCACCTAAGATGGCAAACAATGAGATTATCTACCCGCCAGCGGATAAAATGGGTCACGCTTTATTCCGTCGAGATGTTGGCGATAAGACCATGGCACTGTATCAAAAATACTGGGATCGTTTAAAAGTCGATATGTAGTTTGATAGCTGCCATTTTTTTGAAAGGCAGTCTTTAATATTTTAAATATGAACCCTTAAAAAGCCATTTAAACAAAAGGAGCGTTAGGACAGTGTGCCATGTCCTGCTCCTTTTTAGTGGGTAATCTAATAATCTCTATCGAAGATGGTTGCTGCTCCTGCCAATCTATCAATCCCATTGATACAAACTGTTCCAACCAACCTTGCATCGGCCAATGTTGCCATTTTTGATAAAAACGATTGGCATTAATCACGATGCTGTCTAAGTGATTTAGCGGTGGACGAGACACGCTATGCTGTTGATGGTAAGCCACATCCGCGCTTAGGTAAAACTTAATACCTAGTGAGCGAGCGGTAAAAGCAAAATCCGTATCTTCTGCACCATAGCCAATATATTGGGTGTCAAAACCCCCTATTTTATCGAACTGCTGTCGGGTAATGCCAAAGCATAGACTCCAAAAAGCCCCGTAATCTTCAGTCTGCTGTAACGCCGTTTGCAATGTCCCATCGCTGTCTGAGTCTGTAGCGGGCTTTGAAGGTATTGAGTCACTAGGATCAAAGTTAAAACGGTAAGGGTTATAGACCGATATCTGGTCAAGATGTGACGTCGGTAATTGACCCAACTTTAACTGCAGGCTTTCCTCAGAGCTTAACGGCCGAGTTAGATAACGCGGCTGTCCCATTAATAAAGCTTCAGGGTGGCGTTGTAACTTCAGACTAAACTGTTCAATAAAATACGGTGCCACTATACAGTCCACATCCAGAAAGATAAGCGCATTTTGACTGGCATGCTGCGCTCCCAAATTGCGATTGTGGCCGATATCGAACTTAGCGCTGTCCTCAGTTTTAGGGCTTGATGCCACTGTGGTAGGTATCTTGATAATATTTAGCGCAAACTCAGCCAAACGCTCAGGGTCTGCATCGTCGTTGATGATAATCACTTCAGCAGGTTGAACGCTGCCTTGTTCAAGACTGCTTAATAAATTATATAGATGGGTATTGCGGCCATAACAAGTGGTAATGACACTGACTTGTGCCAAATCAGGCATTGAGGACGTCGATTGAGATGCAGAATGAGAAACCATAGGTGATTATCTTTGATATTGAAATGTCGTAAGTTAGGCCATGAATAAGTTTAATCTGGTTGTAAATTAATGCGTGGCAGCAACCAATCTTGAAACCATGAATTAATAGACGTGTAAATTTTCGTACTTTGCATAAACTCTTCGGCTATTGAAGGTTTTAGATTTATATTAGAAGTTATAGTATTAGTAACAAAATCATTATCACTAGCAGATTGAGACACCTCTGTTTCAGATATTGCCGTCTCAGATATTGGTGTTGCAGATATTGCTATTGCAGATATTGGTATTTCTGATTCTGATTCTAGTATAGGTGCAGGATTAGAGTTATTTGAAGCTTGCCCCATAAATAATGAGTTATCTGAAAATAATTCATTACCATGCCTGGAGACTAATTGTTGAAAATAGTCCCAATCTACTGCGCGTCCTTCTTTTATCAAGGCCTGAGCTGTAAAATGTTGCTCATCATGAGGTCTAAAATCTGGTAATACCACTAGAGGCGTATCAGTGCTATAAACTTGTGCAATAGCGTTTAAGCCACAAGCCATCAGTAAACAATCACTATGTTCTATAAAAGGTGTAACATCGTTAACTTCAGCAGCGATATCTACAAAATCACGTATATCATGATGTATTGGACCTAATGAAATAATGAGAGCATGAGGCAATAGTTCTCGCAATTTGGGCAGTTTATTATCAATATCTTCATGCCCACCGTAGCCTTTAATCACCGTTATAATGGGACGATCATCTACCTCTATAGGTAGATTATTATTATTTGCAAAAGACACCAACGAGGCAATAAACTCTGGATAAGAAACATTAGCAAATTGAACAGCGTTTATAAAATTAAGATATAACGTCTTAGAAGGTAACCATTGCGGGGTAACACCAGCATCTAAAGCCTCTGGGTAGGGTGCAATCATAGCTAATGACCCAGCAAAAGCATTTAAATGAGGGGTATCATCACGCACACCGGGTAATCTTACATACAGATAAGGAATACTTGCGGCTCTGCACAGCATTGCAACCTCAACACTGACATCAATAATCATAAGCTCTATATTGAGTTTATGGATACTGTCTAGAATCTTATGGCTGCGCTTTTGTATATTGCTATTGCCCACTGGTGAATAATGCAAACTATTAGGCTGCCAGTATTCTCCGGCCCTACCTTTTAAGGTATCGCTCTCAAGTTCATCTTCTGCAGCCAACCTAATCACTTGCAACTCAGGTATAGAGTTAAACGCATAGGTCTCTGCGCTTAAACTGGTAAATACGGTGAAATGACTTCTTTGATCAGCGGGCAATAAAGCCGCCAACTTATCGGCTTGGCGGCAGTGTCCTGACCCATGATGGTGAGCATAGTACCCGATATTCATTGATATTATTCCTGACCAAAATTTGAAACAGCGAGGTCAACAGGCTGCGACAATGGCTGCTGAGTGTCGTTATCAATATTCACGAATCTATTAGCCTGACGTTTAAGGCTATCCGTACCTTTAATATTGTCAGCGCAATCTACTAGGTGTTGCCAATCAGGCTGCTGGCGTGCTGATTGGCTGGCTCGTGTTGTGTTCAATAAGGCTGAGTCAATTTGAGCTAGCGTCTGGTAGTATAAGTCTAAATAGCCCTCTACCATCGCTTGCACAGAGCAAAACTGTAAAGCGCGCTCATGACAAGATTGACGCGAAATATTTTTAATCTCATTAAAGCCTTGTACAAAAGCGTTCCCATCTTCTTTGGCGACGATAATACCTGTCTCCGGCGTGATAATTTCAGAGCTTGCTCCGGCATCGAATCCTAATACCGGAGTACCACACGCCAAACTCTCTGCAAGAGTCAATCCATAGGGCTCATCCCAGGTGCTCGTAAATAGCATAGCGGTGGCTTGGCGTAGATATTGATTAATCTCAGAGTTAGTAAGATGACCCACATAGCTAAACAGCTTGTCTTTACCAAGACTGGCATCTTGCTGCAATAAGGGTTCAACCTGCTCGTTAAAATATCCTTCATTACTCTTTGGTCCGGCAATAATCAGTTTCTTATTGGCCTGTTTGCAATACTGCATCGCCAAATGGGTGCCTTTTTCTGGGCAAATACGACCACACCAAAAATACACCTCTTCCTCAATGGGCTCTAGATTGGGAGTAAAAGATGTTATATCGATACCATTGTAGACCACGTGGGAGGGCACAAATTCTGAAAAAAGCTGCTGCTGATATTCGCTCACCGCTGTAAATTGGGTACTGGTACCCTGACTGAGCGTTAAAAGTGCCAGATGCAGTGTGGGGAAAATAGGGGTATGAAAGGTGGTGAAAAAACGGGGCCCAAAAGCTTGACCGGTCATCATAGGAATATGGTGTAAGCTATGATTATGAACAATATCAATGTCACCACGTTCATCACGCGCAATGATGTCGCGCATTGCCATTTGATAAGCTAAGTAACTGTGTAGCTCTTCACGGCTCATTGATAAGTTTTGGGGGCCAGTTTCTCCAATGAGCTGATCAAATTTATCTTCAGTGAGCAATGGCATTAACGTCGCTTTTGTTTTACTGTCTTTGTGTGCGTATAACAGCACTTCATGACCAAGATCTACTAAGCCATCGCATATTAAATGTGTCATCTTCTCTAACCCGCCAGCATAAGGCTCGGCAATAGGATATAGCGAGTGGGCAATAACCGCTATTCGTAGTGGGGCAGGTGAGTGGGGGTTAGTAGCAATATAAGGATCATTTTGAAATGACTCAGCAGGTTGCTGAGCGGATCTTGTAACAGGAGAAGATAACATAGGGGTCTCAAGACGAAAAGTCGCAAAAATATAAGGTTATAAAGTCGTTTATGGTTTAAAGATCATTGTTTAAAAATAATTATTTAAAGCTAAAATTCAGCATATTCATAACTAAGTACATGGATAACAAAAGGCGATTAAAGTTGCTTCTTATCAAAATAAGTCACATCAGATTTACTAATAAACTGTTGGTTATTAGAGGCTTCTAGGTTAGACAGCTTAGACTTCTCAATGACCTTAGCTAAATTGTCTAGTTTGGCAGTGGCCTCTAACTTAGAACGCTCTAATGTTGTTTTTATGGCTAATTTAGCGGGTGTCGGGCCAACAAACTGGCCTGTGACTGTATTAATATATTGTTCTGAGCGCATTGTAGCTATTTTCACCGGCTTTTGAGTCTTGGCAGCAGAGAAGTTATTAATAGCCACCATTACTGAGGCAACCTTTAGCAACAGGAAGCTAACCGCACAAACAAACAGTGCAGGCGAATAAAAGTCAGTCAGCGGTGAGACCATCACAGCAGTGAATAGGTTTAATAGCAACAACAGCTTGGGAGCAACCATCAGACTCTTTAACCATGGGGCAGTATGATCGGTCATCAAGTTATGCTTTGGCGTACAGTTAAAGGGTTTATTTTGCCCCCACAATACGGGCGCCCAAGATAAGGCTCCCAGCTCCCAGAAGTTAAGGTGCATAAGCCAAGTACGAAGTTTACCTTTGAGGGTAAATTGATGTTGATGATTGACCTGCTTATTAAGAGGTGCCTTATCATTTAAATAAGCCATCAAACGTCGAATCACAAAAAACGCATAACCGCTATAAACCATCATCAAAGGCAACTGTACAGCCGCTTTAGAAATAGGATAAACAGTAGACACCGCAATCATTAGCAAAGCGAAAAGGTGCAGCACAATAAACGGACCAGTAAAGTTAACCCAAGCCGTGAGCTGAGAAAAATGGGCCCGCAAATATTCCAGTCTTTCGCCCATACTCTGTGTATGTCTAAAAACACTGCTGTCTTTAGATGTTGTGGGTGAAGCTGAGGGTGTTGACGTTTGAGTGGCATCAACTTTAGAGGCAGGTGCAGAACTAAAATAGCCACTAAGCACCTGCATATTACCGTATATCCAACGTTGGCGCTGTGACATCAAGTCTTTCAATGTATGAGGCAATAGCCCTGTAGAGATAACTTCAGGTATGAATTGACTGAATAACCCACTACGGTGCATTTTAACCCCCATCTGGGCATCTTCAGTAATTGACGCTGAAGACCAACCACCAAGTGCCAATAAGTCACTACGATTAATAACAGCGAAAGTGCCCGTAGATAAGGCTTTTGAGCAATTAAAAGAGCGCAATAAGTGATGATTAAAATAATGGTTTAACTCACTTTGTACTTCAGTTTGTGCACTACTGCGATAAAACTGGGGGAACTGTAGCAAAGTATGCTTAGGATAAGTAGCGATAGCATTGGCAATGGCCGCTCTTGCATGGGGAAGCGCTTGGTAGTCACTGTCTACGACCACAATGTGGGTGCAGTCATCATCCATCAGCTGAAGCGCTAAATTGAGCGCACCTGCTTTATAACCCTTCACCGAATCGACATGATAAAAGTGAACGTTTAACTTAGGGTGTAGTTTATTGCAGTAGTCTGCCAGAGGCTGATATAAATGGGTTTCTTGGTTGTTATTATCAACAATAAGAATTTCATCTTGAGGTTTCTTTACGGCCAATAATGATTTAATAGTCTCTATCACAAGCTCTGGTGGCTCTGCTCGAGTCATAATTTGAAAACTCAAAGCTACCTGTTTCTGAGTATTTAGTTTGTCAGAGCTTAATTTATCCAATTTATAGGTATTTGATTTATGGATATCTGAGATATAAGTATTTAACGCAGGTTTATCCAAGCTAGGATTGCCTAAAGTTAACATCTGCTCATTTGGGAGTAGCGGTTTAAAGTCTTTTATTATAGTGTTTACGCTTTTTTTATCGTTTTTTATAGTATGAAAATTTAGCGGTCTGTTACTCATGGATTATCCTTGGTTTTATC
>NZ_FUGE01000111.1 GCF_900162825.1 Psychrobacter piechaudii
ACGCATTAACATAGTTCCACACGAAGTTCACTGAACCGCTTAGACGATTCAGCTCTTTTATGTGTTTGTCTTTAATGCGTAGCTTGAGGGTTTTCATATGCTTAGTATGGCAAGATTAATTTTAACTTACAACCCTTTAACTGCTTCTTACGACAGTGTGTGTCGCCTTATATCCACCCCCTGAAGTGGGTGGTTTTACGGCGACTGGTGATAAAAAAAACCCATATCATTCAATAAGATACGGGCTTTTTCCAATTCATTTTAGTAGCTAATAATCTAACCAGATAACTGCAATGCTCATCTCTGAATCATTTTCTTCGGCTGTAAACGGCCATTTAGTTGTAACTCACCTAACCCCAAAAAGTCGCCTTCCTCATTAAATAATTTAATATCACAACTTCTTTCAGCCTGTGCAGCTTCCTTATCTAAGTCCTGATTCTCCGCCAATTCCTTGAGCAAATAAGCCATTAACGCTTCATCAAGCTGCGACTTAACATTGAGACGCTGACCCATTAGCAAACGTTGACACTCCTCATCGGTCACCACAAGCAAGCTTAGCCCGCTGATACAAGCATCCATGCCTTGCAATTGAGCCAAACGCTGTTCATGTGTTTGCTCTTCTAGCTCGTCAAGGCTGATGGCTTGATCAATATCAAAATGACCCACTTGGGTCCGACGCAAAGCCGTCAGATGCCCCAAAGTGTCCAAAGCTTGAGCGATATCCTCTCCCAACACTCGTACATAAGTGCCTTTAGAGCAAGTCACTGTTAATAATAACTCGTCTTTTTCTTCACCCTGCTCTAAAACTAGCTGCTTAATGCTGATAGGACGAGCTTCCCGTTCAATCTCGATACCTGCACGGGCATACTCATACAGCTTCTTGCCTTCTTTTTTTAAGGCAGAATACATGGGCGGGACTTGTTTAATATCACCTAAAAACTGAGCGGTTACCTGCGCTAAGTCTACTGCAGAAATCTCAGGGATGTCTTTTTCGGCAATAGGTTGCCCCTCCGCGTCACCGGTATCGGTTTGCACCCCTAATTTTATAACGGCCTGATAAGATTTATCCGCATCAAGTTGATAATGACTAAACTTAGTCGCTTCACCCAAACATACCGGCAATAACCCAGTGGCCATAGGATCAAGGGTACCAGTATGACCGGCCTTTTTGCTGTCATGGACAGGAGATTTAAGCAAATACTTTACCTTAGAGACCACCTGCTGTGAGGTCAGCCCCTTCGGTTTATCAATCAAAATAACGCCTGACACTTTACTCTTTTGGGCTTTATTTGAGGATTGAGCGGAGTTGGCTGCATTATTTATCGTCATTGATATCTACTCAATTCAGTGAATTTCAAAGGCAAATTAATCTCAAAAACCCAAGGTAAGCTAGCTATTAGAGTGCTGAGTTATTGTCGTCGTCGCCATCTTCGTCGCTATTGGCTTCGGTTTGCTCAGTCTTGGTCACGGCTTTGTTAATCAGCTCCATCATGTAGTTACCGCGAGCAGTCACTTCATCGTAATGGAATCTTAAGCGAGGTGTAGTGCGTGTTTTAAGGCTATGACTTAATTCAGTACGCAAGAAACCTGCCGCTTTATTAAGCACTTCTATGCTGGCCTCGTGACTGTGCTTACTCATCGCATCATTTAGCTCGGGTTCCATTACCGTCACATAAACGTCTGCATAACCCAAATCTGAGCTTACTTTGACGCTTGAGATAGTAACAAAACCGGTTAAACGGGGATCATTAATCTCATCACGAATAAGAACAGCGAGTTCACGCTGAATTTGATCACCCACACGTTGTAAACGTTGGCTCATGGTTCTTCCTTTTATTGCAGTTATTAGCAACAGCCTGACCCTCATTGTCAGCAGCACTTGATTATCAGTACTACTTGTTGTGACTTTGAGTGATTATGACTGATAATAACTCATAATATAATGGCTATAAAAAACAAAAAAAGACCTAACAGGATGACCTGATAGGTCTTTGATAACTACTTTTGATACTTAGATAGTACGCTGAATCTCTTGGATTTCAAACACTTCAATCTTATCGCCCACTTCAACGTCATAGCCGCGAACTGCAAGACCACACTCCATACCAGAGCGCACTTCGTTCACGTCATCTTTGTAGCGACGTAGCGACTGAAGCTGGCCGGTAAAGACCACTTTGTCATCACGTAATACGCGGATAGACTTGTTGCGATAGATAGTGCCTTCAACCACCATACAACCGGCAGCTGCGCCAAACTTACTTGAACGGAATACGTCACGTACTTCAGCGATACCCAAGATTTTCTCACGATGTTCAGGAGACAGCATACCACTCATGGCCGCCTTCACATCATCAATTAGACCATAGATTACGCTGTAGTAACGAATATCGATACCTGCTTCATCCGCTTTACGCTTAGCAGCATTGTCGGCACGAACGTTAAAGCCTAATAATACCGCTTCACTTGATTCAGCAAGCGTTACATCAGACTCTGCGATTGGGCCCACACCTGAGCTAATCACTTTCACTTTAACTTCGTCAGTAGATAACTCATTTAAGGCTGCAAGTAGGGCTTCTAACGTACCGCGTACGTCTGTCTTCAAGATAATATTTAAGAAAGACAAGTCGTCTTGACCCATCTGCTCAAACATACTCTCAAGACGCATCTTGTTCTGACGTTCAAGCAGTTGTTCACGCTCACGGTTAGCACGGAATTCAGCCACTTCACGGGCTTTCTTCTCATCAGATACCACTAAGAATTCGCTACCCGCTGCTGGTGTGTCTGGTAAACCTAGAATCTCTACTGGGATTGATGGACCGGCTGATTTAACACGTTGGCCTGTCTCATCAGTCATCGCACGAACTTTACCGTAGAACTCACCGGCTAAGACTAGATCGCCTTGATTTAAGGTTCCTTTCTTAACTAGAACACTGGCAACGGCACCACGGCCTTTTTCAAGACGTGACTCAATGACCACACCTTGTGCAGCACCTTCAGTTGGTGCTTCAAGTTCCATAAGCTCAGCTTGTAGGTTTACCAGCTCTAACAGCTCATCGATACCTTCGCCCGTTTTGGCAGAAATCTTCGCTAATGGGACATCACCGCCCCACTCTTCTGTTACCACTTCTTTAGTGGTTAACTCGTTTAGTACACGATCAGGGTCAGCGGTGCTCTTATCCATTTTGTTAATAGCAACGATGATTGGCGTACCAGAAGCACGAGCGTGATCAATGGCTTCTTCAGTTTGTGGCATCATACCATCATCAGCAGCCACAACTAGGATTACGATATCCGTCGCTTGGGCACCACGTGAACGCATAGCAGTAAATGCCGCGTGACCTGGGGTGTCTAGGAAAGTAATGACACCACGCTCAGTCTTAACATGATAAGCACCGATATGCTGCGTAATACCGCCGGCTTCACCTGGCGCTACTTTCGTTTCACGGATCTTATCTAATAAAGAGGTCTTACCATGGTCAACGTGACCCATAATAGTCACTACTGGCGGACGAGTTTGAACGTTACTGCTGCGCTCTTCCACCGCTTCTTGTAAGTCGTCTTCAACTTTGGTATCACTAACTGGAACTGGGTTGTGACCCATTTCTTCAACGATTAAGCTGGCTGTGGCTTGATCAATAGCTTCATCCGCAGCAACAATCTCGCCCATCTTCATTAATAGCTTAGTGACTTCACGGGCTTTAACCGCCATACGCTGAGCCAAATCAGAAACAACGATTTGTTCCGGAATCTCGACATTATGAACAATCTTCTCAACGGGCTTCTCAAATTTATGCTGAGAGGCTTGTGAAGATTTTAAGCCGTGTTTACGGTTGCGAATTTCACGCTCTTCTTGACCTTTACGGCGACGACCACGAGTGGCTGTACTAGAAGAACCGCGTTTAATTTCACGACGTTCTTTTTCAAAAGACTCTTCTAAAGCTTCACCCACTAGACCTTCAGCCAATGGCTCATCTTTGCGAACTTCAGCCACAGGTTCTTTGTCACTGTATTTACCCGCCATTTTGCGCATTTGCTCAAGGGTTTTCTTCTGAGCTTCTTCTGCTTGCTTACGGCGAGTTTCTGCTTCGATTTTGCGCAGACGTTCTTCTTCAGCTTCGCGGGCTTCACGCGCTTTGCGTTCTGCTGCTGTTTCCACTTTTGGTTTAGTCGGTGCTGCTTTCTTTTTCGGAGCTTGTTTTGCTTCTGCCGCAGCTTTACTGCCTTTTTTCACGACAACTGTAGAGACTTCGTCTTTTTTGTCATCAGAGGAGCTACCGCCACCCAAGTTAGCACGCATCGCCGCCAGTGTAGCTGCTTGACGCTCTTCGGCTTCTTTTTTGGCTTGTTCGCGTTTCTTCGCTTCTTCTTCAGCGCGTTGCTTCGCTTCTAAAGCCGCTTTTTCACGGGCAGCAATTTCTTCAGCCAATTTATTTGGGTCGGGCTTTTCAAATACTTTTTTCTTACGAACTTCAACATTAACGCTTTTTGACTTGCCTGAAGAGCCAGTCACGCGAGCGGTACTGGTCGTTTTAGATTTCAAGCTAATACGACGTTTTTCTTTTTGTCCGTGTGTTTGCTTCAGGAAAGCTACCAGCTGTTCTTGCTCAAGCTCGGTGACCAGGTCATCCTCGCCACGAGCAGGCAGCCCAGCGTCAGTCAGTTGCTTCTGTACTGCACTGACTGATTTGCTTACCATGTCTGCTAATTCTTTGACGGTCTTATCTGCCATTTATAGTCACCTATTTATTATTCTTCATTAAACCAAGATTCACGTGCCTTCATGATCAGCTCACCTGCAATTTTCTCATCAAGACCTTCAATGTCTTCAAGATCAAATACTGCTTGCTCTGCTAAATCATCTAACGTGATGATGTCACGTTGAGCCAGCTTATACGCCCAGTCGGTCGTCATGCCGTCCATTGTGAGCAACTCTTCGCTTGGCTCTTTCATATTTTGCTGTTTAACCAGTTCATCAGCAATGACTACTTCTTTTGCGCGCTCTTGAATCATTTCAATCGCGTCGTCGTCAAGACCTTCGATGTCATAGAAAGTCTCAGCAGGCACATAAGCCACTTCTTCAATACTGGTAAAGCCTACGTCTACTAACGCTTGAGCTAAGTCTTCATCTACTTCTAGACGATTATAGAACAGCTCAATATAAGCTTTTGTTTCATTCTGTTGACGCTCTAGGTATTCCGCCTCAAGCATCATATTTAGTTTATAACCGGTTAACTCAGAGGCCAAACGTACGTTTTGACCTTGGGCACCAATGGCGCGCGCTAACTGATCATTCGCAGTAAAGATGATGTCTGCTGTTTTGGCATCTTCATCTAGAATAATACTGCTTACGTCTGCTGGCTCTAAAGCACTGATAATGTACTGTGCCGGATCATCAGACCATACGATAACATCAATACGCTCTCCATCAAGCTCTGATTGTACGGCTTGGATACGAGTCCCACGCATACCAATACAGGCACCCACAGGATCAATACGATGATCATTGGTCTTCACTGATATTTTAGCACGAACACCAGGCTGACGGGCCACATCACGAATTTCGATGATTTGTTCGTTAATCTCAGGAACTTCTTTATTCATCAGCGCAATCAGCATATCTGGGCTGGTACGTGATAATAATAATTGCGCACCGCGGTTATCGCGATTCACATGATATAGGATAGCATTAATACGAGACTTTACGCGTAATTGTTCACGAGGTAGCATTTGATCACGTGATAAATAGCCTTCAGCATTATCGCCTAAATCAATGATATAGCCATCACGAGTTTGCTTTTTAACTTCGCCATACATCATCTCACCAATTCTTGGCTCGAAGGCATCTGCAGTTAAAGCACGTTCAGCTTCACGTATCTTTTGGATAATAACTTGCTTGGCTTGTGTGGCAGCAATGCGGCCAAATTCGATAGACTCGATTTGTTCTTCTTTAATATCACCAATTGACCATTCGTTTTCATCAAGATCACTGATGGCTAACTGACAAGCAGGCATCTCGTGGTCTTCATCCGCAACCACTGTCCAATAGCGGTACGTATCATAGTCACCGGTATCACGGTCAATTTCAACACGCACAGCGACTTCAGGCTGCTCGGTATAGACTCTTTTTTTAGTAGAAACCACCAAAGCCTCTTCGATTGCTTCGAAGATGTCTTCTGGATTTAGGCCTTTCTCGTTACTGACGGTCTCTACTACCGTTAAAATTTCTCGACTCATTACACACCTATCCTCGCCTACTTATCACTTAAAGTAGCAAAAAATTATTAAATTTATTTTTTATCTCGGGCCTAAAAGCTGTGAGGTTTAAGTTCATTCAAAACGCTAATTACTATTATCTCTAATACCAACCTAAATTAATATATAAGGTAGGTTAAAAAGTTAACAGTAAATGTCCGAATCAAATCAAATAAATAGTAAGCTTTAGATTCACTTATATGCCAAGATTACAAATCTTGATAGATTAAATTTGCTTTATCAATGTTATCAAGGGCAATATCGAACTGTTCGCCTTCGGGTGTGACTACAGATAATTGTTTATCGCCTAATTGCTCAAGCTTACCTGTCACTTTACGGCGTTTCGAGCTTCCCACGCCAACTGCTTGAATCAGACGTAAATTAAGCGTTTGACCCAAATAATCCGACATCTGCTCAGGGGCAAAGAAAGGTCTATCAAGACCTGGAGAGGAAACTTCAAGGACATATTCGCCTGCAATAGGATCATGCACTTCAAGCACACCACTAACTTGGTGAGTAACCGCTGCACAGTCTTCAATAGTAACCTGTTTATCAGCGGCTTTATCTTCTGGCAATGACTCAATATATATGCGCAATAGTGAACGCCCACCTTGCGGTAAGAATTCCACTCCCCACAGCGCTACATCACAAGCAGCAACAGCTGGGGCAATAATGTCGGTTAACTGAGTGACTTTATTAGATAACTTCATGACTCGTTTTTTAGTCCATAAATAGAAGTATCTATTATAAATGCATATTATGACTATTAGGCAATATTAAAAATAACAGATACAAAAAAACCCACAAACAATATGGTGGGTTAAATAAAAAGTAAGATTGAAATAAAAATGGTAGCGGGGGCTGGATTTGAACCAACGACCTTCGGGTTATGAGCCCGACGAGCTACCAGACTGCTCCACCCCGCATCAATCTAGGCTGACTATTATATGTAAAGTTAAAAGGGTTGTCAAGCAATAAACTAATTTAAATTTAAAAACTTACGAACACCCTATAAATCACCAAACTTATAGTCTTACCTTTACTACTTTGCCCCTTGGCTAGCTAATAACCGCTGCCTAAGTGCCAAACTGAATAACCATACTATACATATCTGATAGCAGAGTCAACACAATCATATTGGTGCGATTGGAGGGACTTGAACCCTCACAGCTTGCGCCACCACCCCCTCAAGATGGCGTGTCTACCAATTCCACCACAATCGCATTTTGTAACTTGTCATATCCCACAAGGCCAGATCATTCTTTAACGCTAATCAAATCTTTATTGAGGAAAAAGAAGATTAACTTAAATCCTTGCCTTCAGTGGTCACTAATTATTCTAAATTAGGTGGCACATTCTACTCGTCTTTAACTTAGGGTGCAACCCATTTAAAAAGTAGAGACCCCAGTATCCGTAACAAATACTGAGCTTCGCTTTACTCTGCTGGAGCAGGTGCTGGCTGAGAATTTGTTACCGGTACTTGAGAGGCCGCTGGTACATCTAGTTGATACTGACCTTCTGCTTGCTTACGGGCATGAACCGCCAACGTCAAACTGGTGCTAAAGAAGATAACCGCCAATACTGCAGTAGCACGTGTTAAAAAGTTGGCGCTACCTGCAGCCCCAAAAACCGTACCTGATGCGCCTGCCCCAAAAGAAGCTCCGGCATCCGCCCCTTTACCGTGTTGAATTAAAATCAACCCAATCATGGCAATAGCAACAATAATATGAATGGCTAAAATAATGTTAAACATGCTTTGCCTTACTTAATCTTAAGAGTTAAAAGACGAGAAAATTTCTATGTGACCGTATTTTACTTTATTTTTAATATCGAAACTTTTAATAATGAAGCTTTAATCATTAAGGTTTGAACAGTTAAAGCTTTAATCATTAATTTTTTGACAACTGGGTCAGTATCTTGTTGCCAATAGTGACTTTCAACTTCCCTGCTTTAATTTAAATCGAAGATAATTTAAATCAGAGACAAAGAGTCGCTATTGATCCGCAGCGTAATTATTTAGAAAATGCTTTGGCAATGTCAAGGAAGCTGTCCGCTTTTAAGGCAGCGCCCCCAACCAATACCCCATTAATCTGCTCTGACGCTGCAAAATCTTGGGCGTTTTCAGGCTTCACACTGCCCCCATATAAAACAGGGGTCTTGGCTAATGTGGCTTCAAAAGACTGTAAACGTTCACGAATAAACTTGTGCACCTCTGTGACTTCTTCAACACTTGGTACTTTACCGGTACCAATGGCCCAAACTGGCTCATAAGCAATAATCAACTTATTGGCAATATAATCAGCATCGGCAGCCTCTGAATGCTGTAAAAAATCAGCAATAATAGTCAGTTGTTCTGCCAATACTTGGGTAGTGTTGCCTGCTTCAAAGTCAGCTTCTGATTCACCAATACAGAAGATAACGCCTAAGCCTTGAGCCGCACAATGCTTCATCTTATTCAATAAAGTGTCGTTGTCTTCATTAAAATACTGACGACGCTCTGAGTGACCAATGATGGCCCATTGTACGCCTAAGTCTTGTAACTGCTGCGCAGAAACATCACCGGTATAGGCACCCGTTTCGGCAGACAAAGCTGACACATCTTGACAGACCAACTTGATAGCGGCCGATTTCGTACGCAGAATATCTTCAACCTGAGACAAATGCAATAAGCTTGGCGCCACCATAATATGGCAGTTTTGTAGGGCGGTGCTTTGAGCGTCTACACCCTCTACTAAATCATCCACTAAGGCTTGCACTGCACTAACTGAGGCAGGATTTAGCTTCCAATTACCGACAATCCAAGACTTCATAAAACACTCTCAATCAAAGAAATTCAACTTATTAACCAATGGTTTACCTATTAAGCGCTTAATAAAATAAAGCCTAATAGTAACGGATAAAGGTCAGCGTAAAAATATGATAGCCCTATATTATATCATAGTCTCATACAACTGATTTAGCCTTTATTGTTTCGAATATTGTTTATAAGTTGTAGTTTATAAAACTTTAAAAACAATTAAGCTTAGCTAATCATATTTAATGCTTGTGAAAGGGGTAAAAATAAGGTCTACTAAAAAATATATCTTTTGTCTGAAGTTTTATCCTCTTTTTTTGTCAGGCAGGCACCCTACTTATATAAGAAGCCTCCATGCACGACTCTAGCGTTTCTGTGCATCCCTCAGCTGCAACTAATGTCCCTCACCCTCTTGGCAATTCGAAATCGCTGGTCACATCGGTGCAGCTGACAGCGTTTGACAATGACCCCGTGGTTAAACTGGTAAATTCATTGCTGATGCAGGCTGTGCAGCTTGGGGTCTCAGACTTACACTTTGAGCCTGATGAGCAGCTGTATCGGGTTCGCTTCCGTATCGATGGTCTGCTAAAGCAAATGACAACCCTCTTACTGTCTTTAATTGCCAAAGTCTCTGCTCGCTTAAAAATCATGGCTCAAATGGACATCTCAGAACGCAGATTGCCACAAGATGGCCGCATCAAACTGCTCACCGCTGACAACCACACTCTCGATTATAGAGTCAGTGCCATACCCACCTTATTTGGCGAAAAAATAGTACTTCGGGTGATTGATTGCGCCGATTCCCTAGTAGACATTAATGAGTTGGGGCTTGAGCAAGATCAACAGCAAATATTTTTACAAGCTTTACATCAACCACAAGGCATCGTGCTCATTACAGGCCCCACCGGCTCTGGGAAAACCTTATCGTTATACGCTGGTCTAAAGCTATTAAATACCGAAACCACCAATATCTCTACCGTTGAAGACCCAGTAGAAATAAACCTGTCCGGAGTGAACCAAGTTAGCATTAATCCCAAGATAGGCCTAAGTTTTAATACGGCACTTAAGTCTTTTTTGCGTCAAGACCCAGATGTGATTGTGATTGGCGAGATTCGAGATTTAGAGACCGCTGATAGTGCTATTCGAGCTGCCCAAACTGGTCATTTGGTACTCTCCACTTTACATACCAACTCAGCCACAGAAACCCTAGCCCGCTTACATCACATGGGAGTTGCCGACTTTAATATTGCCACTGCCATTAGCTTGGTGGTGGCTCAACGCCTAGCCAGACGTTTATGTGTCCATTGTAAAAAGCGCGTTGATGTGCCCAGTCATAGTCTATTGCAAATGGGGTTTTTAGACAGCGACCTAAAGCAAATATCAGATTGTGATTCGACTCACTCTGCTATTTTTGAAGCGATGGGATGTGAGCACTGTACAGACGGCTTTGACCTCCTCCCCTCGCTAAACCGAGGGGATTCCTACAGCTAGACGGTCAAGCCCGACCGCAAGGATGTTCTTAGCCGCATTGATATCTCTATCATG
>NZ_FUGE01000119.1 GCF_900162825.1 Psychrobacter piechaudii
TATCTGTATTATAAATTACTTTAAAATACAAATCTTAACAATTAACCTTGACGCTGTTTATGACGTGGCTCTGCTTTACAGATAACGTGTACTTTACCTTTACGGCGAACTACTTTACAGCTACCACAAATTTTCTTAACAGATGCTTGAACTTTCATAATTTTCTCCTATTGAACAGATCTATTCAAAAGCTTTAAATATAGGTTAAAACTATCTGATTAGAGTCTGATCATGATACTGATGTGTCATTAAGTGAGCCTGTAGCTGGGAAATGAAATCCATAACCACGACTACCATAATTAAAAGTGATGTACCACCTAGGTGGAATGGTATGCCAAATGAAGACTGTAGTAGCATCGGCATTAAACAGATCGCGGTCATATAAATCGCCCCAATAAAGGTAAGACGGTTTAACACGTGATCTAAATAACGCTGAGTTTGTAAACCAGGTCTAATTCCTGGAATATAAGCCCCACTACGCTTCAAGTTCTCTGCCACTTCTCTTGGGCTAAACACTAGCGCCGTATAGAAATAACAGAAGAAAATGATCATTGCACCAAATAAAACCAAATATAATGGCTGACCTGGTGCCAGAACCAATGATAGGGTTTGTAAAAATTGCTGCCACGCACTAGGATCGGCAGAGTTACCCACCCATTGTCCTAGACTTGCTGGAAACATCAACAAAGCACTGGCGAAAATAGCTGGGATAACCCCGGCCATATTAATCTTCAAAGGCAAGTGAGATTGTTGATTTGCATAAATTTTACGACCCAGTTGCTGCTTTTGGGCATAGTTTACAGGAATACGACGCTGTGCTCTTTCAATAAACACAATGCCTGCTGTCACTGCAATACCTAATACCGCAAATACCAACAGTACAATCAGACTTTGAGGATCGTTTTTCACCATCTCAAAGGACTGACCTAACATACTAGGTACACTGGCCACAATGCTCGCAAAAATAAGCATTGAAATACCATTGCCCACACCGCGTTCTGTAATTTGCTCACCAAGCCACATCAAGAACATGGCGCCTGCTACAAGGGAGCTTACAGCAGGTATATAAAATGTTAATCCTGAAGACAATGTCAGGTTTTGACTGATTAATCCAGTGCACATAAAAATGGCTTGGATAGATGCCAAAAAGAGAGTCCCCTGCCGCGTATATTTATTCAATTTACGACGACCAGACTCTCCTTCTTTCTTCAAAGCTTCTAATGAAGGCAATACGGCCGACATCATCTGTACGATAATAGAAGCTGAGATATATGGCATGATTCCTAAAGCCATAATAGACATTCTCTCTAACGCACCCCCTGAGAACATGTTGAACATGCTTAAGATGGTGTTTTCGTTACGAGAGAATAGATCTGCTAGGCTAACTGGATTAATACCAGGAACTGGAATATGTGAACCTAAACGGTAAACAACCAGCGCCCCCATCAAAAACAACAAGCGACTCCATAGCTCATCATACTTACGAATAAAGACAAGCGGATTCATCGGAATTGCAGAGGTAGGCACAGATTGCTTCGCCATTTAAATTACTCCTGAGTTTCCTCAACTGTGCCACCAGCAGCTTCAATAGCAGCTTTAGCACCTTTGGTCACTTTAACACCTTTAAATGTATAAGCTTTAGTGATCTCGCCAGATAAAATGATACGCGCACGTTTCATATCACGACGGATAATATTTGCTTCTTTTAAAGTTTCAATACTTACTACATCGCCATCAATCTTGTTAAGTTCAGAAAGACGTACTTCTGCAGTAGTTAGACCCATTTGGCTGGTAAAGCCAAACTTAGGTACACGGCGGTATAAAGGCATTTGACCGCCTTCAAAACCAGCACTGATGCTTGAGCCTGAACGTGACTTCTGACCTTTAACACCACGGCCACCAGTTTTACCTAGGCCAGAACCAATACCACGACCTTTACGAAGTGCGGTTTTTTTGGCGCCTACGGCTGGCGATAATTCGTTTAATTTAAGTCCCATTACGCTTCCTCCACTTTAACCATGTAATTGATGCGATTCACCATTCCACGGGTTGAAGGCGTGTCTTCAACTTCAACTGTATGTCCAATACGGCGTAAACCAAGGCCCATAAGACAAGCTTTATGGCTCTTGAGGCGATGGGCACCAGATTTAATTTGAGTAACTTTCATTTTTTTCATCGTAACTCACCTACTTTAATATCTAAATAATGGTTAGCCCAAGATTTCGTCTACAGATTTACCACGTTTTGCAGCCGCCTTTTCAGGAGACGACATATCACGTAAACCATTGAATGTTGCACGTACTACGTTTGTTGGGTTTGTTGAACCGTAACATTTAGTTAATACGTCTTCTACACCAGCTGATTCTAGTACGGCACGAACTGCACCACCGGCAATTACACCAGTACCTTCGTTAGCTGGCTGCATGTATACTTTACTTGCACCATGACGGGCAACAATTGGATGCTGTAAAGTAACGCCGTCAAGATCAACAGTGATCATGTTGCGCTTAGCAGCTTCAAGTGCTTTTTGGATAGCAGCTGGAACTTCGCGAGCTTTACCACGTCCAAAACCTACACGGCCGTTACCATCACCAACAACAGTTAATGCTGTGAATGAGAAAATACGACCACCTTTTACAACTTTAGATACACGATCAACAGAAACTAATTTTTCTACTAAACCGTCATTTTGCTCTACTTTAGCCATGATTAAAACTCCAATCCATTTTCACGAGCGGCGTCAGCTAATGCTTTAACACGGCCGTGGTATTTGAAACCACTACGGTCAAAAGCAACTTTAGTGATACCAGCAGATTTTCCACGTTCAGCGATAAGTTTACCAACAGCAGTAGCTGCTTCAACGTTACCAGTAGCGCCAGAGCGTAAAGTGCTATCAAGCGTAGATGCTTGTGCCAATACTTCTCCGCCAGTTGGAGAAATGATCTGAGCATAAATATGGCGTGGGGTACGGTTAACAACTAAACGATGCACACCTAGATGACGGATGTGGGCACGTGTTTTCTTAGCTCGACGTAAGCGAGCAGCTCTTTTATCAAACATGTCATTTCACCTTATTTTTTCTTAGCTTCTTTACGAACCACATGCTCGTCACTATAACGGATACCTTTACCTTTATATGGCTCAGGCGGACGATAACCACGGATTTTCGCAGCAGCTTGACCTAATGCCTGCTTATCGTTTGATTTTAAAACGATTTCAGTTTGGCTTGGGGTTTCAGCGGTTACACCTTCTGGAAGTGTATATTCGATTGGGTGAGAGTAACCAACGTTTAAAGTTACTTTGTTACCTGCTACTTGAGCGCGGTAACCAACACCAATCAACTGAAGTTTTCTTTCAAAACCTTCAGAAACACCTACTACTAGGTTGTTCACTAATGAACGCATAGTACCAGTGTGCATCCAACCTTCTTTAGAGTCAGAAACAGGTGATAAGATCAGTTGATCATCTTCTTGTTTTAGCTCGACCAAATCATGCAGGTGTAAAGACATAGTACCTTTACTGCCTTTAACTTCAACCTGCTGACCGTTCAAAGTAACACTTACACCCTTAGGCAGTGCTACTGGGGCTTTAGCCACACGAGACATAGGAGTATTCCTTAATAACAGATAAATAACGAATGATTATGAAAAAATTAACAGGCACTAGGCCTGTTAATTTAAATAATCAGCTCTATATTACTTAAGCTTTAAACTATTTTGAGTAACTAGGGGCCTAAATAAAGGCGCCCATTATACCCTATTAATAGAATTTAAAAAAGTTAAATAATACAAAATATGATTTAAGCAACAAATGCGATGATTTCACCACCGATTCCAGCGGCACGAGCAGCACGATCGCTCATAATACCTTGGCTGGTTGAAACAATCGCAACACCTAAACCTTGCTGTACCGATGGGATTGCGTCTTTACCGCGGTATTGACGTAAACCTGGACGGCTGTAGCGTTTAATTACTTCAATAACAGGCTTGCCTTCGAAGTATTTTAATTCGATTTTTAAAGTTGCTTTACCATTGCCTTCGTCAGTTACTTCAGCAGATGCGATGTAACCTTCTTCTACTAATAAGTCAGCAATTGACTTACGTAGCTTTGAGCTTGGCATAGCAACAGAAACCTTACGTGCCATTTGTGCGTTACGGATACGGGTTAGCATATCAGCAACTGTATCTTGCATACTCATAGTATTACTCCCTTACCAACTAGCTTTACGAACGCCTGGAACATCACCTTGCATTACGCGTTCGCGTAAAATGTTACGTGATAAACCAAACTTACGGAAGTAACCATGAGGACGGCCAGTTACACCACAACGGTTACGTAGTCTAACTGGAGACGAGTTACGTGGCAGTGATTGAAGCTCAAGAATGGCGTCCATTCTTTCTTCATCACTTGCGTTCATGTCACTAATGATTGCTTTAAGATTTGCACGCTTCTCAGCATACTTAGCAACCATTTTCTCGCGTTTTAATTCGCGATTAATCATGCTCTTTTTTGCCATAATGCTTTATTCCTATTTGAATGGGAAGCCGAATGCTTTAAGCAGTGCGCGACCCTGCTCGTCATCCTGAGCAGATGTCGTGATAGTGATATCAAGCCCACGAAGGCGATCAATTTTATCATAATCAACTTCTGGGAAAACGATTTGCTCTTTAATACCTAACGAGTAGTTACCACGACCATCGAAAGCTTTTGGTGAAAAGCCACGGAAGTCACGGATACGTGGGATAGCAATAGCAATGAGACGATCTAAAAACTCATACATTTGCTCGCCACGAAGTGTCACTTTACAGCCAATTGGCCATTCTTCACGAATTTTAAAGCCAGCGACAGATTTACGAGCTTTAGTGATTACCGGCTTCTGACCTGCAATTGCAGTCATGTCCGCTACGGCACCTTCTAAAAGCTTCTTGTCTTGTGAAGCACCGCCAACACCCATGTTAAGAGTAATTTTGGTGATCTTTGGTACTTGCATGACGTTTTCCAAGCCTAGTTCTTCTTTGATCTGTTGCTTGTACTGGTCATTGTATAGTGATTTTAATCTAGCCATTGCTATTACACCCTTAGTGTTTTACGCAGTCGCCACTACTTCACCGTTTGAACGATAGACGCGTTGTTTTTTGCCGTCTTCGTCAAACTGATAAGTAATACGATCAGCTTTTTGGGTTTGCGCATTAAAAATTGCGACGTTAGAAATATGTAAAAATGCTTCTTGCTTAACGATACCACCTTCAGCACCAGTTGCCGCATTTGGCTTTTGGTGTTTGGTGACGATGTTAATACCTTCCACTTTGATACGGTCATTTTTTACCGCTAGCACAGTGCCTTGTTTGCCTTTATCTTTACCAGCAATAACAATAACACTGTCGCCTTTACGTAATTTAGCCATGGGTTACCTCTACAGTACTTCTGGTGCTAGTGATACAATCTTCATAAATTGATCACCACGTAGTTCACGAGTTACCGGCCCAAAGATACGAGTGGCAATCGGGGCTTTATTCTGGTTAAGCAATACAGCAGCGTTGTCATCAAAACGTAGTACTGAACCATCTGGACGACGTACACCTTTTTTGGTACGTACAACCACAGCATTCATTACATCGCCTTTCTTAACACGACCACGTGGAATTGCTTCTTTAACAGATACTTTAATGATGTCGCCTACAGAGGCATAACGACGATGTGAACCGCCTAGTACCTTAATACACTGTACACGTCGTGCACCACTATTATCTGCAACTTCCAGAATTGTTTCAGTCTGAATCATCGCGTTACTCCAATAATATACAATAGGCAATAACAATACTGGTGAATTTACTTCATGCAATTATAAAAATTACATGAAGTATTCACTAATCTGGTATGTCGCCATAAAGGGGACGTATTTTACCAGTAATTAATGCCAATTGCAATTTGCTTATATTTTTTCCGCTGTTTCCACAACGTCAACTAGTTTCCAAGACTTAGTCTTAGAGATTGGGCGTGTTTCAATGATACGAACCACGTCACCTTCTTTACAGACATTGTTTTCGTCGTGGGCTTTAATTTTTGTAGAACGACGGATCTGTTTGCCATATAGTGGGTGACGAACTTTACGCTCGATTAGCACTGTAATTGACTTATCCATCTTGTTACTGACAACCTTACCAGTAACAATACCTACACCTTCGGTTTGTTGAATATCGTTACTCATTAGGCGCCTCTTTGTTTCTCATTAATCAAAGTCTTAATTTGAGCAATCGCACGGCGATTTGCTTTGACTTCGTGTGTGCTACCTAGTTGACCGGTGGCTTTCGCCATACGAAGACGGAAAGCATCAAGTTGCTTCTCATCTAGTAATCCAGTCAGCTCTTCTACTGATTTGTCTCGTAATTCACTGATCTTCATTACATTATCGTCCGCTTAACAATGGTAGTTTTGAAGGGAAGCTTAGCTGCTGCTAGCGTGAACGCTTCGCGAGCTAATTCTTCTGAAACCCCTTCGATCTCATATAGCATTTTACCTGGTTTGATTTCGCATACCCAGTACTCTACAGGACCTTTACCTTTACCCATACGAACTTCTAATGGTTTGTTGGTAATTGGTTTGTCTGGGAATACACGAATCCAGATTTTACCACCACGCTTAACCTTACGAGTAATAGTACGACGTGCGGCTTCAATTTGACGAGCAGTCATACGACCACGGCCAACTGATTTTAAGCCAAACTGACCAAATGCAACAGTGCTACCACGATGTGCTAAACCCGTGTTACGCCCTTTATGCATTTTACGAAATTTGGTACGTTTTGGTTGTAACATAGCTTAACCTCTATCTGTGTTTGCTCTGTCTGAATTGCGACGGTTTCCACGGCCGCGGCGTTTTGGCGCACGAGTCTTATCTTCTTTAGGAGGATTATAAACGCTATCCATACCATCTAGAATTTCACCACGGAAAATCCATACTTTAACACCGATGGTTCCGTAAGTAGTCTCTGCACGAACTGATGCATAATCGATATCGGCACGTAGAGTGTGTAAAGGTACACGACCTTCACGATACCACTCAGTACGAGCGATCTCAGCACCACCTAAACGACCAGACAGTTCAACTTTAATACCTTGAGCGCCAGAACGCATGCTGTTTTGTACGGCGCGCTTCATAGCACGACGGAACATAACACGACGTTCTAGTTGGCTAGCGATACCTTCAGCAACTAGACGAGCATCTAAATCTGGAGAAGTGATTTCTTCGATATTAACCTGAGCTGGTACGCCCATCATTTTGGTTAATTCTTTTTGTAACTTCTCAATATCTTCGCCTTTCTTACCAATAACGATACCTGGGCGAGCCGTTGAAATTGTGATTTTAGCAGCGCCAGTAGGACGCTCAATCATAATATGGCTAACCATAGCATTGTCTAACTTCTTACGAAGATAGTCACGTACTTGTAGATCGTTAAGTAGGTATTCAGAATATTGTTTTGGGTCTGCATACCAGTTAGCGTTGTGTTTTTTTACAACACCAAGACGAATTCCGATTGGATGTACTTTTTGTCCCATGAATTATTCTCCTACCTTAACAGTGATGTGACAGGTACGTTTACTGATACGATCAGCACGACCCTTTGCACGTGGTAGGATACGCTTTAGCGTGATGCCTTCATCCACATAGATAGTTGATACTTTAAGCGTATCGATATCTAAACCGTGGTTGTGTTCAGCATTAGCGATAGCAGACTCAAGACATTTCTTAACGAATACTGCGCCTTTTTTATTGCTGAACGCAAGGATATCCAAAGCACGCTCAATAGACTTACCACGAACTTCATCTGCGACAAGTCGAACTTTCTGTGCCGAAATGGCGGCACCGCGTAATTTTGCAGTTACTTCCATAGTGAGCACCTTATTTTTTTGCTTTCTTGTCAAAGCCATGACCGCGATATGTGCGAGTCGGGGCAAATTCACCTAGTTTATGGCCAACCATTTGCTCACTAATGATAACCGGTACGTGTGTACGGCCATTATGAACAGAAATTGTTAGACCAACCATTTGTGGCAGAATCATCGAGCGACGTGACCAAGTTTTGATTGGCTTGCGTGAGTTAGACTCAACAGCTTTTTCTACTTTGGCAAACAGATGCGCATCAATGAATGGACCTTTTTTCAATGAACGAGGCATGAAATTTTCCTTTATTTCTTCTTGGCGCGACGGCGACGGATGATCATACTGTCAGTACGCTTATTGTGACGCGTTTTAAGACCTTTGGTCTTCTGACCCCATGGCGTAGTTGGATGTTTACCCATTGTGCGACCTTCACCACCACCGTGTGGGTGATCAATCGGGTTCATCGCAGTACCACGTGTCTGTGGACGAACGCCACGCCAACGTGCTGCACCTGCTTTACCAAGTGATTTTAGGTTATTTTCAGAGTTAGAGTTTTCACCAATAACTGCACGGCAATTTACGTGTACACGGCGAGTTTCGCCAGAGCGTAAACGGATAATTGCATAAATACCATCTTTACCTAGTAGCTGAACTGAAGCACCAGCTGAACGAGCTAATTGCGCGCCTTTACCGATTTTTAGTTCAATATTACTAATAGTAGTACCTACAGGAATATTTTTAAGTGGTAAGCAGTTACCTGGACGAATTGGTGATGACTCACCTGACATTACAGTATCGCCAACTTTAAGTTTCTTAGGAGCGATGATATAACGACGCTCACCATCAGAGTACTTAAGTAAAGCAATATGAGCAGTACGGTTTGGATCGTATTCAATACGCTCTACCGTTGCTGGAATATTGTCTTTCGTACGCTTGAAGTCGATAATACGATAGTGTTGCTTATGTCCACCACCAATATGACGTGACGTAATGCGACCATTATTATTACGACCACCTGATCTACCTTGTGCTTCAACAAGTGGGGCATGCGGACGACCTTTGTAAAGGTGTGGATGCACCACTTTTTCAACAAAACGGCGACCTGGTGATGTTGGCTTTGCTTTTACGATAGGCATGATTTGTATCCTTATTCGTTGTTCGCTGTTTCGCTAGTAGAAGCTGCATTGTCTGCAATCTCTTCACCAGCATCAGCCATTTGTACATCTTGACCAGCTTTTAAAGTCACATAGGCTTTTTTATAGTCATTACGACGACCTACAGTGCGACCAAAGCGCTTTGTCTTACCTTTAACATTTAAGGTGTTTACCTTAGTAACTTCCACACCTTCAAACATTAACTCGACTGCTTTTTTGATTTCACGCTTAGTGGCATTGTTATCAACTTTGAAAACCTGCACACCTAGCGAGTCACCTAACAGCTGAGATTTCTCTGAGAACACAGGCCCTTTTAAGACCTGATAAAGTCTTGCGTTATTCATGCTAGTGCTTCCTCAAATTGTTTCGCTGCGTCAACAGACATGATGACTTTATCAAACGCAATCAAGCTAACAGGATCCACTTCGTTAGTACCAAGTACATTCACATGTGGAATGTTGCGGGCAGCTAAGTATAGATTCTCATCAACTTCATTGGTCACGATTAATGCACGTGGTGCATTAAGTTCTTCCAATTTACTAATTAGTTCTTTTGTCTTTGGAGCTGAAACAGTAATGTCTTCAACTAAAATTAGACGATCTTGGCGAACTAGTTCGGCTAAGATACACTGCATCGCACCACGGTACATTTTACGGTTCACTTTCTGTGACCAGTCTTGTGGTTTAGCAGCGAATGCTCGACCACCACTGCGCCAGATAGGGCTACGAATTGAGCCTGCACGAGCACGTCCAGTACCTTTTTGACGCCATGGTTTTTTACCACCGCCAGAAACTTCAGCACGAGTCTTTTGTGCGCGGGTACCTTGACGTGCGCCTGCTAAATAAGCAGTGACGACTTGGTGAACGAGGGCTTCGTTGAATTCACGACCAAATGCCGTGTCAGACAGCTCAACCGCTGCGCCTGTAACAGTTTTTAAATTCACGTTAATCCCCTTGCTTAGGCTTTGATTGACGGACGTACGATGACATCGCCACCATTGGCACCTGGAATGGCACCTTTAATGACTAGAAGACCTTTTTCAGCGTCTACTGACACGATTTCAAGTCCTTGAACGGTAACACGTTTGTTACCCATTTGCCCTGGCATTTTCTTACCTTTGAAAACTTTACCTGGGCTTTGGTTCTGACCTGTAGAACCCAATACGCGGTGCGATACTGAGTTACCGTGAGTAGCATCTTGCATACTAAAGTTATGACGTTTTACGCCACCTTGGAAGCCTTTACCTTTACTTTGACCTGTAACATCCACAAGTTGCCCTGCTTCAAATAGGTCAGCAGCAATTTCGCTACCCGCTTCACGTCCTTCAAGTTCTTCTTCTGTAACACGGAATTCCCATGTACCACGGCCAGCTTTAACGCCAGCTTTAGCAAAGTGACCTTTTTGTGCTGCAGTTACGCGGCTGTCACGACGCTCACCAGTGGTTACTTGGATGGCTTGATAGCCGTCAGTGTCATTGGTTTTAATTTGAGTAATGCGGTTTGCATCGACCTCAACAACCGTTACAGGGATAGAAGCGCCTGTTTCAGTGAAGACACGGGTCATGCCGCATTTCTTACCGACTAAACCGATCGCCATGTTAAACCTCTTTATATCTTCAATTAATAGTTTGGGGTAATATCTAAAAGTCGCGTTTTATTAATCATTACGCTTAAATATACGCGCTTTTGATTAACCCAATGCGATTTGAACGTCTACACCAGCAGCCAAGTCCAATTTCATCAATGCATCAACTGTTTTGTCAGTTGGTTGCACGATGTCAAGCATACGCTTATGAGTACGAATCTCGTACTGATCTCGCGCGTCTTTGTTGACGTGTGGCGAGGTTAGGACGTTGAAACGCTCGATGCGAGTAGGCAACGGTACAGGACCACAAACTTGCGCACCAGTGCGCTTTGCGGTATCGACAATCTCTTGTGCCGACTGATCGATCAATCTATGATCAAAAGATTTTAGTCGGATACGGATTCTCTGGTTAGCCATGCCAGCAAGCTCCTAATAAGTGGTTTTATCATCATTGCTACCCTAATGGTAGGTCTTGAATGATAAATAGCCGTTATATAAATGATTCATTTTTTGGTTAAATCGTGAGGTTAATCACATCCAACAATTCAAAAAACAAAATAAGTTTAATCCTTGCCCACCATTTCCATATAGGAAGGTAGCAAAGAAGAATGAAATTAGTGCCGAAAACGATGCTTCAGCTGTATTAACGTCAAGCTTTACAAGTGTTTACAGTCTAATACGCTGCCGTATTTGATCACACTTACTTGAAACGCTCATATAAATTCAGTGGGTTGTATTATACACAGTTGACAATCGATTGCAAGGGTATTTGTGACTTTTAATGGCCGTAAACAGGGGGTAATCTGTCGATTTTACATTTTAATAACAGTTACCCCTACCCTGCCTATTTCGCCTAAATTATCAATCTAAAACGATATCATATTGCTCTTGGGTATATAGATTTTCCACTTCAAAAGTAATCACTCTACCCAGCAAATACTCTAAGTCAGCCACGGTATCTGCTTCAGAAGACAACAACAAATCAATTACTGACGCATGAGCCACTACCGTAAATTTCTTCGGTGAGTTATAAGTACGGGCACAGCGCATTATCTCGCGGAAAATCTCAAAGCAGACGGTCTCAGCGGTTTTGATAAAGCCCTTACCCTCACACGTCTTACAGGGCTCACAAAGCTGCTGCTCTAACGATTCTCGAGTGCGTTTTCGAGTCATTTCCACCAAGCCAAGCTCGCTAACCTGAGTGATTTTGGTCTTAGCATAGTCTTGAGCTAGCTGATGCTGTAAGCTTTCTAGGACATCATCTTTATGCTCTTGCTCTAGCATATCGATAAAATCAAGAATGATGATGCCCCCCAGATTACGCAATCTAAGCTGTCTAGCGATGGCATGAGTGGCTTCTAAGTTGGTTTTATAGACGGTGTCCTCAAGCGAGCGACCGCCGACAAAGGAGCCAGTATTGACATCGATGGTGGTCATCGCTTCAGTTTGATCAATAATCAAGTAACCGCCTGACTTTAAATCTACCCGGCGTTTCAGCGCATCTCTTAAGTCCTCCTCTACCCGATGCACATCGAATAAAGGCTGCTCTCCCATATACGGCAGAATACGCGGATAAATGAACGGTACAAACTCTTTAGCAAACTGACGCACCTCGTTGTACATGCCTTCGTGATCAACGATGACCTTTTCGGTATCAGGGTGCACCAAGTCTCGAATCGAGCGCAGTGGTAGAGATAACTCTTGATAAATGAGCACCGCTGCCTGACCACTGCCTGCAGAGGCGTCTTTACGCGCTTGAATGGTTCGCCACAGTTGTACTAAGTAATAAATATCCTCTTCGAGTTTAGCCACAGGCACACGTTCTGCTGCAGTACGAGCAATTAAGCCTCCCGTCAAATTCACGGTTTGCATCAACTGGGCTAACTCAGTCTTTAAGCGGTGGCGCTCCTCTTCATTATCAATACGCTGAGAGATACCAATATGCTCACTAGAAGGCAAATAAACCAAATAACGAGACGGCAATGAGATATTTGTGGTTAACCGCGCGCCCTTAGTACCTAGCTGATCTTTGGTCACTTGGACCAATATTTTTTGGCCTTCGTGAAGGCGGTACTGGATTAATTCATGACGGGGTGGCTCAATCACTTGGCGCTCTTTAACCACCGTAGGCGACTTTTCTACTTGAGTAATCGCATTCCCTACCTTATCTGGCAAATCATTATCTAATAAAGAGGGGTCGTGCAAGTCACTTTGAAAATTCGATGCTTCATCCGCTAAGACGGATTGCTTTTCTCGAAGACTATCAGGCTCCCCCTCTACTATTGAGGCACTGCTCAATCCAGTCTCCAAAGATGAGATATCACTGTCGGCCTTAGAGGTGTTTTCGGCAATATGCTCAGAGCGGTCCACCGGTATGCTGGTTAAAACCGTAGGCTCTTGTCGACTAGGGGGACGCGGCGGTGCCGAAGTTTTATCTTCCACTACCGTTGGCCGAGGTAAACGGCGCATATCATTGACATGTAAAAAGGCGGTACGAGACTGCCCTATCTCCACAAATGCCGCTTGCATGCCGGGTAGAACGCGTACCACAGTACCTAAGTAAATATTGCCCACCAAGCCAAGCTTATTATGCCGCTCAATATAAACCTCACTGACGACACCATTATCTAAAACAGCAACTCGAGATTCCATTGGGCTAACATTAATGAGTAGCTCTTCTGACATAGCAGACCTTTTATCTTATTATTGATTAAATATGTTTTAGTAAAGACAAGTAATTATAGCGAGATATTTTTTCTTTTATAGCAGCTTTAATTTTAGAGTCACTTTGCCTTTAAAATAAATTACGAAAATATCTTCTTATAAGCCCCAGTGTACCACTGACTCTGAAAAATTGTTATCCAGTCTACTCTCGGCTAGCTAGCCGCTTCTCAATATTTTTGATCGCCGCCAAAGTCTGTGACAAAGGAAGGCCAACGACATTGGTGTAGCTGCCGTTTATACGCTCTACCCAAGCTGCGCCTTTACCTTGAATAGCATAGCCGCCCGCTTTATCAGCAGGCTCACCGCTGGCCCAATAGGCTTCCATGGTAGGCTCGTCTAATTCAATGAAAGTAACCTCAGTCTTCTCTAAAATATTTTTGCTATAAAGACGATTGGCTTGGTTATCGAAAACGGTTAGCTGTACAGCCGTCCAAACCGCATGCTATGTATTAGACATCTTTTGCCACATAGTAAAGGCATCCGCCTTATCCGTTGGCTTTACCAAAATAGACAAACCATCAGCAAGCACCCCAATAGTATCCGAGGTGATGACTAAATAATGATTTTCGCCTGCCTCATAGCAGCCCGTTAGGTTCTGTCCTGCTGCCGTGGCTTTGGCTTGCACCATTCGTACAATATAATCCTGCGGGGTCTCGTTAGGCAGCACACTTTCATCGACTTCAACCGACTGGATAATAAAATCAATGTCTGCCAAGGCCAATAATTGTTGACGACGCGGAGAGGTAGAGGCCAGAATAATTTTCATTATATGCTCAAAGTATCAGAGGTGAAGGAGGTTTTATTAAAATATAGGCTAGGCTGTGTAGACAAAGATAGCTGGCGTGGCTTTAGTATTTCTTTATAAAATGATTCAAGGACATATAGACTAGCGGCCAAGTAATAATACTGACTATTAAGCTAAACAAGGCACTGGTAAAAAATATGTTCTGGGTGAGATATTGTACCAACCATAAAGTCAGCTGAAAAACTATCAAGGCGACCGTAGCCACTGCCCAAGCAATAGACAAATTCAACTGCTTAATATACTGCCCCATAAACCTAACAGAGAAGGCCATGACTACAGCCGCAAAGGCTTGTTGACCCAAGCGCGTGTCCAATAATAAATCTGAGATGATACCAATGGCAAAGGCGGTCACTACTCCCACATAGTTTGGCTTATATATTAACCAAAAAATAAGCACCATAATAAGTGCCATAGGACGCAGCAAAGAAGCTTCTAAGCTCATGGGATAGATATTAATAACAGAAGCTACTACAAAACTTGCAATAACCACTATTACAGACTGGAGAGGACTTAAAGGAGTTTTCATCATAATAGCAGCAGCGCCTTTTAAGAAGCCTCAATAGATAAGCTTAGGCAATGACTATTTATGAGGGTCATCCGGGTTATGAGGATCATCAGGATTATTGAGGTTATGGGATAACTGGGGGTAGAAAAGTAACCGGTAATCCTGTTATCCCCCTCTGACAATCGGGGCCATACTACTTGGCGCTCTAAATTGTGCTTTAACAACAGACTCAGCAACATCACTGTGCCGCTCACTTAGACTCAACAGAACGACTAGGGGGAACATAGGGAATCTGAGTAAGCTCTAAAGAGCCTGCAAACCTATCATCTCTAAAGTTTGGCGCATACTCACTGTCCTGCATAATTAACACATAGGAGCTGTTTACAAAATCTGCTGCTGGGGTCACATCAATATTCATGAAATTTTCATTTTGTTCAGGACTAATATACTCCACACGGCCCACACGGTAGCCGGCTGGAAAGCGGCCCCCTAAGCCAGAGGAGATTAGTTCATCGCCAACGCGAATGTCTGAAGTTTTGAATATATAATCAAGCTTCAGAGTGCTTGGCGTTCCTTCACCGGTAACGATAGCACGCTGCCCTGTTCTTCTGACAGTAACTGAGACAGATTGCAGCTCATCAGTAATCAACAACAAACGACTGGTGTTAGGATAGACATTAATGATTTGCCCTAAGATACCATTTTCATCAATGGCAGTTTGTCCGACTTGCACCCCATCTTTACTGCCTTTATTCAAGACCACAATTTGCTTTAAGGGGTTGGTATCGGTACCAATTACTTGGGCCAAATTTAATTCATACTGATCTGGCTTGGTAGTAGATAAGATCCCTTGCAAACGTGCGTTTTGAGCCAATACATAATCTTGCTGTTGCAGCTTAGCTTGCGCATGCAATAACTGCGCATGCAACTGTACATTTTCGCGTCGTAACGCCTCTTTGCTCATCAACGTCCCATCTGCCCAGTGACTAACAAAGGTTGGCAGTACCGATATTTGATAAATAGGCTGCATCGCTGAATGGCTGGTATCCCGTATAGGATTAAACCAGTCAGGATTTTTACTGTCCAGCAACATCAAAACTATAGCGACCAATAATACGGCCGCTGTTTTTCTTAAGGTAAGATTGTACTGAGCAAATAGGGTCGTTGGCATAGTGAACTTACAAACTTATAGATTATACAAAAATCATATTTAAACTTTTGTTATGGATAAAGTCTAAAGCAGCACCACCACCACGACTGACGCAGGTTAGCGGATCTTCAGCTACAGTAACTGGTAGTCCCGTCTCTTTTGACAATAATTTATCAAAATTACGTAGCAATGCCCCGCCACCAGTCAATACAATACCACGCTCGGCGATATCTGATGATAATTCAGGAGGCGTTTGCTCAAGAGCCGTTTTAACCGCACTAACGATACCGGTTAAAGAGTCACTTAAAGCTTTTTGGATTTCTTCAGAAGTAACGGTTAGGGTTTTTGGCACCCCTTCTGCCATGCTACGACCACGAACTTCAACTTCAAGCTTGGCGTCTTCATCGATAGCAGACCCTACGCTTTGCTTAATACGCTCAGCGGTGGTTTCCCCAATCACGCAGCCATGGTTACGGCGCACATGAGTGATGATTGCTTCATCAAAGATATCACCACCAATACGGATTGAGTCTGCATAGACACAACCTGATAATGAAATAACCGCAATCTCTGTGGTACCACCGCCAATATCCACCACCATTGACCCGCTGGCTTCATGGACTGGTAAATCTGCCCCAATAGCAGCAGCCATAGGCTCTTCCAATAAGAAAACTTTATTGGCTCCCGCTGAGGATACCGCTTCACGAATAGCGCGACGCTCAACTAAAGTAGATTTGCAGGGCACGCAAACCACAACGTTTGGCTGGGCCAAGAAGCGTCTGGCTTTCACTTTGCTAATAAAGTGTTTCAGCATTTTTTGAGTCACCTCAAAATCTGCAATAACCCCATCTTTTAAAGGACGAATTGCGGTAATATTATCGGGAGTACGACCTAGCATTTGCTTTGCATCAATGCCGACAGCAGCCACCGTTGGGTTCTGAGTACGGTTACTACGCAGAGCTACAACAGTAGGCTCATCGAGAACCACACCCTTTCCAGGCGCATAAATCAATGTATTGGCAGTACCAAGGTCAATGGCGATGTTGTTAGATAGAAATCCAAACGGGTTCATGTATCGTGTTCCAGCGTATTGCGAGTTAAAGAGTAGCGTCGTCATCTCATGCATTTAATAAGCAGAGACTGGCTCTCAAAAAAGAGTCTAATATTTTAAAAAATATTTTAAGATTTTGTCGAATAGAAATGACACACTTTAACCAAAGTAAAGTATGACGACAAGAATAAACCTTGAAAATTTATTCAAATATTCAGGTGGTGCAAATTATAGCGGTTAATTATAGATAAATCATGTAAATATCATATTTTTCATATAACTCTGCCGTATTAAATTGCAACATCTCATGTCAAACACATTATTTACTCAATAACACGCTCTATTGATAGGACTTTGCTGTTATTGTGACTTATTTGAATAAATTAATGAGACCAATATTTATAATCTTAACAACCGATCGCATATCAAGGTAACCACTGAAAATAAGTGTCAGTTGCATTATAATAGCCCGATACCCTAAAAACAGTTTGATAAACTTCTATTATCTTAATTTTTGCTGACTTTTTTATTTACTGTCTTTACTCATTTTTCTATTAACCGATTTTAAAAAGGATGCTTTGTCTCATGACCACCGATAGCACATCAAATTCGCAGACGCCTAACCGCGACAATCAAATCTGTACCACTGATATTTTGGAAGTAGCCAAGCTTTCTCGCCTTGCGGTAGATGAAGAGGCGGCACAAACCTTCGCTGAGGACATCGCTAAAATCTTAGACATGATGCAAACCCTTTCAAGCGTAGATACTGATAATGTAGCGCCCCTATCTAATGTGCACGAAGCCGCTCAAGAATTACGTGCGGATATTCCCAATGCTGATATTGACCGTGAGTTGAATCAATCTGTGGCTCCAGCAGTCGAACAAGGCTTATATCTGGTACCGCAAGTTATTGAATAACCTCTATCTATTGCGTCGCCGTTTCTTTGGCTTCATTAAAAACTATCTTCTTTGTTAAAAATTAAAGAAAACCAACCTGACTTGAAACCAGGTAGGACGAAAAATAAATAGCGACTGAAAGCGTAAATTTATAAAAATACTTATAAAGTCGTAGCCCAGGATAGCAGCCAAAAAAACTTTTTCACCCTTATTTTTTATTTTTAAATAATCCTCTTGCTTTTAATAACTTTTATCTTTAATAACCCTTATCTTTAATAACAATGGACACCCAATATGTCTGACCTACATCACTTATCTGTTGCTCAGCTTGCTGATGGTCTAAAAAACCAGCAGTTTAGCAGTGTGGAACTGACCGATCATTTTCTAAAACGTATCAATAAGCTCGATGAGAAAATCAACAGTTTTATTACTGTTGATGAAGAAGGCGCGCGCCAAGCGGCCCAAGCTGCGGATGAAAAACGCAGTGCAGGCGACACTTCAGCTCTACTGGGCCTACCTATGGCTCATAAAGACCTATTTTGTACCAAGGGCTTACTCACCACTTCTGGCTCAAAAATGCTACACAACTTTGTGTCGCCGTATGATGCCACTATCGTCTCAAATATCCGTGACGCTGGTGCTGTGTGCTTAGGGAAGCTGAACATGGATGAGTTCGCTATGGGCTCAGACAACGAAAGCTCTTACTATGGCGCTGTGCACAACCCATGGGATATCAGTCGGGTTCCTGGTGGCTCATCTGGCGGGTCTGCGGCAGCTGTGGCGGCCGGTTTTGTCCCATTTGCTACAGGTAGTGACACTGGGGGCTCAATTCGCCAGCCTGCCTCCTTCTGTGGCTTAACGGGAATGAAGCCTACTTACGGCAGCGTATCTCGCTTCGGTATGATTGCTTATGCCTCAAGTTTAGATCAGGCCGGTACTTTTGGGCGCTCGGCAGAAGACTGCGCTTACTTGCTACAACCTATGACTGGTCACGACCCTCGTGATGCGACCTCTATCAAACGCGAAGTCCCAGACTACATTGCCGATATGCACAGCGCTGTTAAAAACGCTGATGCTGACAAACCTTTTGCTGGTCTACGCATTGGGGTGGCAAAAGAATATTTTGGTCAAGGCTTAGATGCTGAAGTAGATAGCAATGTTCGCAATGCGCTTAAACAGTATGAGGAGTTAGGTGCGACTATTGTTGAGGTTAACATTACCGACCCTGCTATCACTCTAGCAACTTATTATATGCTAGCCCCTGCAGAGGCTTCCTCAAACTTATCTCGCTTTGACGGGGTACGTTTTGGCTATCGCTGTGAAGAGCCTAAAGACTTAGCAGATTTATACACCCGTTCACGTTCTGAAGGATTTGGTGATGAAGTACAGCGCCGTATCTTGATGGGCACTTATGCGCTATCTGCCGGCTACTATGATGCTTACTACACTAAGGCTCAAAAAGTACGCCGCTTAATCTTAGAAGATTTCAAAAAAGCTTTTGATAAGTGTGATGTGATTGCAAGTCCAACCGCCCCTACCGCGGCCTATAAGCTCGATACTGCTTTGGATCCAGTGACCATGTATTTAGGTGACGTCTACACCATCGGGGTCAACCTAGCGGGTCTACCGGCCATTAGTATGCCTGCCGGCTTCACCGAATCAGGTCTGCCTGTGGGTCTACAATTAATTGGCAATCACTGGGATGACAGCAAGTTACTATCGACCGCTCATATCTTCCAGCAACACACCGACTATCACACTAAGCTATCTGCTACTGCACAGGAGAGCATCTAATGACTGCTATCACTGAAAGTAACACCACCCACCAGCCCGTTCGCAAAGAGTTATTGATTGACGGCTATGAAGTGGTCATTGGTATTGAAATCCACTGCCAACTAAATACCAAAAGTAAAATCTTCTCAAGCTCATCAACCAAATTTGGTAATGAGCCAAACACTCAAGCTAGTATCGTTGACTTAGGCTTACCTGGGGTGCTTCCTGTATTAAACGCAGGCTTGATTGAGCGTGCGTTAAAGTTCGGTATCGGGGTGAATGCAGAGCTGGGTATGCTAAATACCTTCGATCGTAAAAACTACTTCTACCCTGATTTACCCAAGGGCTATCAAATTACCCAGATGGAAAACCCCATCGTTGGCAAAGGCTATATCGATGTCATCGTTAACGAAGGTGAGAAAAATGAATATGGCAAACGCATTGGTATTACCCGTGGTCACTTAGAAGAAGACGCTGGTAAATCAGTGCACGATGCAGTACCTGGCATGACTGGGATTGACTTAAACCGTGCGGGCACACCACTAATTGAGATTGTGTCTGAACCGGACATGCGCTCCTCAAAAGAAGCGGTGGCTTATATCAAAGCCATTCACCAGCTGGTTACTTGGTTAGACATCTCTGATGCCATCATGGCAGAAGGCTCATTCCGCTGTGACTGTAACGTCTCTGTACGTCAGCCAGGCGAAGAGTTTGGTACTCGTACTGAGCTTAAAAACCTAAACTCTTTCCGCAATATCGAAAACGCGATCAACCGTGAAATCGAGCGTCAAATCGACATCATCGAAGACGGTGGTAAAGTGGTTCAAGCTACTATGCTTTATGATCCAGAAGCGGATGAAACTCGTATCATGCGCACCAAAGAAGATGCGGATGATTACCGCTACTTCCCCGATCCAGATCTATTGCCAGTGCGCCTAGAGCAAGAGACTGTTGATGCTATTCGTGCCAGCATACCAGAGTTACCTGTAGTACGCCGTGAACGCTTCGGTACTGAACTTGGTTTATCAGAATATGATGCCCGTGTCTTAACCGGTAGCCGTGAGTTGGCCGACTACTTTGAAACCGTTCTTGAAGCAGTTGGTAAGCAGCACGCTAAATTAACTGCCAACTGGATTATGGGTGATTTACTTGGTGCGTTAAATAAAGAAGACAAAACCATCACCGACTCCCCTATCAGTGAAGTACAATTGGCGGGCTTGTTAAAGCGCTTAAATGACAATACTCTATCAGGTAAGTTAGCAAAACAAGTATTTACTGCCTTATATGACGGTGAAGGTGGCGATGATGCAGACGCAGCAGACAAAATCATCGAGGCCAAAGGTCTGAAGCAAGAAACGGATACGGGCGCTATTAAAGCCATGGTGGAAGAAGTTATCGCCAATAACCAAGCCATGGTTGATGAATATAAAGGCGGTAAAGAAAAAGCCTTTAATGGTCTGGTGGGTCAAGTGATGAAAGCCAGCCGTGGTAAAGCCAACCCGCAGCAAGTAAACCAAATCTTGAAAGAGATTTTGGGATAAAATGGCGATTAACCACTTGCATTAATATTAATAATGAGTAAAATAGTTTGTCCATCGGGGCGTAGCGCAGTCTGGTAGCGCACTACACTGGGGGTGTAGGGGTCGCAGGTTCAAATCCTGCCGTTCCGACCAAACATTTAAAAGACCTGCCATATTAAATATGGCAGGTCTTTTTTTATGGGCTTAACTAATTGATTTGACTCATTTATTAGTCAGCTTGATTGTCTTATCAACTCTGCATTAATCAACAAGGTAAGAGTCATTTTGTTAAATTACGGTATATTTGTTGGTATAGCTGTTGGTATTGAAAAAGACGATACCAACACCTTTAATTATAAACAATACTATTTATCCCTATATCCAAAATATCAGGATCATAACTTGTGTCCCTAAATTGAACTAACCTTGGATTACCCCGTGTCGGCTTCACCAAAATACTGTTATCGAACACTTCATAAGATAATAGCTGTCCAATAGTTATATTAAATCCTTTTTTATCGCCATCAAAAATAATACGCTTATTAGTCACTATAAGCTTTCCTGAGCTGACAGCAACAGGCTCTCGATCTGACTTATAAGTACCGCGAGACTGGCCTACCCTAAAACTGACTCCCTTGGCTACCCTAAAACTCACCCCAGCCGAACCCCCTTGGTAACGCCCTCTCACAGCTCTTTCTTCAATTAGATCTGCAAAATAACTAAAATGAGCCACCTCGCCTTTTTTTAAAATGATATTGGTGTGACAAGTCGGCAAAATCCCGCTCTGTATTTGCCTTAATACTCTGTGCTTATCTAGCACCTCTAATTCTGCTGAAATTTTGTCAGACGGAATATTAAATAACTTTTGTATGCGCTGTAACGCTTCATACTCTTGTTGAGTCACAATCTCATCAGACACAACATGCTCATAAGCCTTCTTATAAGCTTTAATAAAACCTTGTAACTGCTGTTTATCAGTAAGCTCTGCCTCCATCAACAGCTCTTTAATTCTTTGTTCTTCCTCTTGACTTATTTCTACATCACTCGCCATTAGCATTAGTTGTTTATAAGTCTCTGACCTGACTCTTCTTTGCTCAAAGAAAGAACGCTTTTTATTAACCTCAGTCTCTTTGTCAGGCGTTTTATCTAGATCTAGCTTTAAACTTGGTGGCTTTAGCTGCTGTAAATCCATATTAAACACAGGCTTTGCTGTTAGAGTTTTAATCTGATTATTTTCTATCTTTGGGGCAGACTTACCTTGCTTAATAGAGAAGTAAATAATCGTAATAGATAAAATTAGCCCAGCAAGTAATCCTGCTACAGAGTCATCTGGAGTGCTTTCTTCAGGAAGAAAAGCACCAATAATGATCGTAGAAACCATAAAAACTAAAGAAGATAAACCCAATATCTTTAGCCTACTTGGAGGGTTATTGATATCGGCCACAAAAGGAAAGTAAGCAGGACGTATTAACCAAAATACCAACACAAAAGGCATTATCAAAAATAAGATAAGGTAAACATTAAAAATAAAAGTCATATTCCCACCCCTCACTCCCCTAAACAACTATTACTATTAAAACTTTCTTATTTTAATATTAAGTTATCACAATATAACAAGCTCAAGCATAAGATTAATATACAGCAATATGTTGTCGAGATGAGTAGCTCTCACTTATTCCCCTCTCTGGGTATGGCTTTATTATATAATATTGATATAATTAATATATATTCTAATATATTTTATTTCGATTATTTAATTATTAGTTATAGGGTGAGTCGTATGAATAAAACTTTGCTTACAGCCTTTTGCCTAATGCTAGTATCAGCCAGCCTACCTGCCCATGCCGCCAAAGTTAAATGCTCTGATTTTAAGTCTCAAAAAGAAGCTCAGGCTTATTTTGATGCAAAGAAACCTGGGTATAAAGGGCTTGATCGGGATAATGATGGTATTGCTTGCGAAGCACTTAAATAACAGGTAGCTCCCTTCGATAGCTTCGAATGCATAAATAAATAACCCACTCAATGCGAGTGGGTTATTTGATTATATAGGGTTAAACAAACCTATTAATGAGTTGATTTATTGTCAACTTTACCCCTGTCAGTAACTGCTATAATAGGCTCCAACAGCGAATATTTTTAATATGCTCTATATTTTTGTACTTACTTTTTAGAACAGGCTGGCAGTCAATGACTGTCTTGCCTGCTTTTTTTCATCTTATTATTTAGTGAGTTTTTATGTCAAAAGATACTAAAACCCCAGTTACTGACCCTGCCATTGATACCGCTACCTTATTAATTAAATGTAAAGACCAAGCCGGTATCGTCCAAGCCGTTTCTGAGTTTATTCATCGCTATGGTGCGAATATTATTACCTTAGACCAATATTCAACCGCCCATGAAGGGGGGCAATACTTCATGCGTTTGGAGTTTGCATTGGCAGGTCTTAGTGAAATTATTGATAACTTTGAAGCCAGCTTTGAGCACACAGTTGCTAAGCGTTATGAAATGGAATGGCGTCTACATAACAATGCGATTAAAACCAAAGTGGGTATTTTGGTGTCTAAATTTGATCATGCTTTACTCGATTTGTTATGGCGTCATCAACGTGGTCTATTAGACTGTGATATTACCTGTGTAGTTAGTAACCATAATGATCTACGCCAAGAGGTCGAAAACTTTGGCATTCCTTTTCATCATGTTCCTGTTACTAAAGACACTAAGGCAGAAGCTGAGGAAAAAATCCATCAAATTATGGCCGGCAATGATCTTTTAGTATTGGCTCGTTATATGCAAATCTTATCAGAAGACTTTGTCAGCCGTTGGCCAATGAAAATTATTAATATCCACCATTCATTCTTGCCTGCATTCGTTGGTGCTGACCCCTACCGTCAGGCGTTTGATAAAGGCGTTAAGCTAATCGGTGCTACGGCTCACTACGTGACTGCTGACTTAGACCAAGGTCCTATTATTGAACAAGATGTGCACCGTGTAACTCACCGCCAAGGAGTAACTGAGTTACGCGCTATTGGCCGTGATGTTGAACGCAATGTCTTGGCACGCGCTGTCAACTGGCATGTACAAAACCGGGTTATTGTGGCCGGTAATAAGACCGTTGTGTTTAACTGATAGTAATAAAATAATAGCTAAAAAAGTGGGTGGCGTTCTTATAACACCACCCACTTTTTTATTATCTAATTTTTTTGCTTATCTTTATTACTTACCTCTGTACACGACAAAAATGCTCAAAGTCTCAAAGGTCGTGGACTAGGAGACAAAT
>NZ_FUGE01000191.1 GCF_900162825.1 Psychrobacter piechaudii
TTTAGTGATTGTCGCAACCAATCAACTAGAAACAGTGGATGCGATGACAAGCGATGCTAAGCGTTGGGAAATTGAGACTTTATTTGCTTGTCTAAAGGGGCGTGGCTTTAATCTTGAAGATACCCACTTCATCCATCTTGATCGGGTCAGTAAATTAGTCGCAGTGAACGCCTTAGCATTTTGTTGGGCTTATCATGTCGGTATTTATAAAGACAAAGATAAGCCGTTAAAACGCAAGTTGAAGTCGAACGCTCGACCTCAAGCCAGTTTGTTTGCGCTTGGTCTGGATTTATTGATTGAAGGTCTTCGTTTGGTGTTTTTTAACAATGATAAGACTGTATTTCGACAGTTAGTTAGCTTTTTAACCCCTAAACCTATGAAAATCGGGTGGGGATGATTTTTTTGGCGTGTGCAGAGATTTATTTTGTAACTATTATTATTAGGCTTTAAAGCTAGTTTTCCCTATACTATTTAACCTATACAATTTAACAAGTGGGCTGCGTGCGCTCTGTGTCGCAGTTCACAATGATTTTATTTGCCACAACCTTATTTATTTGCCATAACCCTAATTGTTTAAGATGCCGATAACTATGACTCAATCTGTTGCCAACTCAAATGTAAATAATGCTTCTTCTCAGGCCAATACAGCTGCTAAGGACCCTAGTGTTTTTGGTAAAGTTGCTGTTATCTATGGTGGTAACAGTAACGAGCGTGCTGTTTCCTTAGACAGTGGCAGTGCGGTATTAAAAGCTTTACAGTCACAAGGTGTGGACGCTACTCATTTTGATCCAAAAGATCAGGATGTTACTGAGCTGAAGAATTACGATCGTGTCTTTAACGTATTACATGGTCGTGGGGGAGAGGACGGTCAGCTTCAAGGGCTACTTGACTGGTTACAGATTCCACAAACAGGCTCAGGGGTTCTAGCATCCGCTATTGGTATGGATAAGGTTCGCACTAAGCAGTTGTGGCAAGGCTGTGGGCTATCCACAGCCCCTTTTGCCGTGTTAAATAAAGATACCGATTGGCAACAAGTAGTTAGTGCCTTGGGTTTACCTTTAATGGTTAAGCCAGTTCATGAAGGCTCAAGTATTGGTATGAGTAAGGTCAACACTCTAGATGAGTTGCCGAAAGCTTATGAAGTAGCTTCAGAGTGTGGTGATGTGGTTATGGCGGAAAAGTGGATTACAGGCCGTGAGTTCACTATCGTGATTATCGATGATGAAGCTTATCCAGTAATTCGCCTACAGCCTGCCGATGTTTCTAACTTCTATGATTATGAGGCCAAGTACAATCGCAATGATACGATGTACCATATCCCTTGTGGTCTATCAGAAGAAGAAGAAGCTCATTTACAAGCGCTAAGTCTAGCAGCCTTTAAAGCGGTGAACGCTGAAGGATGGGGCCGAGTAGACGCGATGCAGGATGAAGAGGGTAACTTCTGGTTATTAGAGATCAATACAGTGCCTGGAATGACTAGCCACAGCTTAGTGCCTATGGCCGCCAAAGCACGTGGTATGGAATTTGAAGATCTTTGTTGGCACATTCTTGCTCAAACCTTATAGTTGATAAGAGGGTAGAGGTAGCTGTTGGGTAGTTGATATCAATAAGTACTAGACATCAACTCTATCAGTGAGACAGGTTTTGAGCGATTATGATGTTATGAATGACTATTTTAGGGCTCATATTACTGGTTGTGTCATATTCTGTCATAAATTGATACATGCTCACCAAACTTAGCTGCTATCGCTGCTTGAGCAAATACGTTACAATTGTGAGTTATTAGACAAAATGGATACTACGGCTGCTTCTGTGAATAAAACTGCGCTGAACCCAAGTAAATACTTATCCGCCAACATGTGGATTACTCTTACAGTAGTTTTATTTGTTGCTATTTTTTTCGTAGTATCAAATAGGATTTATAACTCGCAGCCTGCAAAAGTGGTTGTGAATACTAAAAATCTTGATGCCGCTCAGTATGAAACCTTAAATAAGGTTATGGAAAAAAAAGAAGCAGGTAGCTTCTTTACCGCTATACTTCCAGAGCTGAAAGACAGTGCGATGCAGCAGGATTGGATTAGCCAAGTGGATATTGAGCGCAAGTGGGGTGAAGGTATTGTTATCACTGCTTTGCCGCGAGAAGCAATAGCACGATTTGGCAGTGAGCATCTAATTGATTCACAAGGTAAGGTATACAAACCTGTCAGTGAGTCTGAACTATCGCAACCCGGACTGATTATGCTGCAAGGAGATGCCGATCAGTCAACTTTGATCATGCAGCAAATGCAGCAAGTCAATCAGTGGTTTGCTCCGCTAGATATGCAAGTAGAAGATTTGGTATTAACGCCGCGCATGACTTGGGCTATTAAATTTAATAACGGGATGCGTATTATAGTAGATAACGAACATACCTCCCAAAAACTTATGAACTTGAGCCAACTATTACAAAACCAGTTGGCAGATAAAAAAGAGAATATTGCTGCTGCTGACCTACGTTATAAAAATGGCTTTGTCATTGATTGGAAAGCAAAGGTAGAAGAGACGACTAGCACTGCTTCTGTTGTAGAAGATGAAAAATCGCAGCCTGATCGTATAGTAGAACAACCATCGGAAACAGCAGAGCAGGGAGCAAGTGCTGAAGAAAGTGAGATACCACTTTAATTTAAAGCCGCCTCAAAGATGATTTGAAGCGGTTTTATTTAGTAACTTGAACTTGAAATGTATTGGCTAAAATAGATGAAAAACAGTAAGGTCTATTGTTTATTTAACTTAGTAATTAGCTAATATATTGTATAGGCTCATAGTAATATTTAGACAGAAACCCAATTTAACCTTACTGTTTTATTTAGGGGTGATTAGTATGGTTTTATACTAATTATCCCGCACAGTACATACATATATGCTTTAAACTTTATGAGTAAATCTGAAAATCTTCTCGCCGTCATTCATTTAAGCGCCACTGCAGTTTATGTCGTGGTGGGCAATGTTGTCTCTGCAACAGATATACGTATTAAGGGCGTTGGTGAGGTACCTACTGAAGATTTTCAGCAAGGTCAGATTAAGCATTTTGATCGCCTAAAAAGCTCTATTCGTCAGGCCATTATACAAGCTGAAGAAATGGCTAACTGCCGTATTCATAGTGTTTGGTTAACCTTATCAACCCCTGAGCTTCTAAGCCATAATGGTTTTGGGGCGGTCGATGTCGAGCAAGGTGTGGTAGAAACTCAACACATTGTCAAGGCTCTGAGTTTGGCCAAAGCTAGTGTTTTACCTAATACTCATTATCTTATGCATCATTGCCAACAAGGTATCTTTTTAGATAACCAAGAGCAGATGGTAGATGATGCCATTGGCATGTACGCCAACAAAGTTACTGTCATGTATCACTTAATGATGATGCCAGTAGCCAGTCGACAGAATATCCAAAAGTTAATTCAGGCGTGTGATATAAGTATTGATCACATGTTGTTCGATGCCGTATCAAGTGCTGAATATAGTTTAATGCCTGAAGAACGTGAGCAAGGGGTTTGTTTAATTGATATTGGAGCAAGTAGCACTAGTATCTGTGTGTATCGCGAAAACAAGCTTATTTTTACTCACTGTATTGCTGAGGGTGGTAATAAGGTAACTATGGATATCTCTGCTGAGTTGAACCTCACTATGATGGAAGCTGAAAAGCTGAAAATTCAGAGAGGAACAGTAGATACTCGTGACGTAGATCCTACTAGGTTTGAGACTTTTGCAAGAGTAGGTATGGCTGATGAAGCAACCATCAGCATGTTACAGTTGGCTCAAATTATTGAAGCTCGCTATATCGAAATTTATCGGATTATTTTCCAAAAATTGGCTGATGAAGGCTTAATGGATTATCTGCAGCGTGGTGTCATTCTAACGGGTGGCGGTAGTCAGATTCGTGGGATGGTACGCTTCTCGAAGCGTTTGCTTGAGATGCCTGTGGTTATGAGTAATCCACATGATGCCATTACAGCTTATACTCATTTTGGTGATGATGATAAGGTTAAAGAGCTGAATTTGCGGGTGGGACAGCGTGCCTTGCAGACCGCTTATGGTGCCTTGTTATACAGTCAGAGCGAACAGTTTAAGCACAGTGAAAAAAGTTCACCAGAAGCATTAGAGGTGAATAGGCCTAATAGATTTAGCACCCTCAAACACAATTTGAGTAATTTTTTCAAAAGCATAATATAATTTCTCACTATATTAATTTCATATTTCACAGTCATTATTGGTTAGTACTTATGAATAAGTAACCTAACTAAGCAGATGGCCTCAAGGAGTGATAATGTCTAAGTACACAATGGCTAGCAATGGCCACGATTTAAACAATGGTCAAGCCCGCTTTACAGTTTTTGGTGTAGGTGGCGGCGGCGGTAACGCTGTTGAGCATATGGTTCAACAAGGTGTTAAAGGGGTGACTTTTGTTTGTGCAAACACCGATAAACAAGCTTTAGATAGACTAACTGCTGAAAATAAGCTGCAACTTGGTGCACAAACTAACCGTGGTCTTGGTGCTGGCGCAAACCCTGAAGTGGGTCGTGAGGCTGCAGAACAAGATGAAGACGCTATCCGCAAGCTACTTGAAGACTCAGACATGGTGTTTATCACTGCGGGTATGGGGGGTGGTACTGGTACAGGTGCTGCACCTGTGGTTGCTCGTATCGCTAAAGAAATGGAAATTTTAACTGTGGGCGTGGTTACCACTCCTTTTAAATTTGAAGGCGGTAAGCGTATTAAGGCAGCCAAAGCGGGTATCGATGCGCTGTCTAACTTTGTCGACTCTATCATTACCATTCCTAATGACAAGCTGCTTAAAGTTTATGGCAATATCTCTATGCAAGATGCCTTCAAAAAAGCAGATGACGTATTAATGCATGCCGTGCAAGGTATCGCTCAAACTATTTCTAGTGAAGGTGTGATCAATATTGACTTTAATGATATTCGCACTGCAATGACAGCCAAAGGTCATGCAATGATGGGTATTGGCCGTGCCAGTGGTGAAGACCGTGCACGTCAGGCTACTGAAAAAGCCATTCGCTCACCATTATTAGATGACTTGCTTTTAGAAAATGCCAAAGGTCTAATTGTAAACGTTGTGTCTTCTGAGTCAGTAACGTTAGATGAGCTGAACGAGATCACTGAAGTTGTTAATGATATTACCGATATTGAAGAAGCCAATATTTTCATTGGTACTGTGATTGATGAAAAGCTAGGCGAAGACTTGCATGTGACGGTTATCGCTACGGGTTTAACTTTAGATGATAGCGAGACGCCTCAGCCAATGCCTTCTGCATCGAGTGCTCATACTGTTGATCGTTCAACGCATACCAGTGCTTTTCATGCTCAGCAAAAATCACAACCTCAGCCGCAGCAACCAGCCAGTCCAGCGAGCACTACTGGGACTTCACAGCCTGCTGCTGCTACGAAGACCAACAGCATTCAAGATTATCTAAAGCGTCAACAGAACCGTTAATCGCTTTAGGTTAGTTGTTTTAAATTGCACAAAAAGCTGTAATAGTAAAAAGCCAAGCTTAAGCTTGGCTTTTTTTATGTGTAATTATTATGGACTAAGGTAAATATGACCCTATATAAGCTATCTTAGCCAGCTACTGTGTTAAAATTCTCTCATTGAATCGGCAGTGCTAATCTAGCTAACTAATAATTGAATAAAAAATAATTAAGTGAAAAAATTAATTAAAAACCGTTAAGTAATAAGAGTATCAACTTTATGAAACAACGCACTTTAAAACAGCCTATTGAAGTAGTCGGTGTGGGTCTACACAGTGGACAGGATGTCACCTTAATTTTGGAGCCTGCTGATGTCGATAGTGGCATACATTTCTTACGCACTGATATAGATAATGCTCCTTTAATTGCTGCAGATGCCTTCTTAGTTACTGATACCGTCATGTCCTCTAATTTAGTAGTAGATGGCGTTAAGATTGGCACTGTAGAGCACTTGTTAAGTGCTTTAGCAGGACTTGGGATAGACAACGTACTTATTAAAGTTTCGGATGCAGAGATACCCATAATGGATGGCAGCGCTGCAAACTATGTGGAATTAATATTGCAGGCAGGAATTGAAGAGCAGTCAGCTCCCAAGAAATTCTTGAAAATATTAAAGACAGTAAAAGTAGAAGAGGGCGACAAGTCAGCGCAATTAGAGCCTTATCCAGGCTTTTGTCTAGATTTTCAAATTGAATTCGATCATCCTGGCATCCCTAAAGACACACAGCACTACTTGTTTGAGTTTTCTACTAACAATTATATTGCCAATGTGGGCAATGCCAGAACCTTTGGCTTTATGCGCGATATTGAACATCTCCAAAAAAACAACTTGGCTTTAGGGGGCAGTTTAGACAACGCTATTGTGCTTGATGAAAAAGGTATAGTTAATAAAGAAGGGCTTCGTCATAAAGAAGAATTTGTACGTCATAAGATTTTAGACGCTATTGGCGACTTATATTTGGCAAAATATCCCCTAATCGGCAAGTTTTCAGCCTACAAATCAGGGCATGCTTTAAACAATAAACTGATAAGAGCGGTGTATAGTGACCCTGAAAACTTTGAAATTGTAACAATTTATGACACAACTAATTTTGCAATTGACTATAAAATATAAAAATCAAGTGGAAAACGGAAATATTTCTGCCATTTTCTAAATTATTTTTTGGTTTAAAGCAACATTGTGGAAAGATAAAAAAAGCGAAACCTAGGTTTCGCTTTTTTTTATCAAAAATTAATGAAAACTTGCACAATCCAAACATTTTCAATACTTAGAAGGGCTCAATCAATAAAAACTATTCATAGATTAAAGAAGAAATCTGGTTATTTTTACGGAGCCAGTTTTAAAAACCAAACATTGTCTACCAATAACACCACGCTTGTTTACATAATAAAACATTATAGAAAGGGTTTAGTTGGGTTTTGTTAGTCGTTTTAGGGAAGCTTTTAGGCGTTCATCTTTAATGACATGCTCTAATGTGTGTGTTATAGTTCTTTTCGTTGTTTCGGTGAGGCCACGTTTATTATGGCTTCCGCCCTTACTAAGAGTTAAATTCGATTGATTTGAATGCAGATTTGAGTAACTCTGATTTTCATTTAAGTGGTCAATCGAAGCAGGGTAAGTAACGATTACATCTATATTCTTTAGTACGCTGAATGTAAGAGATTGTTCTTTTAGTATATTAATTAGGTTGTTTGACTGGTATCGAAGATGGTTTGCTGCAGTTTGAGACTGCACAGAAAGAACCAACTGACCTTCTTCATACTTGACTACCCACAATGATTTTAGAATCTCTTCTGGTAGTCCTCTTCCTATTAAAGCTTTCATCTCTTGGGTTAATAAATTCAGCTCAGAGCATTTTTCAGATAAAGACTTAGGCAAGGAAGACGCTGCAGACTTTTGATGATCAATTCGCTTTGCTAAATGATTGGGTTTTAAGGGGTGTTGCATGGCAGACCTCAAACTTGGTTTATAGATGAAGTTATCACTGAGTATATAGATAGCATAAACGGTTGCTAAGTCTAAATATAGGCTGTTTCGATAGGTCGTTTGTTTTTAAATGAATATCAATAGGCTATTTGACAGGTAGGTTGAATAGTACATTGCAAAACTAATTCTGGGAATGTTATGAAAAAGTCACTTATTATTTTGTCGTTAATGGGACTAAGTGCCACACAAGTAAATGCAACAGTTCAACAAACTTTTGAACCAGCCACAAACTCTTCAGCAGTTAAAACATATAAAGTAGTAAACAATTTCTCTAACATCACTTCTAATACCACTGAACGTGTTCAGAATATTGAATATTTAAACAATCAAGCACAGCAAAAAAGTGATGAACTGGCCCAATTGGCTAGACAGCTAGAAACTAAATACAGTAACTCAGTTTCTTTTGCTACCTCTGCAAATAACCCAACTTTCTCTTCTGGTCGTTTGACCAGCTCAGCGCCTCCTGCTCTAGCCGCTGCTCGTGCTGCTCGTGCTGCTCATTCTAGAACGCTTGGACTATGCGCCCGTTATGTACGTCAAGCTCTACAAGCTGCAGGTTATGACTTCACTCCTAACCCTTCAGCTTATCAATATGCTACTCGTGGCACATTAGCACAAGCGGGCTTTGTTAAGCTTAGCAATGACAACTATCAACCTCAAGTCGGTGACGTTGCTGTATTTAACCGCTCATCAAAGAACCCACATGGTCATATTCAAATTTATGATGGCTCACAATGGGTATCAGACTTTAGACAGTCAAAATTCAGCCCGTACAGCAGCCATAACGGTTACAGCGTATGGCGCGATGGTCGTTACTTAGACGCGACAAGCCAAGGTACTTACTTAGCGATGAACGATTAATAGCCAACAAGCTATTTTAAAGACTGGATCTTTAAAGACTGGATCGCAAGGCATACCAAAAAATCTCATTCATCTAAATTATTCGCTTTAGATAAATGAGATTTTTTTAATTGTTCAGTTAATTAAGAGTCTATAAAAGTAATTGAGAGTCAATAAAACAATAAAGGCCGCTAAATTAGCGGCCTTTTTTTAAATAACTATTTTTTAATGACTTGTAATAACCATTAGTCGCTATAACGACTTAAGTTAGACAGCTTAGGGTTGGCATTAGGGTTACGGCGTAATAATAGAGCCATGCGACCGATGCTATGAATAAGCTGAGCACCAGTTTTTTCAGCAAGATCGCTGCTGAATACTTCGCGCTCTTCCTTACTACCTGGTAGCGTTTTGATTTTAATAAGTTCATGATCATTTAAAGCACGATCTAACTCTTCTACTACTGAATCAGTCAATCCCTTATTGCCGATAGTAACGACAGGCTTTAGCTCGTGACCAATGCCTTTAAGGCGGCGAAGTTCAGTGTTGTCCAATGCAGGACGTTTGTTTTTTGCAGTACTCATATTGTCTCAGTATTAATTATTAGGCCTAACTTAACCAGCCTTGAAAAGAAAAATATCAGATAGGGTCAATCTATGATGCTATCTAAACGGAGTCTTTACGCTCACTCTTTATACAGTCATCGAGTTATTAAAGCATAAAGATTCAAAAGCGAATTAGATTCACAGGGCATTATAAAGAAAGTTGTTGCCTCTTGCATGATGAGTTTGTAATGTTGGCTAAGTTTTAAGAGGCCATAAGCTTAATAGTTTAAATAATGGTAGAATTTGCTATTAATTAATAGTTATCACATCTCTATTTTATATATACAGTTACAGTGAGGATATTTTGGCAACCCGTATCACTAATAAGAAATTATCTAAAAGCAGTAAAGCTTGGATGAAAGAGCATCTTGACGACCATTATGTACAGTTGGCCCAAAAAGAGGGTTATCGTGCTCGTGCTGCTTACAAGCTATTAGAGATTAATGAAAAGACTGACCTAATTAAAAAGGGGATGACAGTTGTAGACTTGGGTAGTGCGCCAGGAAGTTGGTCACAAGTGGCTGGTAGATTGGTAGGGGATAGTGGCATATTGATTGCTTCTGATATTTTACCTATGGATGCGCTGGAGAATGTGACCTTCATTCAAGGTGATTTTAGAGAAGAAGAAGTATTTGATAAATTAATGAGTGAAGTGGGTGATAGACAAGTGGATGTGGTGTTATCAGATATGGCACCCAACACCTCCGGTCATACCGCAGTAGATCAGCCTCGCATGATATATCTATGTGAGTTGGCTGTAGATTTTGCACTTAGAGTACTTCCTAAAGGTGGCTCCTTAATAATGAAAGTGTTCCAAGGCGAAGGGGAGCAGCAGTTACGTCAGCAATTACAGTCTCAATTCTCTAAAGTGCGTACCATTAAGCCTGCCGCCTCTCGCCCTCGCTCAAAAGAGGTGTTTTGGGTAGCCACTAAGTAATCTGAGCTATTTAGAAAACTTAATAATCACAGTTAACCCCTTAGCTTTAAGAGATTACTTGTGACTCGCTATTTCTGATGATTTTTTATTTCTCATGACCCTTATGTTCTTTATGAAAAGTCGCTCTACTTATGCTTAGCAATAAGGGACACAGAATTTGGGCTGACTGAACAAAGTCTATAATTGCAAAGGTGGATTAAATAAGTAAATCTAAAATTTAGATATTATTATCTGATTTATCCTTGATAAATAAGTAGAGTGACCTAATAAAGAGAAGTATCAGCAGTGGTTCGTTAAGATCATAGTTTTTTTATTAAGGGCATGGTTTTAAGGGCGTTAAGCTCTATTAGAAATATTATAAAAAATTAATGACAGAATAATCAACGCGTGTATTAACACGGTGACGAGCCATAATTGTTTTTTTGTCTCATGTTATAATGCAAGATTAGGCAGAATTTTGAATACATCAATAAGTAAGGGATGGTATAGCTTGTGAGCGACATGGTAAAAAATACCTTATTGTGGCTAGTTGTTATCGGCGTATTAGTGCTGGTATTTAGCAACTTTGATAGCAGTAATGAGCCGGATGCGCTTAATTACTCTGAGTTTGTAACTCAAGTCACTGAGGACCAAATTAAAAGCGTCAAAATCGATGGTGAGCAAATCACCGGTGAAAAAGTTAACGGCTCAGAATTTGAGACCGTTGTCCCTGCCGTGGCTGACGATGAGTTAATGCCTACATTACGTAAACATAATGTTGAAGTGCAGGGCGCCGCCCCTGAGCGCCAAAGCATTATGTTGCAGTTACTAATTGCAAGTTTCCCTGTTCTGCTTATTATCGGTATCTTCTTATTCTTCATGCGTAATATGCAAGGCGGCGCGGGTGGTAAAGCCGGCGGACCTATGAGCTTTGGTAAATCTAAAGCAAAAATGCTAGGTGAAGACCAAATTAAAGTTAACTTTAATGATGTCGCAGGTGCTGAAGAAGCGAAAGAAGAAGTTGTTGAAGTTGTGGACTTTCTAAAAGATCCTGACAAATTTACCAAACTTGGTGCCACTATTCCTCGCGGTATTTTGATGGTGGGTCCGCCAGGTACCGGTAAGACGTTACTTGCTAAAGCGATTGCTGGTGAAGCGAAAGTACCTTTCTTCTCAATCTCAGGCTCTGACTTTGTAGAAATGTTCGTAGGTGTGGGTGCTTCACGTGTCCGCGATATGTTCGAACAAGCTAAGAAAAATGCGCCTTGTATTATCTTTATTGATGAGATTGACGCCGTAGGTCGTAGCCGTGGTACTGGCATGGGCGGTGGTAATGATGAGCGTGAGCAAACCCTAAACCAATTATTGGTTGAGATGGATGGTTTTGAGGGCAATGACGGTATTATCGTTATTGCGGCCACCAACCGCGCAGACGTGCTAGATAAAGCGTTACTACGTCCAGGTCGTTTTGATCGTCAAGTGCATGTTGGCTTACCGGATATTAAAGGCCGTGAAGAGATCTTAAAGGTGCATTTGCGTAAGTTACCTGCAACGGTTGGCGTTGATGTCAATGCGTTAGCACGTGGTACGCCTGGCTTTAGTGGTGCTCAGTTAGCTAACTTAGTAAACGAGGCAGCTTTATTTGCAGCGCGTCGTAATAAAACCAGCGTCGATATGAATGACTTTGAAGACGCCAAAGACAAGCTATTTATGGGTCCTGAGCGTAAATCAATGGTGCTACGCGAAGAAGAGCGCCGTGCGACCGCGTATCATGAAGCGGGCCATGCGTTAGTAGCAGAGATGCTTCCAGGTACTGACCCTGTACATAAAGTGACTATCATGCCGCGTGGTTGGGCATTGGGCGTGACTTGGCAGCTGCCTGAGTTTGACCAGACTAGCTTAGATAAGTCTAAAATGCTAAATGATATTGCTATCTTATTTGGTGGCCGTATTGCAGAAGAAGTGTTTGTGAACCAAAAGACCACTGGCGCATCTAATGACTTTGAGCGTGCTACCAAAATGGCACGTGCGATGGTTACCAAATATGGTATGTCTGAGGCACTAGGGGTGATGGTTTACGAAGAGGATGATACGTCACAGGGCTACTTTGGCGGGATGACTCGCAGTATTTCTGAGGCAACGCAGCAGAAGGTAGATGAAGAAATTCGTCGTATCTTAGAAGAGCAGTATGATATTGCCCGTGAAATCATCGAAGCAAATAAAGACAAAATGCATGCGATGGTTGATGCCTTGATGAAATGGGAAACCATTGATAGAGATCAGTTACAAGACATCTTAGCGGGTAATGAGCCTCGTGAACCCCGTAATTATCAACCAGAGAAGGATGTGACTCCTAAAAAAGAAGAGGTAGACTCTACTGACTCACCTTCAGGTCCCACACCTCCTCCGTTACCTGCTATGTAAGACTGCAAGTACCGTATGGAGCTTAAAACTTTATACCATTAAAGTTGATACAAAAGGCATCTTCAATTGAAGGTGCCTTTTTTTGTGTTTATTTTGGCAAATTGTAGATCTCTATTGCACCACTATAATCCTCTATATCTGCTAAAATGGGTAAGTTACAAAGGCAAGAGCCATCATTATAAAAAGATTGCCAATTGACCTAACCATTAATTTTAAACCTGAAGACCAAAAAGAATAATTATTATTATGCAACTACATCCTTTCCCCAAGACAGTCATTGAGACCAAAACGACAACCGTACAATCTAAGCAGCTGGATTTGTCTCAACCCCACATTATGGGTATTTTAAATGTGACGCCCGACTCATTCTCAGATGGTGGAAAGTTTAATAGCGTCGACAACGCTTTGGCTCACTGCGAACAGATGCTACAACAAGGGGCGACCATTATTGATATTGGGGGGGAATCTACCCGTCCAAATGCCAGTCCTGTTACAGAGGACGAGGAATGTTCTCGAGTAGTCTCTGTGGTAGAAGCCATTCGTCAGCAGTTTGGTGAAGAGTTGTGGCTTTCTATTGATACCAGTTCGCCAAAAGTTATAGAGCAAGCAGTGCAAGCTGGGGCGGATATCTGGAATGACGTTAGAGCGTTAACGCGTACAGGCGCGCCGCAGATGGCTGCCAAGTTAGATATTCCAGTGGTGTTGATGCACATGCGTGGCGAACCGACGACCATGAATGCCAAAGCCAGTTATCAGAACGTGTTGCAGGAAGTCATTGCTGAACTAGAGCAGCGTATTGACTGTGCCGTACAGGCGGGTGTAAAGCTTAGCAATATTATTATTGACCCTGGGTTTGGCTTTGCCAAAAATTACGATCACCATAAAACCTTATTAAACCAACTCAGTGAGCTGCATCAACTACAATTGCCGATTTTATTTGGTATCTCCCGTAAGCGTTTTTTAGGGGAAGTTCTTAACCGTACTGACTTACCTGCCTTTAGTGAGCATCAAGCCACTGACAGAGATGGGGTGGGTATGGCGGCAGCCTTACTGGCTTTCCAGCAAGGGGCCAGTATTGTACGCACTCACAATGTGGGCTTGACCATGCAGGGGCTGGCATTATGGCAGCAGCTTAATAGCTAGTTGCGTAATTCGGCTCAACATTTTAACTTTAATTTATATTCTAGTTTATATTATATTTAGGAGTAATTTTAAAATGACACAACCCGAACCGACCAATGAGCAACGCAGAGTAATTTATCAAGCCCGTCGCGGTTTAAAAGAACTGGATTTCTATATCGATCCTTATGTTAAGCAGCACTACTTGACCGCGGATGAGGAAGAACAAGCCACTTTTGCTAAGCTACTAACCTATGAAGATCCAGACCTATTAAACTATTTTATGAACCAAGATACACCAGATGACCCTAAAGTAGCTGAATTGGTTTTAAAATTAAAAACCCTACAACATGGTGATTTATCTTAACTCTGATTAGCGAATTCATTTTCTATCGATCAAAAGTCAATCGGCAACTCTTTGTCGCTTGTCGGTGGATATGAGTACACAGCTGGTTATCGAGATTACTGCAATCAGCCACTGGCAGCGGTTATATAGCTGTGGCTTTTTGCTACTGCTATTACTGATAGTAAGTACTTCATTCCTCCCTTTTTATGGGGTATTGACTTTGGCTATAGTAGGATTACTGCTTTGTATTTTGATAGAAACCACAAGAAGCGGGAAACCCTTACATATTACGGGCTGCAATATTGACGAAGTTACCGCTCATTGGCAGTTACTCATTCAGGGCCGTCATCAGCCCATCCTTTGGCAGGCAAAACTAATTTCTACCCAAAGTTTTAGCCACTGTGTGCAATTAATATTTGATACTTAGCAGCCCCTGCAGCGGCGCGAAATCGTTCTGATTTGGAAAGACCAAGTTAAGGCTGATACTTGGCGTGAACTAAAGGTTCTGAGTCGATGGAGTTGAGCTGAAAAATAATGCGCTAAACGTGCACGGCTACTGACAGTTGAATAACAAATCACATAAAAATAGTTTGTGAAATAATACTAGATTAGGTGGTAAGCTTGTTTGCATTGAAATGAAGCGAACCTGCAATAAATATAAATATTTGTGGTTTGCTCTTTTGAAATTATTCAGGTCATTTTGAAGTTATTAAGGAGAATTTTATGAGTTTGCTAGGGAATTTAGTTACTCAGGTAGCCCGTCAGGCACTAGAAGGACAAGATACAAAGCATAGTCCCAATCAGCGCACTCAATCTGCTTCTACTGGAGGATTAGGTGGCATCTTAGGCAGTATCCTAGGCGGTAATAACTCAGCCCAGACTAATACTCAATCACAAAGTAATGGTTTTGGTCTTGATGATATTATTGGTGGAATGCTAGGCGGTCAGATGGGTGGTCAAACCAGTGGGGCTGGCGGTTTAGGCAGCATCTTAGGTAGCGTGTTAGGAAAAGGTCAAGCCAGTGCTAGAGGGGGTAGTAATAAAGCCATGTTGGTTGCTGCCTTGATGCCCATCGCCCTAAATTGGATTCAACGCAATGGGGGTCTTTCTGGGGCATTGAATAAAGTTAAGGATATGGGCTTTAGCAATGAAGCTCAATCTTGGATGAGCACCCAACAGCAAAACCAAAATCTGGATCCCAATCAAATTAATAAATTATTTGATAAGCAAGAAATTGAACACGTATGTCAACAGACAGGTGCTGACGAGACGGAAGTGCGTCAAGGTTTAGCCGAACTGTTACCAGAGATTGTTAATCAGCTTACTCCAAGTGGTGACTTGGCAAAAGAGCAAGAAGCCAATAGTGAAATTAAGGAGATTCTAAGTCAAATTTCGGCCTCTTTACCCAAATAGCTTTAGCTCGAATAACTAGAAGTTCACTTATTGCTAATCGACAGTCAGCTTATAGTAGATAAGATTGATTGTTGGCACAGCAACAATAGATATATCAAAGCCAGATTGCTTTTATTAGCAAGTCTGGCTTTTTTTATTGTTACTGTTGTGTGAATTTTAAATGGGAAAGCCCAAATTGATTTAACTACTGATTTATCAAAGGGATTGCTAGTGGTATGATAAGCTGTCTATTTTGACATCCAGTCATCCGCATTAGATATACGTCGCATTTTAGCTTTCAAAGAGGCCCTCATGTTTTTGGCAATCGATACCGTTTTTGACCAATGTTCAGTAGCTGTAGTCAGTGAAGATCTACAAATACTTAGTTGTCATACTGAACCCGGCAAACGAGAACAAACCCAACTTATCTTGCCAATGATTGATGCATCTCTAAAAGAAGCAGGAATAAAGCTTGCTGATCTAACCGCTTTAATTTTTAATCGTGGGCCCGGTCCTTTTAGTGGCATTAGAATTAATACCGCTGTGGTACAAGCTTTATCGGTAGCTCATGATTTACCTTGTGTCGGTGTATCAAGCTTGAGTGCCATAGCTCAAGCGGGTTTTGATGAGCAAGGGTTGCAACAAGTTTATGTGGCGTTTGATGCCCGTATGAAGCAGGTTTATTTTGCCCAGTATCAGCTGGATCACACTTCTCAGGTAATGAAGCTAACTGAGGGTACGAATGAACAGCTGCTAGACTATGACCAAAACACTGAGCTTGCTTGGCCCATTGCAGGTAATGGGGCTGAATTACTAACGGCTCAGCAACAGCAGCCCCTATACGCTGACATTCAACCCGATGCAGTTACATTAGCGAAGCTGGGTATCGCTCAGTATTTACAGCAGGGCGGTGTCCCTGCCGAGCAGGCTCTTCCAGTATATTTACGCAATGATGCGTGGAAAACCTTGAAAGAGCAGGGTAAAGCCTAAGAATAGACAACTTACTATCTGCCAAAGCCATATACTACTTAAAATCATTTATCCTAATATTATTTTACCTTAATACAGCGAGACTTTACTTTGGATCTGTTACTCATATTTAAAGCAATAATCATGGGTATTGTAGAGGGTATTACTGAATTTTTACCCATATCCAGTACCGGTTATTTAATTTTATCTGCAGACCTTATGGGTTTTTGGACCAAAGAAAAAGCAGACCTATTTATTGTGGTTATTCAGCTGGGAGCTATCTTGGCTGTGGTTTATGAATACTGGGGACGCCTGTGGCATGCCTTAATGGGCTTGATAACCGGTAAATCAGAAGGCCCTAATGCTCTTAGAAACCCTCGTCAGTTGGGGTTGAGTCTCATTGTGGCTACCATCCCAGTGATGATTGTAGGCTTTACAATGGCCGATCAAATTAAGCAATATTTATTTAACCCTTATATTGTGGCTATCATGCTCATAGTTGGAGGTCTGCTAATATTCTATGTTGAGCGTAAGCCGAAACCAATTGTCGCAGAAGAAGCAGAGGATGTGAGCTTTAAACATGCGCTACTGATTGGTTTGTTTCAGTGTTTAGCCCTTATTCCAGGCACCTCACGCTCAGGATCTACCATTATCGGTGCACTGTGGTTAGGGGTGTCTCGTAAAGCGGCTGCTGAGTTCTCCTTCTTTTTAGGTATTCCCGTTATTATCGGCGCCGGCTTGCTCGATCTACTTAAACACAAAGAGGTGCTATCTAGCTCTGAGGATTGGCTGGTTTTGGCTGTGGGCATAGTAGTGTCATTTATCGTTGCCTTGCTATGTATTCGTTGGCTAGTGGACTGGGTAAGTCGTCGTGACTTTACTATCTTTGCTTGGCTCAGAATTATCACTGGTATCATTGTACTGTTGGTGGCTTGGATTTTCGGCTATACCATCCAAGGCTAGAGCTAGCTGATACACACTTATATTAGATAGCGAAAGATAAGGTTACGATAACAAAATGAGCCATACGACGGATGTCCCTTATGTTCCGGTAGTCCATTCAGCAGTTGTATCTGCTGAAGTAGTGCCTATGGTTCAAAAGTTACAACAGTTGATTGAAGCTAGTGACTTGTCGCTGATACTGCAAGTGATAACTGTTGATAAGAAACTGAGCCAAAAGATGCGTCAGCAGTTGAGTGATCAGTACCAGACTCCGTTATTTATTATTGATGACAAGCTACAGCTGTCGCTGCTAACCCATCAGATTAGCGTGGCGCCAGATTGGAAGAGTTTACAGCGCCGGGTGGTGAGTGCGGGCCGAAAGTCAGAGTTATTGCTCCAGGCTTGTAAGCTCACCGATAAAAGTCAGGTGCTTGATGCCACGGCAGGCTTTGGTCATGACAGCTTGATACTTGCCAGTACCGGAGCCCAAGTAACTCTGTTAGAGCGTAATCCTTTAATGGCATTGCTGCTGATGTATGAACAGCAGCTGATGACACAGCAAGCCAATTGGCAAAAATTAATGGCCAGATTAAAGGTGATATGCGCAGACTCTGCTCAGTTTATGGAGACGCTGTCTTTTGCAAGGCAAAAAGGACAAGCACTAAATACTTTAACTTATGATGTGGTTTACTTGGACCCTATGTTTCCTGAGAACAGCTATGAGAATATGGCGACAGGCAAAGGAGCCAAAGTAGGCAAGCACATGCAGGCCTTACATCACATAGCTCAGCCGCCAGATCTTAGCGAAGAGCAAAAGCTGTTAAATCTAGCTTTAAATACGTTGGTGCCAGGTGGCCGGGTGGTGGTAAAAAGACCGGCAGCCGCCCCATTATTTGCTCAGTCCAGTCCAGATGAAAGCTGGCACAATGATGTCCTGCGATTTGATGCTTATTTTAATCTAGCTTAGATCCAACTGAAGGGTCTAATAGTAAATTGATGATTTACGGTGTCTACAGTCTTATGAAGCCGCTAAGCTTTAAGATTTCTGATATTCCAAACTAATTCATTAGGACTTACTAAAATTAGGTATAAATGATAAGCTAGCTGAAATTAAACGCTCTTTATGAGTAACTCTGACATAAGTAACTTTGACTCAATCATGACTCAATCATCATTACAGCCGAATAAAGAAGCCAGTATTTTTAATCTGCCAAACAATTTAACCATAGCTCGTATTGCTATGATTCCGTTATTTGTGGCAATTGCATACTGGCCTCCTGCACTGGGCATTGGGGTTCCGATGATTTCGGACAATGCCATTGCCAACATTGGCATGAATATGGATGCTTTTAGCGACAGTATGTTTCGGCATTTGTTGTTAACATTATTATTCGTCCTTGCTGCTATTACCGATTGGTTAGATGGCTATTTGGCCCGTAAGATGAATATTGTCTCTGCATTTGGCCGATTTCTAGACCCTGTTGCAGATAAGCTCATGGTCGCCGCGGCATTGATTGTTTTGGTTCAATGGCATCCGAATATAATTATGTCGATTGCCGCTATTGTGATTATCTCGCGTGAAATTGCGGTGTCAGCGTTACGTGAGTGGATGGCAGAATTAGGAGCCCGTACCAGTGTGGCGGTATCTTATGTGGGGAAACTAAAAACTACTTTCCAGATGGTAGCGATTACCGTTTTATTATTGAACGTCGAGTCTTTACAGACGATTGGTTATATCTTAATGGTCGCTGCTGTGGTGTTGACCCTATGGTCGATGATGATCTATATGAGAGCGGCTTGGCCTTATTTAAAACAGAACTAATTTAACGCGACCGAATACTAAATAAAAAACGCCCTAACTTTGACAGTAGGGCGTTTTTTATTGTGCCTTTAATTTAACTTTTAAAGCTAACTTGCTTACTTTAATGATCTTAAAAGGCAGTTTGTTAGAGCAAAGGATTTGATAATCATTACAGTATTTCAGTGTTCTGAAAAACCCTTTTTTAAACTAGGTCTTCATTTGTCAAAAATTAGTCAAATTCAACAGAGCCATTTTCACCTAGACTGTCTGCCACCTTACCATCTTGTAGGGCAGCAGCGGCCAATTTCGCTGCATTGACTACACCGCTACCACTACGCCAGAACTCAGCACCATTTGGAACTACTTTAATTAATTGTACATTTTCATCTTCTTTGCCATGCTCATAAAAAGCATTATAAATAGGCGACCACAATTCATCTAATTTGGCTTGGTCGTCAATTAATTTAGCCTCGCCATTGATAGAGACGTAATCTTTACTGTCTTGGCTAACATAAGAAAGGTTTACTTGAGCATTGTTTTTAATATTAGCAACCGCTTCAGTGCTTTTATCGCCAATGAACCAGATTTCACGAGCTCCAAGACTGGTTTCGCTGGTGGTCATCGGGCAGGCGTGCAAGTGTCCTTCGTTAGTGATGGTAGTCATCATAGCAAATTTAACATCTTTAACGATCTCACGAATAGTATCTATCTGATCTTGTTTACTCATTTTTATTTCCTTTTAATGATTCGAATTTATAGTATTGACTGCTGTTGAGAGCATTTTTTATAGTCGACTTTCATAATAAGTCGATGGAAAATAAATGAACACGTTGAAAGTGTAAGAGAGTTTGTAAACAGTCAGCCGTTTTAGTTAATTCTAGTAAGTAAATCTTTTTGCCAAATCATAATTAAGATAAATAAAAGATTAATAAACACAGATTTGGCAGTGACTTATAAAAATGAATTATCAAAATTGTTGAAAAGTTATTTTTAGTTGGCAAAAGCGAGGTAAAGATAGTGGTTCTATGCCACGTTTGAGTCAAGTTCTTGCTATAATAGTGGCTAATTAAATCGGCTTTTTGCTCGATTGGGTGGTTATCCCTCTAAAAGTAACCAAATAAGTGTGACACTGAGCATTTTTTGTCTCGTTTCACTTTCACATAATATTGAAGTTTATTTTCTTAATACTTTTCTTCCCCCTTAGATACTGCGGAAATTGCCTTATGATGACCCTCGCTGGACACCGTTTTTTAACCGAGTTTAAAACCAATCAACTGATTGAGCAGTTAAATAGCCAAGCGGCGTTAAAAGTGACTGGCATTGACACACAACAAGTGTATGTCCTATCGCGTGACCTTAACGATGCAGAGCGTAAAAAGGCCTTAGATTTATTAAATCAAGGCGAGGAAGTAGACCAAATTACAGCGACACAAGGGCAGTGCCAAGTCATTGTTAGTCCTAGATTTGGTACGATTTCGCCTTGGTCTAGTAAGGCAACAGATATCTTTAATAACTGTGATCTTGACGTTGAGCGTGTGGAGCGCGTCATCGTTTTCACCTTAACTGGTGACAATCTACCAGCCAAATTGCCAAAAGAAGCCGAGCAAATTTTGCATGATCGTATGACTCAAAGCTTGGTTTATGAGTTTGCTAAGCTTGAGCAGCTGTTTGATGATCACAGCCCAGCGTGTCTAAATCATATTGATGTGATTGGGGAAGGGCGTGCGGCATTGGAAGCTGCCAACCAAGAGTTTGGTTTCGCTTTATCTAGTGAAGATATCGATTATTTAATGGCCGCTTACGTTGATGAGCTAAAACGCAATCCAACAGATGTAGAGCTTATGATGTTTGCTCAAGCCAACTCAGAGCATTGCCGTCATAAAATCTTCAACTCAGAGTGGACCATCGATGGTGAAGTTCAGCCAAAATCATTATTTAAAATGATTCGTAATACCCATGAAAAAAATCCTCAAGGTATTTTATCAGCGTATAAAGACAACGCTGCGGTAATGGAAGGCTTTGAAGCTCAGCGTTTCTATCCGCTACCTTCCGTACAATTGGGCGGTACATTAGCAGACGACGCATTATCGACTGAAATGCATCAGTATGGCTTCCATAACGAAAACATTGATATCTTGATGAAAGTTGAGACTCATAATCACCCAACTGCGATTGCTCCTTATGCCGGTGCTTCAACAGGTGCTGGTGGTGAGATTCGTGATGAAGGAGCAACAGGCCGTGGTGGTAAGCCGAAAGCAGGTTTGACCGGCTTTAACGTCTCGCATCTACATCTACCAGACATGCCAGAGAAGTGGGAGCAGTCAGGTAAAGTCAGCACCAAAGATTATGGCAAGCCAGATCGTATGGCCTCAAGTTTGGAAATTATGACCGAAGCGCCTTTAGGCTCTGCCAACTTCTCAAACGAATTTGGTCGTCCCAACTTATGTGGTTACTTCCGCTCGTTCCAGCTGGACACCAGCAAAGAACAAGATGGTAGTGAGATGCGTGGTTACCACAAGCCTATTATGATTGCTGGTGGTTACGGTAACATCAAGCGTAACTTGGTTGAGAAAAATGGCATCCAAGAAGGTGATTTGTTAATTGTACTGGGTGGCCCAGCAATGCAAATTGGTCTTGGTGGTGGTGCAGCTTCTTCTGTCGATAGTGGTGAGTTGGACGAAGGCTTGGACTTCGCTTCTGTACAGCGTGATAACGCTGAGATGGAGCGTCGTTGTCAGGAAGTTATCGATCGCTGCTGGGCTTTAGCCGGTGATGATGTTGAAAACAGTAACGCGGGCAAAGATGGCAACCCAATCGTGTCTATCCATGACGTGGGTGCAGGTGGCTTATCGAATGCTATGCCTGAGCTGGTGGATGACCATGATATGGGAGCCCACTTAAATCTACGCCGTATTCCTTCATTGGAAGCGGGCATGTCGCCAATGGCTATTTGGTCGAATGAGGCGCAAGAGCGTTATGTCTTGGCCATTCGTCCAGAAAGCGAAGAATTATTTGATGCTATCTGTAAACGTGAGCGTTGCCCGTACGCAATATTAGGTACAGCGACAACCATTCGTCAATTAAAAGTAGATGACGACCTACTGGACGATCAGCCAGTAGATATGCCAATGCAAGTGTTATTGGGTGGTACACCACAGATGAAGCGTTCATTTGAGCGTAGTGAGCCACAGTTGAGAGCATTGGATTTATCAACTACTGAGCTAACAGAGGCGGTGCATGATGTATTACGTCACCCAACCGTAGCCAGTAAATCTTTCTTAATCAGTATCGGTGACCGTTCTATCACCGGTATGGTTACTCAAGATCAGTATGTCGGTCGTTATCAAGTGCCAGTGGCAGACTGTGCTGTGACAAGCTCTGGCTTACTGTCAGATACTGGTGAAGCTATGAGTGTTGGCGAGCGTCCGCCTGTGGCTCTGATTAACCCAGCCGCTTCAGCACGCTTGGCAGTGGCCGAAGCCATTACCAACATTGCTGGCGCTCGTATTGATAAGGTTTCTGATATTACCTTGTCGGCAAACTGGATGGCAGCTTGTGGTGAGGACAAAGAAGATGAAGCTCTATTTGATGCGGTTTACGCCATCGGTGAAGAGTTATGTCCAGCGTTAGGTATCGCAATTCCAGTCGGTAAAGACTCATTGTCTATGCGTGCTGGCTGGACAGATGAAGACGGAGATAAGGCTGTTGTTAGCCCAATGAGCTTAGTGGTTACTGCTTTTGCTCCAGTACAAGATGTGAACAAGACCTTAACCCCTGAGCTTAAGAATGCGGATTCAGCTTTATATCGTTTGGATTTATCAAAAGGTCAGTTCCGCTTAGGGGGCTCAATCCTAGCTCAAACTCAAAGCCAGCTAGGCGATGAGTGCCCAGACTTAGCCAGCCCACAAGACTTGATTAACTTCTTTAACTTTATTCAAGCGGGTAATGAGCAAGGCGTTATCAGTGCTTATCACGATATCGGTGATGGTGGCTTGTTAGCGACTGTGGCGGAGATGCAATTTACCAATCGTTTGGCAATCAACCTAAATCTAACCGATGACAATCTATTGGGTCAGTTGTTTGCTGAGGAATTAGGTGCTGTTATTCAGGTATTGCCTGAGCATGTGGAAGCTGTGATGGCATTGGCCGATGAGCATAATGTCGCTGATATGCTAAGCCTTGTGGGTCAAACTATCGAGACCCCAGTTGGTGGTGCGAACCAAGACAAGCTAACCATTATTACCCCGTCGCATCAAGGTGACAATGCTTTGGTATTCAGCCGTAGCGACTTACAGCAAACTTGGACTCAAGTGAGTTATCAAATCGCTAAGCGCCGTGATAACCCAGAGTGTGTGCAGCAAGAATTTGACTTGATTGCGGATCCTAACCATCATGGTCTGATTGCTCAAGCGAACTTTGACTTAAATCAAAAAGTGGAAGAGCCGTATTTAGAGAGCCGTCCTAATAAGCCGAAAGTGGCTATCTTACGTGAGCAGGGCGTTAATGGTCAGTTAGAGATGGCGGCAGGATTTGAGCGCGCTGGTTTTGATGCTGTAGACGTGCATATGAGCGACTTGCTTGAAGGCCGTATTGATTTACGTGACTTTAACGGCTTAGTGGCTTGTGGTGGCTTTAGTTATGGTGACGTATTGGGCGCAGGTTCTGGTTGGGCCAACTCGATTCTGTTCCATGATGAGTTACGTATGCAGTTCGTCCGCTTCTTTACCCGTCCACACACCTTTAGTTTAGGCGTGTGTAACGGCTGTCAGATGATGGCACAGTTAAAAGACTTAATTCCAGGTGCCGAGAACTTCCCACGCTTCACTTACAACGAGTCAGCTCGTTTTGAAGCGCGTACTGTGAACGTGAAGATTGAACGCACTAAGTCTATCTTGTTAAAAGGGATGCAAGACAGTATCTTGCCGATTGCGGTGGCTCATGGTGAAGGTTTCGCGACCTTAAATGAGACAGATATTGAAGGTATGGCAAACCACGGTCAGATTGCGATGCGCTATGTTGACAGCCAAGGCAAGCCTACTGAGACGTACCCATTAAACCCGAACGGTTCTATTGGCGGGGTAACTGGTGTTTGTAGTACTGATGGTCGTGTGACATTAATGATGCCACACCCTGAGCGTAACTTACGTGCGATTAATCACAGCTGGAAGCCTGAAGACTGGTCTGAGGACGGCGCGTGGATGCGTATGTTCCGTAACGCTCGTGCTTGGTTACGCTAGTCGTTAAATAAAGAAAATTTAGAGTTTTAAAAAGGTGGGTCACTTAGTGGCTCACCTTTTTTATTGCCAACATATTTTATATACATTTTTTTAAAAATGTAAATCATATGAATTTATTTACTACAAAATGATATATTAACTATATATGCCCTTATATAGTGAATAATTTATATATATAAAAATATTGGAGTAATTATTGTTATGAAAAGTGATCGTAGAGATAGATTCGAGCGTGTAGCATCAAAGCGAGTTGAAAGAGTTATAAATGATATTAGATTGTTATCAAACTGTTCTAATAC
>NZ_FUGE01000087.1 GCF_900162825.1 Psychrobacter piechaudii
CTCTGGTACACTTATCTTGCATGCTCTTAATCGCTTTGTCCCATTTTCGATCAGCTGACGTTCAAATTCTGGTTTGAATGCTTGGTAAAAGTCGTCAATGTGGCAGTATAATTCGGTTAGGTTGTCCATGTAAGAAGTCCTTTTTGTTGAGTTTTTGTTGGTACCTTAACTTTAACAATTTTGGACTTCTTTTTTTTGCCTTTTTTGACCTGCTTATCCCGAACTCAGGTTAATTATTACCTTCAATGCCGACCGTGAAAAACTTGCCGATGACTTGGATAAAGCCCTTAAAACCCGTAAAAAAGCTATCCGTTACAACGCTTATTCGGGCAGCTTAGGTGGACTTTTGGGTTTGGGTAAAGGGGTTTTGGCATTTTTCGTTTTGTCATTGTTTGATGCACCCTCTGTACTTCCATCAACGATGCCCGTTTCGAGAAGTTCAGTACTCACCAACTCAAATTCTTGATTATCCAAGTTAACTATTTTTTTCTCAGTAGTAACGGGCGGTTGGTCACTGCTGAGTTTATCTTGGAATTCTTTTTTCTCATTCATCTCATCAATACGTTTGGTATCGATAGCGACGCCCTCTGGAACCACCCGCACGTTTGAGAGTCTACGCACAGCAAAGTGTTTTGGGAACAGCTTGTGCTTTTGTGTTTTACCTGCTTCTTCATAAATCATGTAGCCTTGGCTATCAATCTTGGCGTACGTCATCGGTTCTGGACGCGGTAAGAAGAAGTCCCGAGGCTGGGTCATTAGGTGGGTGTACATCAATCTACTGATGGTCTTCCATTCAATAACCTCAACGCCTTTAGAGCGTAAGGCTACAATTATGGCTAATGAGAAGCTGACCAATAAGTTGACCAGACCGATAAGAATCACACCGAGTAGAGAGATCAGGACAATACCAAGACCAAAGTCATCGGCCGCCATATTAAATATACCATGTGAGAAGTTGGCTGATGCGAATGCAATATGGCGAATATCTAACGGCATTCCGAATATGAAGCCCACTGTGGCGGTACTGCCAAGGAACACACCAAATAGGAAGTTCCCCATAATAGCGCCTAAGTTGTTTTCAACAAAAGTTCCTAGTCGCTGTAGCCAAGACTCCGATACAAAGCGCAGTAAAAGCTTATGACGGGCAATACGCTCACCGATATTATTAAATAAGGCTAAGTTATCATAATAACCTGAAATTAAGCCTGCTAAAAATAAGATAGCCCCTGCAATGGCCGCATGGAATATCGCTAGAGAGTGGAAAGGATCCAAGTCATGTAATAGATGCTCGGCTTGGTCAATGCCGATCATGGGTGTACCTTTTGCCTGCAACCACACTATGGATATGATAAGTGCTAAAGGCATGGCAATCAGCACGTTACCCATAATAGCAATGAACTGGGTACGTATGATATCTACCATTAGCTCTGAAAGTTTGGCCAACTGATGAGATTTTTTGCCCGAGCTATCAGAAATAGTTGAAGCAATAGCCGCCGCGGTCATCGCTGGCTGTTTGGTAGCAACTGTTCCATGGATAATATGGATAAATACAAAGCCCAAACCATAAATCATACTGTTAACAAAAGCTCGACTCATTGGCGCGAGCTCTAAGTCGTAAGATAAAATTTTGATTGTGGCCATAAAGGCAATCATAAAACCACCGACCGCCGCCATTTTAAACATCTTCTTATAGCCGGCCTTATCGGTACTAATGTAATGCTCACCAACGCGCCCTGAGTTTTCAGTGATCTTCCTAGACAGTAGCTTGGTGTTATTATCAATCAAATAGCTAATACTATAGCGGCGTTTAACACTAACAATAATAGTTTGTGTTAGCTCAACGATGGCTTTATCACGATTTTTATCATTCTTCGCTAGCAGTTCGCTTAATATCTGCATACGATTTAAGCTTTGCTCAAGGCGCAGTAGCATATTGGTCGAACGAATTGAAATACCAGTCTTGTAGATACGCTTACGTACCGTGTTGACAATGTTGTCACACTGCTCAATCATTACCAATAATGGACCTGGGTCAATCTCACGACCAGGAACGGCATCTTCGTAATTGTCTAATTGGTGTATTTCTCGATATTCGTTAGCAAACAGTACCGCCTCTTGGTTCTGAGCCACAAAAGCGGCTGAGTAATCAAGCATTTGCGGATAAGCTTTCATTAAGTCAGGATGCAAGCCGATACCACTAACGCGGTAAGATAGGATAACTAACGCATTTAGAATGTTGTTTTTAGCAGTCGCCACTAGGTTAGAGTGGGCATCATCCACCATAATGAGGTCTACTAGCTCATCCCACAGCTCTTCATTAATGGAGCCTAACCAGCGTTCATCATCTTTGCCATCAAATAAATAAGCAACGAGCTCCACAATAGAGTCATCTTCAGGTAAAAGAGGGACAAAGCGATGCCCAATTAAGCGCATTAAGCTATTGGAGAAGGTTTGGTCTGATAAGATACCCGTGTCGGTGTATAACGACATTCTATGGTAGTTATTGAGTAAAGTTAAAACAAAGACGGCCAGGCCATTGGCATACGTAGGGTACTGTCTTAACAGTGCATTTAGTTCCCCGATTCTTTCATTAGGTAGATCGGGATTGTTCTTATATTCAGCTTCTGATACCCGTAAAGTATCAATCAATCTTTTGAGCACATAGGGCTCAGGGCTATCGCACAGTGCATTTATTTTATGCAAAATATCTTTTAATTCTGCCACTTAATTACCCTTATTCGATCAGATATTGAGAAGGTATCGTAAAGCTCTATTAATTTCAATTAATTTAATAGCATATTTAAAGTTAAAATGAAGATAGATACCTATAATTAGCGGAAGGCAAGACAGTCATACAATGACAAAAAAGACAGCTTCGAGAGCTGTCTTCTTGTAAAGTTAAGAGGGATTATAAACTATTTCCAAGATTCAAGTCGGCTTTAAATTAGCTAATATTTTGTTCAAAATACTGTAAATCAAAGTCCATAATTGGGTCACTACCGGTCTTAACCATCTCAGCGTGTGCTTTGATACGAGGTAGGATACGACCTACGAAATAAGTAGCCAGTTTTAGCTTATTGGCGTAGAACGCACCTTCTTTGTCATGAGCTGCTTCTACCATCATAGCGAACATAAACGCGTAGCACAAATAGCCCATAGCATGTAAGTAGTCTACCGCACAGCCATTGATTTCGCTCTTACGAGTGCTGATGTTGGTTAGCACAGTTGTGGTTAGCTCTTCAATGGTTTCTGCTGCATCTAGAGTGGCTTGCTTAATCTCATGATCTGCTTTCATATTGGCTACGAAATCACGGATTTCAGCTAAGAAGTTCTCTAAGTATTTACCATTGTTACGAGAAATCTTACGGCCTAGTAAGTCTAGAGCCTGAATACCGTTAGCGCCTTCGTAGATTTGTGAGATACGAGTATCGCGAACAATCTGTTCCATACCCCATTCACGGATATAGCCATGACCACCGAATACTTGCTGACAATCCACAGTCGCTTCTAACGCTTTGTCAGTTAAGAAGGCTTTAGCGATTGGGGTTAATAACGCAACACGGGCTGCAGCTGCTTTAGCATTTTCAGGATCAACACTGAACTTAGACTCATCTAATTGCTTAGCCACATACATAGCAAAGCAGCGAGAAGCTTCAGCGTTAGCGCGAGCGTTTAATAGCATACGGCGCACATCTGCATGGTGAATGATTTGGTCAGCAGGTTTTTCTGGGCTTTGGATTTGAGTATCACTACGGCCTTGTGCACGATCTAGCGCATAAGCTGCGGCATTTTGATACGCAAGTTCAGTACCGCCTAGGCCTTGTAAGCCCATAGTCACACGCTCATAGTTCATCATTACGAACATAGAAGCTAGACCAGTGTTTTCTTCACCAACCATCCAACCTTTGGCATTGTCAAAGTTCATAACACAAGTTGCTGAACCTTTGATACCCATTTTATGTTCGATAGAACCGGCTGCTAAGGTATTACGCTCACCTAAGCTACCATCTTCATTAACGATAAATTTTGGCACTACGAATAAAGAAATCCCTTTAGAACCTTCTGGGGCATCTGGTGTTTTAGCCAATACTAAGTGAATGATGTTTTCAGTTAGGTCATGCTCACCACCGGTAATGAAGATTTTGGTACCAGAGATATTGTAGCTGCCATCATCATTAGGAGTAGCTTTGGTTTTGATGATACCTAAGTCAGTACCGGCATGAGGTTCTGTTAAGCACATGGTCCCTGACCATTGGCCTGAGTACATTTTTTCAAGATATAATTGCTTTTGTTCTTCAGAAGCTGAAGCTAATAGACAAAGCGTCGCACCCACAGACAAGTTAGGGTATAAAGCGAAAGCTTGGTTTACTGTGAACACCATTTCTTCAGTCAGCATGGTTACCATTTTAGGAAAACCTTGACCGCCATATTCAGGATCACCACCTAGGCCAATCCAACCTGCTTCAGCATACTGTTTGAAAGCATCTTTAAATCCAGCAGGGGTGGTAACAACGCCGTCACCTTGGTAAGTTGCACCTTCTTCATCACCTGTGCGGTTAAGAGGAAGCAATACGTTTTTAGACAGCTTAGCCATCTCTTCAAGTACCATGTTGACGGTATCCATATCAACGTGGGCTAGGTTTTCATTGGCTTGCCAGAATTTTTCAACGTCAAAAACGTCGTTTAGCATGAAACGCATTTCATCTAAAGGTGGATTATAAATAGCCATAAAAAGTCCTTTGATATATTTTGAAATTAATTATTAAGTTATTGGTCTAAAGTGATTAGTGCTACCGATAAATGATAGCACTAATCCAAAACACTAAGTAGTAGTGAAAAGTAGCGTTTAGAATGCAAATTGATCCACATCCATGCTCATGTAAGGCTCTGCACCGGTGTCAATGCGAGCAACATAAGTACGTGTACGAGGTAGTAATTTGCTAAAGTAGAACTGAGCAGTCTTGATTTTCGCGTCATAGAAACCAGTCTCAGTGGTACCGTTTGCAAGCGCTTGTTTAGAAACAGCAACCATACGTGCCCATAGGTAGGCTAGAGTCACATAACCACTGAAGTACATGTAGTCTACAGCTGCTGCGCCTACTGCATCTGGGTTTTGAGTGGCTTGTTTGCCAATACGTGCAGTCAACTCAGCCCACTCAGTATTTAGCTCAGCAAGAGGACGGATAAATTCACCCATTGCTTCATCAGCTTCATGCTCTTTACAGAAGTCATGGATTACTTTGGTGAAGTTGGCTAACATCTTACCTTGTGAGCCTAATACTTTACGGCCTAGAAGGTCTAATGATTGAATTTCAGTGGTGCCTTCATATAAGCAGGCAATACGGGTGTCACGTACGTTTTGTTCCATGCCCCATTCACGAATGAAGCCATGACCTCCATAAACCTGTACGCCATGGTTAGCAGCTTCATAGCCAGTCTCTGTTAAGAATGCTTTAGCGATTGGGGTTAATAGGGACAGCATTTGGTCAGCATATTCTTGTGCTTCACCCGTACCTTTTACCACAACGTCAGCGAAGAAAGATAGATAGTAGGCTAGGGCACGGCCACCTTCAGCAAATGCTTTTTCAGTTAATAGCATGTTGCGAACTGCTGGGTGAACAATGATTGGATCCGCTACTTTATCTGGTGCTTTAACCCCTGACATTGAACGCATTGCTAGACGGTCTTTGGCGTACTCAAGTGAGCCTTGGAAGGCAATTTCAGAAGCGGTTAAACCTTGAACTGCGGTACCGATACGGGCTACGTTCATAAAGGTAAACATACAGTTTAAGCCACGGTTTTCTGGGCCAATTAAGAAACCTTTAGCACCATCAAAGTTCATCACACAAGTGGCAGATGCTTTAATACCCATTTTGTGTTCGATAGAGCCACAAGTAACTTGGTTAGGTTCTGCTAGGCTACCATCTGCGTTGACATTTACTTTAGGGACGATAAATAGTGAAATGCCTTTAGTACCTGCTGGAGCACCTGGTAGACGCGCTAGAACGATATGGATAATGTTATCCGTCATATCGTGCTCACCGGCCGAGATAAAGATTTTTTGACCGGTGATGCTGTAAGAGCCATCATCGTTAGGCTCAGCTTTAGTACGGATAATGCCTAAGTCAGAGCCGGCATGGGCTTCTGTTAAGCACATGGTGCCTGACCATTCGCCAGTGACCATTTTTTCTAAATAAATTGTTTTTTGTTCCTCTGTGCCATGATGCTCAATGGTTTGAATGGCGCCGTGAGACAGACCAGGATACATTGAAAATGACCAGTTGGCAGAGCCCATAATTTCGTTAACTACCGTACTTAATGAAAAAGGCATGTTCTGGCCACCGAACTCTTCATCGGCTGCAAGCGCTGCAAAACCTAGTTCGCAGTACTGTTTATAAGCTTCTTTAAAACCTTTAGGTGTGATTACTTTCCCATTGTCAAAGGTACAACCTTCTTCATCACCACTACGGTTTAGAGGGGCAATTTCATTTTCTGCAAAGCTGGCAGCAGCTTCAATGTAGCTGTCAATAATGTCTCTTTCAACTTCTTCATACTCAGGAATGCTTTTGTAATGAGAGGTACTGTCTAAAAGCTCATGTAGAACAAATTGCATATCACGAAGGGGTGCTTTGTATTGCATGTTATTATCCTTTAAAGAATGGTTTGAGTTGACTGCTTTAGGTTTTAGGCTGTACAAATTACTTTATTAGTTACAAGGCACCAGTCAGCAAGGTGCTGTATAGATGCTTATAAATAATTTGACAGTAAATTGGATAAAGAAAATTAGAATAATTTGATAGTCATTTATTTTTATATGGCGATAAGAAGGTTTGTTAGTAAATAAAGCCGTATTTAATAAGGGTTTGTCTTAAAT
>NZ_FUGE01000151.1 GCF_900162825.1 Psychrobacter piechaudii
CTTGATATTCAAAAAATCATTGAAGATTCAGGACACACTATTCTATGGTTACCGCCTTATAGTCCTGACTTAAACCCTATTGAGCAAACTTGGGCTTGGGTTAAGAAAAAGCGTCAAGATTGGGGAATAGATTGTATCGATACGTTATTCTTCTATTTTCTTTGGCTGTGTGACTGTTTTTAAGGGCTATGACTATATTAAAAAAGTCTTCCGGAATTTGACTGACCTTCAATTGTTTTAAGGCCCGCGGAAAAAAGGTGTTGTACATCTCTTCACTGTCAATCCAAGGAAAGGTTTGTTCAAAATGTGAGCGTCTTGGCTGAATGGCAATCGCCCCATTGACGATAGAACCACCGCCATAGGCACGACCCGCAAATATCTTTATCTCATCATACTCAACCAGATCTAAAACGCCTGGGTATTTTTTTATTCTTCTTGGAATCGGAATGGGAGCACTTGGCCAGTTTTTAAACCAACTAGAGCGCTCATCGGCAGTGATCATTTTACAAAAGGTATTGTGATTAGGAGTTCTATCCCAGCGCTTACCCATTTCCAAAATTAATACCGGGTGACCTTGCTCACTTAGACGTAAAGCACAAACGGCGCCCCCATAACCACTGCCAACAACAATATTATTAAAGTGTCCTGCCTTTTTGACAGGAGTGTCAGCGGAGAGGGGTTTATAACTATTACCAGCCAAAGTCTGGCAACCGCTCATGGCAGCTGAAGTACTGACCGCTCCCAGCCCAAGGCCCATAGACTTAATAAATTTACGTCGCTGCATTTTATTCCTAATATTTTGTATTTTGTATTTACTAGTTATTATCGGTCACTTATAAGAGGTTAGTTTAACAACCTTAGCTTTCTGAATTCATTAGCTTACGTAATTTATTTAACACCGTCTATTTAGAGATTAGACATATGCTAAGCCTTTAGTAAGTAAGGCATTTTGATAAAAAAGGCGCCTCAAGCGTTACAATTTAAGCTAGAATATGGCTTCTATTGCCCCAGCTATCAATGCCGAGATCCTCATGACCTTATCGCCTCCAAAGTTTAAAACTGACCCGTTTTTTAACCTTGAAGATAAATGGATTCAAACTGCCCCACAAGAGATCACCCACTGTTATGATCAAGGCGAAGGCCTACCTGTACTGCTACTGCATGGCTCAGGATCAGGCACTTCAGCCGCCATGACTTGGTGGCAAAATATACCTCATCTTAGTCAGAGTTATCGTGCTATCGCTTTTGACTCTATCGGCTATGGCGAAACAGTTAATGACCCAGACAGCACCTACGGCATCAAGCAATGGGGCGATCACACTTTGCGTTTGATGGATGCTTTAAATATTGAAAAAGCTTGGCTAATGGGCAGCTCATTGGGAGGATGGATAGCCTTACAACTCGCCTTAGATCATCCTGAACGAATTTATGGCGTGATATCCATCGGAACGGGCGGTGCTAAGCAAATAGACAAGACCAAAGCTGCCCCTACTGCTAAACCCCAAAACACCCTTTCAGAGGCTCTTATTAAACAGGATTTACAAAAGAATATCTGTAATGATGCGATGGTGTGCGACACTTTAGTACGCTTACGTTACCAGGCCGCTTTAAAAGAGCAAGCCGGTGGATTAAGGCCTACCTTATTGGCAGCACGAGATCGAGACCGTATTCATTTTGCACTGGACTTCGAGGGCCTAGCCAAGCTTACCCTGCCGGTATTGCTAATCCATGGGGTGAATGACAAAGTGGTTCCCTTATCACGTAGCTTGGAGCTATTAAATGTCATGCCCAGCGCAGATGCCCACTTCTATAGCCAAGCGGGGCATTGGCCTCATATTGGTAAAGCCCGTGAATTTAATGAGTTAGTGAACAGCTATATTCAACATAACAGTTAAATAGTAGACGCCTTAACTGAAGTTGCTTTGGTAAAATCCCTTAGCCAGACAGTGCCCCTATTTATAGCTTGCTGGCCCTCTGTTTTTTTCATCATAAGTTCATAATATTTTATTATTGTTTAACCACTGCTGATATCACTGAGGGCGCTGGTGTTACAAAGGTCATAATTAGGGGCATCACAGAAACTTACTGTGAAAAAAATCTAAAAAAGTTAGTTTTCTGTATTGTTTTCTACTTCACTCTTCTATAGACTTGCGCCTTCAAAAAAACAAACCTCGAACTATCCCCCTCTAAGTATTACCTTGATGACCTTAGTCCCTTATTTAATACCTTATAGATTCCATTCTTAGCCACAGTTATATAGTTACCTATTTATTGACTCACTCATTAATCAGCAATTCGCTTATTAACCCTAGATAATTATTGGCATTAACAGAGATTTTAGTATGAAAAAACACGTTGTTATTTTTGAAGCTCGTGGTGGCTCTGATAAGAGCAAATATGGCTATCGCCGCGACACCTACCCTATTATTGAATCCTTGAAAGCTCGGGGCTGGACCGCTGAGGTTATTTTCTATAGTGATGAAAATCGGGGTGAAATATACCGTTATACCATCGACAAAGCCGATGCTTATGTGAGCCGTATCAATCCAGGTAATCTAAAAGATGAAACGGGTTACTTCCAGATGCTACGTGAGTTGGTACACCAAGGCGTTAAAGGCTTACCTCATCCTGACGTCATGATTAACTATGGTGCCAAAAACGTGGTAGAACGCCTAAAAGGTACGGCTTTAGTCCCTGTAGACGTATACTGCTACTATGAGTATGATGAGCTAAAAAACCAGTTCCCAACCACATTGGCTAAAGGAGAACGGGTACTAAAACAAAACCGTGGCTCTACCGGTGAAGGCATTTGGCGCGTTCAGCTAAAAGACCCTAAAAAATATAAAGACGTGGCCGAAATTCCAGAAGATGCGGTACTAAAGCTGACTGAAGCCTTAGACAACCATGTGGAAGAGAAAACATTGGGCGAATTCATCGAATTTTGCTATCAATATCTAGAAGGCTATAACGGACTGATTTTAGATATGCCCTTTTTACCGCGTATTAAAGAAGGCGAAATCCGGGTGTTAATGCTACGGGATAAAGCGGTGTCTGTGGTTCATAAGAAACCCGATGAGTCTGCTGATGCATTCTCTGCCACCCTATTCTCTGGCGCGACTTATCGCTATGACAAGCCTGAGCAGTGGCAGGAGATGGTCGATGAGGTAGAGTCTAGTATTCCGATGTTACAAGCTCGTTTAGGCGGCTATGCGTTGCCACTATTATGGACTGCTGACTTTATTTTAGACACCGATGACAAAGGCAAAGATGTCTATGTCTTGGGCGAAATTAACTCTTCTTGTGTTGGTTTCTCCACTAATCTAGAGCTTTCAGAGAACATCGCTGATGAGATTATGAATCTGATTGAAGCGGAAAGCGTGATTAACAGCCGTTTCCCGGCATTTAGAATTTAGGTCGATATTTAGTCTAATAAACCAGTATTTTAGCCAGTGATTAACTAAAATTTCAGTTTCAGCTAAAGTAGTGGTTTAAGCCTACAAAATAACAATTAAGACTCTCCTATAAATATAGGAGAGTCTTTTTTTTGGTTAATGTTTAAAGCTTTATGGCTTGTTTCATTTTAGGTTTTATTCTGGTTTTGACGACTACCGAGCTTGGTTAATTGCCTGTGATAAATTAGCTAATCTAACAGTGCATAAACTACTTTAAACGCTGAACGATACCTAATAGTTTAACGACACCATCTAGGGAAGATTTTTTCTATTAACTTAGACTTAAAATACGTTCAATCAAAGTTCATTCATATAACGTCTGTTATACCAAACTCGGGCTCTTACCGCTTTCAATACTAATGTTAAGTTGCAGAGGGCGGTCTAAAGAATGTTCCTAATTTATTCTTAAGGCCTTTCGCTTTAAAAAAACGCTTCCACATGCGAATAAAAACATCGAATATTAAATGAAAGATATTATCGTGGCTAGGCTCACCAACAGCTCCATACTTGACTGGATTATTAATCCTATCCTCTTCAACGTACGTTCCAAACATTCGGTCAAAAATAATAATCACTCCGCCATAGTTCTTATCAATATATTCCCCATTGGCGCCATGATGAGCACGATGATTAGAAGGCGTATCAAAGACATATTCAACCCATTTGGGAAATTTCCCAACAGTTTCAGTATGGATAAAGAATTGATATATAAGATCTAAAGCGTAAAAGAAAAAGACCCAAACGGGATGAACGCCAAGCAACATTAGCGGCAGAAAGAACACCCACCAGCCTGTGACTGAGTACAACAAACTCTGTCTCATCGCTGTTGATAAATTCATTCGATCATCCGAATGATTCAACACATGAGCTGACCAGAACCAGTTTACTCTATGTGAGGCTCTATGAAACCAGTAATAACAGAATTCTACGGCAATAAAGATAGGGATAAAGGTTATCCAGGTTACTTCAATAGTAAACAGACGATATTGATACAGCCACAAACATATAGGTATAATCACTAAAGCTTGAACTATCAGCTCAAACCCCAGATATGATCCACCTAGACTAAAGTTTGTAACTGCACGTCTTAGGGTAAAGTTATCACCTTGGTCCCTTTTGGACTGATAAAACCACTCAGCTAAAAACAAAAGAAGGAAGGGGCCTCCCACTAGCGGTAAAATCCATTCTTGCCAATAGCTAGGTAAGACGCTCAGCAAAAAATCTTGTGAAAAATCTGGAGCTATATTAATAATACTTTGATTCAGTAAGTCTTTATAGCCCTCTAAAGTCTGACCATAATTACTCGTGTTAATCAATTCTGCCATAGTTTCATCTTTCATGATGTGCAGTCCTTGAAGATATCTTAAGTAGTCCATTATTAAATCTAGTATACATGAGTTATATTTAACCAACCCTAAAAGCAAACTAAAATTTATTTATGCTAAATACATTAATTCAATTTAGTTATGTATTTAATTTCAAGGCATTTATTACTAATAACTATAAGCAGAGCGATTATCGTAGTGAATAAAAATGCTTCTTAAGGCTCGTTTTGCTGCATCAATCACTGAATAATCAGTCGAAAATACCCATTGCCCTTGCGTCCTTAACTTATAGGGCTGGCTATCAATCACAAAATCCCAATGATACATACCACCGTTCTAGCCACCCAATAGCCTCTAACAAGCAACATAGTAGGCAGTTCACCGTTTTCTGTTACGATTTTCACACGAGGCAACTACGTCCAAACCTTAATAAATACCGCAATCTTTGTTATGGTAGTAACAATGACAAAAAACCAAGGATGTTTGTCATCTTATCCCTACGGGTGTGCTGATAAGCCACTTGGGGATATCTCTTCTAACAACAGCTCAAATTATTCCCTAATAAGTGCTCTCTGTAGTCAATGAGACCTGGTTTAGTGAATACATTATTAGCCCCCTCAATCAATAATAACTTTTATAAAAAATAAGTTAATAAATAGAAAAGGAAGCCACTATGAGCGATATATTCAATGTAAAAGACAAGTTAACGGTCGCAGGTAAAGACCATGCCTATTACAGCCTACCCAAACTTGCTGAAAAATACCCCAATATCAATACCCTACCTTACAGCATGAAAATTGTGCTAGAGAACTTACTGCGCAACGAAGACGGTGGACAGTCTGTCGGTGAAAATCACATTGAAGCCGTAGCCAACTGGGATGCCGGCGCCGAAGCGTCAAAAGAGATTGCGTTCATGCCAGCTCGTGTGGTGCTGCAAGACTTCACAGGTGTGCCCTCTGTCGTAGACTTGGCCGCTATGCGTGATGCGGTAGTCAAACTGGGTGGTAAAGCGGAACAAATCAACCCGTTTATTCCCAGTGAGCTAGTGGTCGACCATTCGGTACAGGTCGATGTCTATGGTCGTGAAGACTCTTTAGACTTAAATGAAAAAATCGAATTTAAGCGCAATAACGAGCGTTATGAGTTCTTGCACTGGGGTAAAAGCGCATTTAAAAACTTTGTGGTAGTGCCTCCAGCTACAGGTATCGTACACCAAGTTAACTTAGAATATTTGGCGCGTGTGGTCATGGCCAGTGAGCAAAATGGCGAATTAACCGCTTATCCTGATACCGTATTCGGTACGGACAGCCACACCACCATGATTAATGGTATTGGTGTGCTAGGTTGGGGTGTGGGCGGTATTGAAGCCGAAGCCGCTATGCTGGGTCAGCCTTCATCCATGCTTATCCCCCAAGTGGTCGGCTTTGAAATGACGGGTAAGCTACAAGAAGGTGTGACCGCAACTGACCTAGTATTACGTGTGGTTGAAATGCTACGCGCTCACGGTGTGGTCGGTAAGTTCGTTGAGTTCTATGGTGAAGGACTACACAATATGCCATTGGCGGATCGTGCGACGATTGCCAACATGTCACCTGAATATGGCGCAACCTGTGGTATCTTCCCGATTGACCAGATGGCAATTGATTATCTGCGTCTGTCAGGCCGTGATGAAGCCCAAATTGAATTGGTTGAAAAATATGCCAAAGCGCAAGGATTATGGCACGATAGTAATACCCCAGCTGCCACTTACTCTAGCAATCTGCATTTAGATTTATCCTCTGTACAGCCTGCTCTAGCCGGTCCAAACTTACCACAGCAGCGCATTAATTTATCTGATATGCATGCCCGTTTTGGTGAAACGTTACATGCGATGACCAAAGACCGTAAATCAGAAATAGAAGGTAAAGTACGCTTTGATCAAGAAGGCGGGGAACAAGAGCAAGCCGATCGTTTGTCTGCTAAACCTGACGTATTCTCAACGATTAGCATTAATGATCAAGAACATGACCTGCATGACGGTTCTGTGGTTATCGCTGCCATTACCTCTTGTACCAACACCTCTAACCCTGCGGTTATGATTGGTGCGGGCTTAGTGGCCAAAAAAGCTGCTGCCAAAGGCTTAACGGCCAAACCTTGGGTTAAAACCTCATTGGCACCGGGCTCTAAAGTAGTGACCGATTATTTAGAAAAATCGCAACTAATGGACGAGCTTGAAAAAATTGGCTTCTATTTAGTGGGTTATGGATGTACCACCTGTATTGGTAACTCAGGTCCTTTATTAGAGTCTGTCCAAAAAGGCATTGAAGAAAAAGACCTAGTAGCCGCTGCGGTACTATCTGGTAACCGTAACTTCGAGGGTCGTATTCACTCACATGTGAAAGCGAGCTACTTAGCGTCACCACCGCTAGTCGTAGCCTATGCCCTTGCTGGTACTGTAAATATTGACTTAACCAAAGATCCTATCGGCCAAGACCCAGAAGGTAATGATGTGTTCTTAAAAGACATCTGGCCTACGTCGGAAGAGATTAATGAGCTGATTGCCAATAACATCGATGCCGATATGTTCCGCAAAAACTACGGTAAAGTGTTTGACGGTAGCGCAGCGTGGAATGCTATTAGCTCAGCAGATAGCCAACTCTATCCATGGAGTGAAGCGTCAACTTACATCAAAAACCCACCTTTCTTTGATGACATGACCATGGAACCAGAAGGCATTAAAGATATTGAAAACGCCCGTATTTTAGGCTTATTTGGTGACTCAATTACCACCGACCACATCTCTCCTGCCGGTAATATTGCTCCTGATTCACCAGCGGGTAAATACTTGCAAGAACGCGGAGTAATGCAAGAAGACTTTAACAGTTATGGCTCACGCCGTGGTAATGATGCGATCATGACCCGCGGTACTTTTGCCAACATCCGTATCAAAAACAAAATGATGGGTGGTAAAGAAGGTGGCTATACGTATTACTTCAGCGGTGATAAAGCGACCTTGCAAGAAGGTGAGGAAATGGCCATCTATGATGCTGCAATGAAGTATAAACAAGACCAGCGTACCCTGGTGGTACTCGGTGGCGAAGAATATGGGTCAGGCTCAAGCCGTGACTGGGCAGCCAAAGGTACTATCCTACTGGGTGTCAAAGCGGTATTGACCAGCTCCTTTGAGCGTATTCACCGTTCTAACTTAGTTGGTATGGGTGTCTTGCCATTAACCTTCAAAAAAGGCGAAAATGCAGAGACCTATAACCTAGACGGCTCAGAAGTGCTAAGCATTACGGGTCTTGAAAACGGCGAAAGCAAAACGGCGACAGTCACTGCGACACGTGCTGATGGCAGTACAGAGAGCTTTGAAGTGAATGTAATGCTGCAAACGCCAAAAGAGCGCGAATATGTACGTCATGGCGGCGTATTACATTATGTGCTGCGTCAGCTTGCTGTAGAAAATGTGGCCTAACGCCTGATACTTCTATGGCATCATAGTACCTCCATAGAACATAGTTTTATAACAGCAAAAAGCCCAACCAATTGGTTTAATGCCAGTCAGTTAAGGCTGACTGGTATTTTTTTTGGGATATTTTTGTGGTTTTCCCTTAACCACCCTCGGGCAAGATCGCTTTCTACGTTCAGGAATAACAAACAACTTTCCTT
>NZ_FUGE01000152.1 GCF_900162825.1 Psychrobacter piechaudii
GCAAAGAAGCGTTGTAGCCGTCTGTAATTACTGTTTGTCCTGCCTTTGACAAATCCTCTTGCTATTTGTTTGAGGTTACTACTTTGTACTTGTATTATCGCTAGAGTAATTAAGGCTAAACACGTCAATCTTGCCTTGTTCATGGTTAGGTTTTGCGATAATATATTTATGAGCTGATTAAGGTTTGGCATAGTGTGGTTCGTCAGAAAAATTACTATTATGCCTTGTCCTTAGTCAGCTTTTTTGTTTTTGTCGTGTACAGAGATCCAAAACAATGATTCTATTTTATAAAAAAATACAACTCACTTAAAACCACAATAAGAGGTCTATTATGAGAAAAAGTATATTCAAAACCTTTAATGACACCATTAAACATTGGTATATTCCCGCTATTGTCGGCTCTATATTTATCGTGGTCGGTATTTACACCTTCGCTTCTCCGGCCACCTCCTATGTGGCGCTCTCTATCCTTTTTAGCTTGTCTTTCTTGTTCTCTGGTATCTCAGAGATTGTTTTCTCTTTGACCAATAGAAATGAAATGGACAACTGGGGCTGGGTGCTGGCCTTTGGTATTTTGACGACTGTCATCGGTGGGCTATTATTATCTAACCCCGCAGTGTCGATGGCCACTTTGACCTTCTATGTCGGCTTCTTAATTTTATTCCGCTCTATCAGTGCCCTTAGTTTCTCTTTAGACTTAAAAGATTATGGGATTGGCGATTGGGGTGCGTTAATGGCACTGGGTGTTATTGGCCTAATCTTCTCTATTATAATGATTTGGAATCCCGCTTTTGCAGGTATGACTATCGTTATTTGGACAGGCTTGGCATTTATCACTACGGGTATCTTTAGTCTTTACATGGCCTTCAAACTTAAGAAACTAAACGAGTTACCTCAAAAAATGTCAGAAGATTTAAAGCTTAGACACAGACAATTACAGCAAGAGATTAGTGAGATTAATAAACAGCCTTTTAGACAAGGTCAGACTTATGACCATGAACCGAAGCCATAAGGCCATAAGCATTGAATCTAAGCTTTTACCTTAAGTCTTCAATTTAGGCTTTCAAAGCCAGATAGCTGGCAATAATCTATTAAGATAGCCACTAAAGACGACACGCAATAATAGTAGGGATGATATTAGAAACCATCTCCAACACAACTAGAAGAAACTTTGCAAATGACACATAACTCAGCTGACTCATCAGCTCTATTACGAGCCAAAAATCTCAGCAAAAGCGTAATGATTGGCGATACCAAAACCGATATCATCAAAGGCATTAATGTCACCATTAATGCTAGTGAGTTTGCGGTAATAATGGGCAAATCGGGGTCCGGTAAATCTACGTTACTGGGCCTATTGGCAGGTCTCGATTATCCGGATAGTGGTGAAGTATGGCTTGATGGTCAAAATTTAACCCAACTGTCTGAAGATGAGCTAGCTCAAAAGCGTCAGCAGGATATGGGCTTTGTGTTTCAGTCATTTCATCTGTTGCCGACGTTGACTGTGGCTGAAAATATCGCTTTCCCGTTGGATATTGCTCGTCAGCCTGACCCAGATAGAGTTGAACAGCTGTTAGTGGCTGTTGGGTTAACCCATCGCCGTGATAGCCTACCGCATCAACTCTCTGGTGGTGAACAACAGCGCACCGCACTGGCTCGGGCATTAGTGGCTCGTCCTAAAATCATCTTTGCCGATGAACCTACTGGTAATTTGGATGAGCAAAATGCGCAGCAAGTCATGAACTTATTGCTTGAGCTACAGCAGCAATCTGGCACGGCCTTAGTGGTTGTTACTCACGACCCTGCGTTAACGGAACATGCCGATCAGGTTATTACCATTCATGACGGGCAGGTAGAGGCAGCATAGACCTTAGCCAAGCTAGTTATTTAAGAGCCTTAGTTTTTGACTAGCTGTTGGCTTGATTAGCTATTGATCTTAGACCAAACCGAAAATTCATTGCCACTTGGTTCAGTAAAGTGAAAGCGATAGCCGCCAGGAAATTTAAAGGTATCTCGAACGATGGTGCCATTATTATGCACTACCTTATCGTAAGTCGTTGCCAAGCTATCACTATAAAAGACAAGCAAAGCACCCCCATTTATGACGGTACTTACTTTATCCGACTGGTAAAAACCGCCGTCTAAACCCTGATTTTCAAACGCTATATATTGGTCACCATAGTCGGTAAATGTCCAACCAAAGACGGCATTAAAGAAAGCTTTGGTTGCGGATAAGTCTGTTGCGCCAAACTCAACATAATTTAGTTTTTCATGTTGACTCATTATTAGTTCCTTTTTAATGAAATTATAGATGCTAAACCTAAAAAATATTTAATTAATCTAAACATTTAATAAATAACTATTCAATAATACATCTATTTCCTTTGTAACTATTTAAAACAGATAGTTCAATAGCATTTAGATGAAGCCACCTATATGGAGTCCCATGAAACCTAATAAAAAAGTCTTACTCATCGGTGGCACCAGTGGTATAGGCAAAGCGTTGATTGAACGAATGCTTGAGGATAATAAGGTTGAGCAAATATTTGCCACTTATCATCGTCGTCAACCCATCACCAACCATCCTTATACTGAAGATCCTGACGTCAAAGAGCCTGACACTAAAGCTACAGATACTAGAGCTACCGATACCGAAAATACTGATACTAAAGATAAAGTTGTCTGGTTGGCGATGGATGTGACTTCTGAGCCAAGTATAAAACAAGCCATCGAGCAAATTAGCGAACACGTTGATCATATCGACTGGGCCATCAATGCGGTTGGACTGCTACACAACGGCAGTCATCAACCCGAAAAAGCAGTCAAACAACTGGATCCAGAGTTTTTTATCGACAATATGAAAGTCAATGCCCTACCCAGCTTATTGATAGCTAAACATCTCTGCACACGACAAAAAAAACAAAAAAGTCTGTTAAAGCAAAGGCATAATAGTAATTTTTAAGACGAATAGACCATGCCAAACTTTAACAGACTTAGTGAAACTTTAACCCAAAACCTGAGTATGAACAAGGCAAGAATCAATTGTTTGAGCCTAATGATAATAGCCC